>JBEKNT010000022.1:0-36997 GCA_049522565.1 Acetobacteraceae bacterium
CAACAGAAGCCGGTTGGGGGCGGGAACCGGGCGCGCACGGCTTCGTGCAACCCGGCGCGCAGGCCCTGCTGCCGGCGGCGGGAGCGTTACGGAGTCGTGCCCGCGCCGGGCGGCACCCGCACCCCGCGACCACCGAATGCCTCCGTCAGCACGCCGCGCCACCCCTCGCTCCAGGCTTTCAGCCGCTCCATGTAAGCAACGCGCGCGGGGTCCTTGTCCAGATTGAAGCTGGCCCAGCCGCTCTGGACCGGCACGGAGGAGGGTTCCGGTGGCACACCGGCAAGGTCGGGATTGAGATACAGCGTGAAGACCATGGCATGTGTCGCGTTGGCCCGCACCAGCGATGCCACCAGCATGGTTTCCGGGATCGCCAGATTGCGCGCATTGGCGACATCCACCAGCGCCTTCACGGCGGTCGCGGCGTTCGGCGCGCGCAATGCGGCCTCGTTGACGAACTGGATCGAGAGACAGTCTTGCGCGCCACCCGGCGTGGCCTCGCGGATGTCGGCGAAGAGCCGATTGCTGTCGCTACAGGAGGCGAACAATGGATAGCCGGGCGCAGGTTTCGCCAGCGGATTGGCCCAGTAAATCAGGAACCCGCTAACGCTGTGGCCGGACTGCCGAAGCAGCAGCAGTTCCTCGTTCAGCGAAGTGCCGCGCCCGCGGGCAATGCCGCGCCCCGCCAAGAGCCATTCCCCGTCGGGCAGCGGCGCCGGGCGGCCGGCCAGCAGTATGGATCCGGTATAGATCTTGCCTATGTCGGCGAGCGGCACGCCAAGATCGGCGGCTTTAAGCGGCGTCGTGGGCGACACGGGCGCCGGGGATGGACCAGGGGCGACGGCCGCTTGGCCGGCCCGGACGCCCGGCGTGGCTGCGACCTGCATCTGCTGGTCGGTCGGTCGCTGGCTATTGGCGCTGATATTGCTGTTATTGACCGTGGTGCAGCCTGACAGCGACAGCAGCAGCGCGATGCCGCCGGCGTGCAGCAGCTATGGTCGAATTTGCCATAAGAGCAGATCCATTGAGGAAGTTCGGCGCAGCATAACAGGGATGCGTGCCCGCGCCATCCCCGGAATGAACTGGTCACCCCGCGACGATCGCGTTGCGGATCGCCAACGGGTGGCCGATGCGCCGCAGCGGCTCGATCCCCGACCCGGTGCCGCGGATCAGCACCGTGCCGTACCCCATCATCCGCGCCCACAGCCCCTGCTCCACGTCCACCGTCTCGATCTTGCTGACGTTCATTTCGACCGTATGGCGCGACAGGATGCCGCGCTTGAAGATCACCCGCCGGTCGGTGACCACGATCTCGGTGGCGTGGCGGCGGATCGAGGCGGCCAGCAGCGCCAGCAGCCCCAGCACGCCGATGGCGGCCGCGGCGAGCCAGGCGATCTGCTGGCCGTTCGGGTCCGGCACCCAGAAGGCGCCGATCGCAATCGCGACCGCGAGCGCCAGGATCAGCACCGCATGGGTATAGATCGACCAGTGCAGCCGACCGACCACGAGCACGCGTTCGTCCGGCTGCAAAACCTTGGTGTAATACGCCATGGCGGGATTACATCGGAATGCCGGCGTGGCGGCAACAGCCGGATGGTGCGCAGAACTGCGTGAGAGCCGTGGATGGTGCTGCCGGGGAGGATTGAACTCACGACCTCCCCCTTACCAATGCGGCGGCGGAATTGTAAACCTTGTGTTGTGCTATGCAAGTTTCCGAAGTCGGGTGGTGATCTGCACGGATTCTGTAGATGGAAGCGGTGACCCGGCCAGCGAATTGGGACATCGGCGCGGACCTCGGGAGTTCATGGGACATGAACTTCCCGATACAGGGCAGCCTTTCCGGGCTTGCCCTGAGCGACACACCTGATTGAGCAGGGGGCGGATATGGAACGTGATTGTATCGGCCGAGCGCTGGCCGGAGAACAGCGCCTTACCAGGGTAGAGACTCTGCTTGAGGGCATTCGCGATGACGTTGCGGCCCTTACCAGCTCGGTGGCAACCCTGGTTCATCAGGCCGACAGGGACGCCGGCAAGGCCAGGGCGTTCACCCGCCTGCACGCGGTTGTTCTGGCGGTGGTGGGCGGTGCTATTGGTACCGTCCTGAGTTCAATCATCCATTTCGTCACCAACTGGAAATGGCAGGGGTGATTTGCCCTTGCAGGCACAGCGCACCAAGGCCCCCGGCATTACGCCGGGGGCCTTTTTGTTGTACGGTCCACTGCGCCCGGCGGGCAGATCAACCGCTGTGGGCGCCCTTCCCGACCACAGCCCTCGGCGCTTGGGAACACGCCCCCCGCGCGTCGATGAAGCGCATCGTCTCTTCCCTGACCGGAGCCAGGAAGGCGAGAGACCCGGAGAGAGCCGCCAGCAACGTGGTGTGCCCTATGCCGGAATAGAACTCTGCCCGAACGCTGCCGCCGGCCGCCCTCACCCGATCAGCCAAGCGTTGCGTGTTGCCAGGCTCAACCGTGAAGTCGCTCCACCCTGCCAGCAGCAGCAATGGCGGGTTGTCGGACGAAGCGAAATTGATCGGCATGGCCCGGTCCAATTCAATTTGCGGCCCGAAGATTTCTTTCACCATGACGCCGCGCAGTTGCGTGAAGTCGTATGGTCCGGCCAAGCCGATCATGCCGCACACGTCCTGCGGCGACAGGTCCACCGATCGCAGATAGCGCTTGTCCATCGCGAGAAGCGCCGCGATCTGCGCTCCGGCCGAATGCCCCATCAAGAACAGCCTGCGCGGATCTCCCCCGAGACGCGATGCGTTCGCGCGGGTCCAGGCGACGGCCTCTGCCGCGTCGTACATGAATGTCGGGAACCTCACGTATGGATACACCCGATAGTCTGGGATCACCGCCATGACGCCGCGCGCTGCCAGGGCGGCGCCAACGTACCGATATATCTCCTTCGATCCGCTGGCCCAGGCGCCACCGTAGAAGAACACAACGACCGGCGCGGGTGCGGCGCCTGGGCGTGGGGCGTAGACATCAAGCGTGTTCCCGTCGCCAGTTGCGTAAGGGGCGCCGGAGGTGAGGGTGATGCCGTCGGTCGGCGCGAGCGCATTCAGCGGCCCGGTGGGCGAGATGACGTGCAGCAGCAGCGTCATCAGCCAAGCCGCTGTGGCTTGGAGGAACCACAGCATCAGGGGCTGACCGGCGAACGGACCGGGAACGTTGCGCTTTCGGGACTGCACGCAAACTGCACCACATCACCCCGCGGCACCGTGAACGGAATAGGAACACTGCACGTATTCTGTGTGCCGCTCCATGCCGCTCGGTGCCGCTCTGTTCCGCTTTGCGTCATTGCACAGCCTAACATTGTTATCAGAAATTCTTGTAATTTCATGGGGTTAGTATGGTGCTGCCGGGGAGGATTGAACTCACGACCTCCCCCTTACCAAGGGGGTGCTCTACCACTGAGCTACGGCAGCGCCGGGGTATCTTGGGCGGCGGCATATAGCCATCGGCCGCCGGCTGGCGCAAGACGCGGACTTGACGCACGAGACGCCGTCACGATGCTGGCGCCGCATGAAGCACGAGGTGTCCACGCCCAAGCCGCCAACCGGCAGCAAGCCACGCGCGAAGGCGGCCCGGCTGGCGCGCGAGGCCGCCGCCTTGCGCGCCAATCTGCGCAAGCGCAAGGATCAGGCGCGCGAGCGGGCGGCAGCGGACGATCCGCCGAAGCCGGAGTGAGCAATGTCCGATCCGCCGCGGAAACGCAGGACCTCCGACGAGTTCATGGCGTGGGCGATGCAACAGGACCCGCACCACGCGCGGGTTGCCTTGGGCCATGCACCGTCACACTAGAGGTTTGCCGCGTGCCGATGGTCTGGGCTAGACGAACCGGTTGATGCCCCTCCCCGCCCAACGGAGTCGACCGCATGGCCGTGATGTCGGACCGCTGGATTCGCCGCATGGCGCAGGACCACGACATGATCACCCCGTTCGTGGAGGCGCAGAAGCGCGAGGGCGTCATCAGCTACGGCCTGTCCAGCTACGGCTACGACGCGCGGATCGCCGACGAGTTCAAGATCTTCACCAACATCGACTCGGCGGTCATTGATCCGAAGGATTTTTCCCCCGCCAGCTTTGTCGATCGCAAGGTGGACGTCTGCATCATCCCGCCGAACAGTTTCGCGCTCGGGCATACCGTGGAGTATTTCCGCATCCCGCGCGACGTGCTGGTGATCTGCCTCGGCAAGTCCACCTATGCGCGCTGCGGCATCATCGTGAACGTGACCCCGCTGGAACCCGAATGGGAAGGCCAGGTGACGATCGAGATCTCCAACACCACCCCCCTGCCCGCGAAAATCCACGCGCATGAGGGCATCTGCCAGTTCCTGTTCTTGCAAGGCAACGAGCCCTGCGAGACCAGCTATGCCGACAAGGCGGGGAAGTACATGCGCCAGCGCGGTGTCGCGCTGCCCCGGCTGTGATGGCGGTCGGTACGCTGTCTCCCCCTCCCCTTGCGGGAGGGGGAGTCTCCTTACGCCACCCGTCGGCACGCACCATCACGTTGCACTGAAAGCATAACCCATGGACCGTATCCGCATCCGCGGCGGCAGGCCGCTCTCCGGCGAGATCGCCATCGGCGGCGCGAAGAATGCCGCGCTGCCGCTGATGGCCGCCGGGCTGCTGACCACCCAGCGGCTTGTCCTGACGAATGTGCCGCGGCTGGACGACATCGCCACGATGTCGGCCCTGCTGGCGCAGCACGGCATCGCGGTGGAGCCGCTCGGCGACGATCGGCGCACCCTGTCGCTCGGCGGCCCGATCGGCAACACCGAGGCGCCGTACGACATCGTGCGCAAGATGCGCGCCTCGTTCCTGGTGCTGGGGCCGCTGCTCGCCCGGGTCGGCGAGGCGCGGGTTTCGCTGCCTGGCGGGTGCTCGATCGGCGCCCGCCCGATCGACCTGCACCTGAAGGGGCTGGAGCAATTGGGCGCGCGCGTCCTGCTGGAGGGCGGCTACATCGACGCCCGGGTCCAGGGCCGCCTGCGCGGCGCCACCATCGTGTTCCCGTTCGTTTCGGTGGGCGCCACCGAGAACCTGCTGATGGCGGCCTGCCTGGCCGAGGGCCGCACCGTGCTGGTCAATGCCGCGCGCGAACCGGAGATTGGTGACCTGGCCGCCTGCCTGGTGGCGATGGGCGCGCGCATCGAGGGGATCGGCTCCGACAAGCTGGTCATCGACGGCGTGGAGGCGCTGCACGGCGCCGAACACGCGATCATCCCCGACCGCATCGAGACCGGCAGCTACGCCTGTGCGGCGGCGATCACCGGCGGCGCGGTGTTCCTGCGGCATGCGCGGCTGGAGCATCTGGGCGCCACGGTGCGGTCGCTGCGCGAGGCCGGAGTGGATGTAGCCGAACAGCCCGGCGGGCTGATGGTGCAGCGGCTGAACGGGCTGCACGGCGTGGACGTGATGACCGAGGCATACCCCGGCTTCCCCACCGACATGCAGGCACAATTCATGGTGCTGATGTCGGTGGCGGAGGGCGCCTCCATGGTGACCGAGACGATCTTCGAGAACCGCTTCATGCACGTGCCGGAGCTGAACCGCATGGGGGCGCGGATCAACGTGCACGGCGCCTCGGCGATCGTGCGCGGGGTGCCGTCGCTGTCCGGTGCACCGGTGATGGCGACCGATCTGCGGGCGTCGCTGTCGCTGGTGCTGGCCGGGCTGGCGGCGACCGGGGAGACGGTGGTGAACCGGGTGTATCACCTGGACCGCGGCTACGAGGCGGTGGAGCAAAAGCTGGCGGCCTGCGGGGCGGAGATCGAGCGGCTGCGGGGGTAAGCCAAGCGGACGTTCCACGTCGTCAGCGCCACGTCCGGTGCTGGCATCATCGGCTCGGATGATCGTGCGCCGGATCGATGGGGCTTGCTGCGGCCCAACCGGGCCGTGCGATGACCGCTGCTCGGGATGACAAGGCGTAGCGCGAATCAGGACGGCGGGGCCGGCCGGATCCGGCCCCGTGCGTCAGGCGTAGCAGTATGGGGAGCCCCGAGGCAGGGGCGGACCGGTCGGCGGACCGATGGCCACGCGCGCGAGCGGCGGACGCCAGGATGCCGGCGTCGGGGCGGAATCGGGCTCGGGCGTGGCGGCGGCGTGCGGCGCGGGAGCCGATGCGTTGGCGGGGGCGTCGCGTGCGAGCAATGCGGCGAGGGCGCCGGCGGCCGGCGTTTCGCGTTGCTCCGCGGGCACGCCGGGCATGACATACGGGTTGCCCCACCACGGCAGGCCCATGGCCGGGCGGCCCGAACGGAAGGCGCGGAGGCTGCCGCCGAACGCGAGAATGGCGCGGGACAGCTCCGGCCAGTTGCGATGGCCGGGCCCGATGCCGTTGTAGAGGCACATCCAGGCGATGCTGTGGCCGAACGCGCCGCGGATGACGGCGGCGACATGCTGCGCTGAGCCGGCCTCCAGGTCCGGCCGCTCGTCGCACCAGGCGCGCGAGCGGTTCGTGCGATGGTCGCGGCAGGCACGCAGGTATTCGAGCAGGAGGAGGATCAGCCGGGCAAGGAGACGGACAAGGGGCTCGCGGAGGGGGTTGTGCGCGGGCGCGTCGGGGCCGACCCGATCTTGATCGGGGGCGTCGGTTTCGGCCGGCGAGGTGTGCCGCGCGCGCATTGGGGACGGTGTTTACCGCGAGACGGGGCGGGAGTCAAGTCTTTTTTCCTAGGACTAAATAAGGCCTATTTTCCTGTTGTTTAGGGCAACTAGTCCAACAGAGGGGCTCATCTATCCTGGCCTGCCGGTTCCGGCGCCGTACAAGGCCGCGACCCAAATGCAAGGCGGCATCTCTGGTCGACGTCGGCTCACGACCGAGGCTGTGTAAAAAACGCCCCTGCGTAACGATTCGGCGCAATAATTTGCTGCGTTCGCCCAAGGGAACCATTAAAACGGAAGAGTCCTGCGCGACAGAAGGCAACGACGGAAGAATATTCTGCGGTCCAATCTGGCCGCCGGCAGCGTGCCAACGCTGACGTCGCGCGCCGCCATGGCTTGCAGCTCTGCGGCACCATTGCAATGCATGACCCTGATAAGAAGTGCTTCTCCTCCGAAGCAGCCGGCCTTGTCCAGATCTGGCGCGATCAGCGGATCAACAGGCACTGTTCCCAGAACCATCTCTCCCGTCCATGTGCCGACGCTCCACGCACCAGGATCGACATATGCGCGATTGCCGTAAAGCCGCCAACGGGCGAGCCCCCCGAGCGGCGAGGCGGTTACGAGTGGGTCAACCTCCGGCTCCCGACTCATCGTATTCGGCCTGTAGGCTGATCCGCTGGGCAGCGGGATCATGTCTGCGGCCTGGCAATACATGGCTTCGCAATCGCCACACCAAATGCACGATCGCCTTTGGCGCGAGCATCAGCAGCGCGGCCAGAGCGTCAGCCTGCCGCTGGCGCGCCGTATTCAGAACGGGATGCTGCCAGATCATTTGAACATCAGCGCCAGACCGCCCGCTGCCGTAACGCCCATGGCAACCCTCACAAACGCTTGGTGGGTGAACGCACGAAAAACCCGAGTGCCCAGCCATGACCCGCAGATGACGGGGCCGATAAGCAGTGCATAGTTCTGCATCACGACGTGGTCGATGGCGTTGCGCTGCCATAGCAAAATGCCGGAGGACAGCTGGATAATCAGAATGAACGGCTGCATGACCGCGCGCTGGCGCTCTTTCGTCATGCCACAGGCGGCACACCAGATCGTCGGTATGGGCGCCGAGACGCCGGTCAGGCCGCCGCAAAGGCCGCCGGCGAGGCCGGCCAGGACTTCAACGGCCGGATGCTGCGTCGTGAGCCGTACGCCAGGCTTGCACAGCCACCATGCGCTCGCACCGGCAACGACAGCGCCGGCAATCGCCCCGAACACGTGCTTGTCGATAACGCTGAGCAGGGCGAGCCCCACGGGCACGGCGGTGATGCCGGCAAGTACCAGAGGCCAACGCACGGTGTACGCAATGTCCCGGCGCAGCGAAATCATGCTGATGACCTGGCCTGTCAGAGAGCAAAGCGCGGTTAACGCCACAGTCCTGATGGGATCGAAAACGAGCATGAACAGGGGCGTTGCCACAGTTGGAAACCCCACACCCGTCATGCCTGAGATACCGCTGGCGACAAATATGCCACTGATGAGCCAGACTGCCTCGACAGTCATGCTGACGCACTCGCGGTAGCCGAGCGTCGAGCAAGCGAAAACAGCCAAGCCGGTTCAGCTATTTCGCGTGGCCGCGCGGATAACTCTTCGGTTGCGCGCTGGCGCGACGCGCATGCGGCCGTTGAGGCACCGCCCGCTTTCCGACTCCGGCTTCGCTGCACTGCATGTCCTCTCTGGTGTCAACGTGATGCCGTCGGTGGCACCCGGGCAATTTGCCCATATGATCGAACCGCCCAATGATCGAACCGCATTGGCTCGCTCTTGTCTTGATGCCTGGCTGAAATTTTGCTGAAAGTATTCGGCGACCCCTTGCGCAGGCCGGGCAGATGAAGTGCCAGAAATACCAGTTCGATCGTTTTGTCCTCGATCTCCGGCGCGGCGTGCTGCTGGCGGACGGCGTGGAATGCCGCCTGCGGCCTAAATCCTTTGCGCTTCTGCAACTTCTTGTGGAAAATCCCGGCCGCCTGATCGATCGCGACGAAATCATGCAGGCCGTGTGGCCGGGCTTGTTCGTCACCGACGACAGCATTGCCCAATGCGTGCGGGACATCCGCCGCAACCTGGACGATTCGGACCAGCGGTTGTTGCGCACGATGAAAGGACGTGGCTACCGCTTTGTCGCGTCGGTTGTCACGGAGCCGCAGCAAGGCGTCGTGGCGTCGCCGCCGCCTCTGGACGCCCCGCGAGCTGCCAGAACGCTACCAGGCAATGACGCCGAATACCGCCAGATCAGCGCAATGTCTTGTGAGCTGATTGGCCCCGCCGAACCAGCCGACGGCCTCGATCTGGAAACTTTGCGTGAGGCGGTCGCCGATCTGCAGCGCTGCATCTCCGGCATCGTCGCACGGCATGACGGAGTCATCGTCAATCGGCAGGCGAACACACTGCTCATCCTGTTCGGGTATCCCGCGGCGCATGAACACAACGCTGAACAAGCTGTTCGCGCTGGCCTCGAACTATGCGCCGTGGTCGGTGCCGCGAGACCGGGAGCAAGAGGGTTGACCGGATGCCGCATCGGCGTGGCAACCGGCGTGGTCATCATTGGTACCCGGGTCGCGGACGGTGAGCTGGCACCGCAGGACATCGTCGGCAACGCCCCAATCCTGGCCGCGCGGCTGCAATTGTCGGCCCAACCGAACGAGACGCTGATCGATGCAGTCACCCGCCGCCTGATCGGCAACCTGTTCGACTGTCGCGACCCCGGCACGATGGTAGCCACCGGCGGCAGCGAACCGATACAGTTTTGGCGTGTGGTGGGAGCGCACGCCGGGGAAAGCCGGTACGAGGCGTTACGGGGGCCGGCGCTGAGTCCGCTGATCGGCCGTGATGAAGAGATCGAACTGCTGTTGCGCCGCTGGCGCCGTGCGCAGATGGGAGACGGCCAGGCGGTGCTGATCTCCGGCGAACCCGGCATCGGCAAATCGCGCTTGACCGCGGAGCTCGAGCAACGTCTGCACACCGAGCCCCATCTACGCCTGCGCTATTTTTGCTCACCGTATCACCAGGACAGCGCCTTTTACCCGCTTGCCGATCAGCTTGGGCGAGCATCCGGCTTTTCGCCGCATGATCCGCCCGCGGCCAGGCTGGAAAAGCTCGAGGCCCTGCTTGCTGGCGAGGCGACGCCCGGCGAGGACGTGGCGTTCATCGCCGATCTGCTGTCGCTGCGGATCGCAGAGCGGCACCCTCTCCCCAACCTCAGCCCGCAGCGCAAGAAAGAACGCACACTGGAAGCGCTGGTTCGGCAGCTCGAAGGTCTGGCGCGCCGGCAGCCGGTGCTGGTGGTGTTCGAGGACGCCCAATGGGTCGATCCAACCTCGCGCGAGTTGCTCGACCTCATCGTCGAGCGGATCCGCGACCTGCCAGTATTGCTGATCCTGACGTTCCGCCCCGACTTCCAACCGGTTTGGACCGGCCAGCCGCAAGTGACAATGCTCACTCTCAATCGCCTGGACCGGCGCGATCGGGACACCCTGGTCATGCAGATCGCTGGCGGCAGGGCACTGCCCCGCGACGTCGTCGATCAGTTGATCCATCGCAGCGACGGCGTACCATTGTTTATTGAGGAACTAACCAAGGGCTTTCTGGAGAGCAGTGTCCCAGCGGCGGGAATCCCCACGACGCTGCACGACTCGCTGATTGCCCGTCTCGACCGTTTGGGGGCGGCGCGCCAGGTGGCGCAGATTGGCGCCGCGATAGGGCGGCAATTCTCCTACGGACTGCTGCATGCCGTTGCCGGTCTTCCCGAGGACGAGTTGCACGCGGCTCTCGCGCGTCTGGTCGCGTCGGAGTTGGTGACCCAGCGCGGCACGCCTCCCGAGGCGATCTACTCCTTCAAACATGCCCTGATTCAGGACGCCGCACATGGCGGCCTGCTGCGCAGCACGCGTCAGAAGTTTCACGCCCGCATTACCGAAGTGCTCGCGACCGATTTCCCCGAACTGATGGACAGCCAACCCGAGCTGTTCGCCCAGCATTATGCCGAGGCCGGGCTGGTGGAAAAATCCGTCGTCTGGTGGGGCAAGGCAGGTCGCAGATCAGCCGCACGCTCGTCGTTCGCGGAAGCCGCCGCGCAATTTCAAAACGCGATCGACCAGCTCGCGCTATTGCCCGGCACGCCCGAACGCCGGCAGCAGGAGCTCGAGTTTCACGTTGCGTTGGGTGCGGCCCTGCGGGTCGTCAGAGGCAACGCCGCCCCGGAAACTGGCCGTGCCTTTGCCCGTGCGCGAAAGTTGTGGGAGCAACTCGGCTATCCGACGGACTTCTTTCATGTCCCGGTGGGACAGGTGAATTATCATGCACTGCGCGGGGAACTCGACCTGGCGCTGCGCCTGAATGAGGAGTTGCTGCGGGTCGGCGGCAGGCGCAACGATGCGGTTGGGCGGCTCCTTTCGCATGCATCGTTGGCGCAAACCCTCATGTTTCGCGGGGAATTCGCTTCGTCCAGCGCGCATTTCAAGCAGGGACTCGCGCTTGATGATCCGTGCGCCCGTCGCGCGTTCGACGAATGGGCGGCACGGGTCGGACGCGGGCAGGGCTTCTCGCTGGTGTCAGTGCATGGGAATTTGGCCATCGTGCAGTTCTGTCTCGGCTATCCGGATCAGGCTCTTGCCGAGATGAGGACAATGGCCGCCGACGCTCAAACGCTGACGCATCCGCCATATCTGGTGTTGAGCCAGGTATTCAGTGCCATCCTCTTGTCGTTGACCGGAGACGACGCCGCGCTGGACCGGCAATCGGCGGAACTGACGGCAGCGGCGGTCGAGCAAGGCTTTCCATTATACCATGCCCAAGGGACGATCTTTCGCGGCTGGGCCAAGGTCAGGCACGGCAATATATCGGAGGGGATCGATCTGCTGCACCGAGGCTTGAGTGCTTACCGCGCCACCGGGTCAGAGGTATGGATGCCGCAATATCGTGCCTTTCTGGCGACTGCATCCGAGATGGCCGGGCAAATAGACGAGGCCGCGGCGCTATGGGACGATGCATTGCACAATGTGGAACGGACCGGCGAGCGCTGGTTCGAAGCGGAGCTGAACCGACGCAAAGGCGAACTTCTTCTGCGACAACAACTTTGGGACCTCGCCGAGGGACTATTCGGCAAAGCCTTGCGGATCGCTCAGGAGCAGCAGGCAAAACTGTGGGAATTGCGTGCGGCGGTCAGTCTTGCCCGGCTGCATCGTGACAAAGGCCGCCACGCGAATGCGCGCGCCGTCCTCGCCCCAGTCTACCGCTGGTTTACCGAAGGCTTCGACATGGCTGACCTCAAGGAGGCAAAAGCGCTGCTCGACGAACTGGCGTAATTTGCCGAAACACAAGCCGAATTCCGCCAGCGGTGCTGCATTTTGCTTGGGTGGCGCGTGTCGCGAAGGGTCATGCCGTGCGTCCGCCGGAAATGTCCGCTTTCCACCCTAAGCGGCGCTAGGGCGACCCCGGCAGCTACGGCGGCAATCCATTTGAAGCGGTGACAGCGGAGGCCGGCGACCTGATCAATTCGCAAATAACGTTTCCATCGGGTACAAGGTTCCTGTAATGTCCCGCCAAGCTGGCGTCGTTCGACTGCCCAGTGCGACGCCCGCCAAGAGACGTCACACACCAACAGGGGGATCGGAGATGGCTTATCATCTGGAAGGACGCCTGCTCGAGGTCTGCGACTGCCGCGTCCTGTGCCCGTGCTGGATTGGCGAGGACCCGGACAACGGCACCTGCGATTCCGTCCTCGCCTACCACTTCGATGCAGGAACGATCGATGGCGTCGATGTGACCGGACGAACGCTTGCCATGGTGTCGCACATTCCGGGCAATGTTCTCGCTGGCAATTTCCGCGTTGCCGTCTATCTCGACGAGGGCGCAACGGCCGCACAGGAAAAGGCGTTGCTGGATGTCTATACCGGCAAGCAAGGCGGACCGATCGCCGACTTCGCCAAACTGGTCGGCGAGGTCGTATCGGTCGAGCGTGCGCCGATCACCTTCGACGTGCAAGGCGGCAGCGGCACGCTCAAGGTCGGCGAGGTCAGCTTCGCCGAACTGGAGCCCTACAAGGGACCAGACGGCTCGACCACGGTGCTGAGCAATACGATCTTTTCCACCGTGCCCGGCGCCCCGGTGTTCGTGGGCAAGGCCACGCGTTACCGGTCGAAGCACGCGGAACTTGGTCACGACCTGGATATCACCGGACACAACGCCTTACAGAGCACGTTCGTCTTCAACGGCTGATGCCGGGCGACCGGCTGGCGGACACCCGGACGCCGCGCGCGCGGAACTGGTTCATGCCGATCATGGCTGGCCTGATCGGCATGGCCTGGGCCACGCTGTTGCTCTGGGAGCGGAGCCCGTACGGCCGCTACCTCGACCACGGACGCTGGACCGATATCGGCTTCGCGGCTTCCATCTGCCGCGCATTGCCGGGCGGCGACCTGGTTTTGCCGGGATCGCTCTACGCCGGAGGCTGGCTGCTGATGTCGGCGGCGATGATGCTGCCGACGGCCTTGCCGTTGCTGCAACGCTTCGACCGACTCACGGTCGGGCGCGGTGACCGGGTTGGCCTGATGGCGTTATTGATCGGTGGCTATCTGCTGGTGTGGCTGGGCTTTGGCGTCGCGGCGCATCTGCTCGATACGGCGTTGCACGCGACGGTGCGGCAATGGCTTTGGCTGTCGCTCAACGCGTGGATTCTGGGGGCAGCAGTGCTGACGATTGCCGGGTTATTCCAATTCAGCCGGCTGAAGTATCACTGTCTGGACAAATGCCGCACGCCGCTCAGCTTCATCATCCAGCACTGGCATGGCGTCAGTCCACGGCACGATGCTTTCTCGCTCGGCATCCACCATGGCGTGTTTTGCGTCGGTTGCTGCTGGGCCATCATGCTCCTGATGTTCGTCGTCGGCACTGGCAATGTGGGCTTGATGCTGGCGCTTGGGGCATTAATGGCAATCGAGAAGAACGCGCTGTGGGGGCGGTGGCTGAGCCGCCCTCTTGGTCTTGCTCTCCTTGCCTGGGCGGCGATGATCGTGGCCGTCAACACCGGCGCCTGACCATCACGATCAGGTTCGTTCCGCTTCGTTCAGTCCCGAGCGGTTACCGATCGGGTTGAAACTCGACCTGACGCGCGAAGAAACTGTGGCGCTCGTGGCCGGAGAACGCGGCCGTCGTTCGGTGGCACAATCGATGTCTGGGACACGGCATTCGATTACACTGGCCAATACGGCGCTGTGGAGCCCGTTGGCGATGCGGGCGTGGGTCTTCGGGCGGGGAGGAAGGTCGGCTTCCCACCCATCTCAGACGCTCAAGCGCACCCAGTCACGCCAATGGCCCAGACTGGCCGATCGGCATCACTCCGCCACCGCGACCCTGGCCTTCCCTGCCCGTTCGCGATGCCCGCTCAGTTCCGCCCCCGCCGCGCGGTCCAGCCGCAGGCTGAACACCGGCGCCGCCAGCGAAATGCCGGCCACCACCAGGAACGCCACGGAAAAATCCGACAGCAGCGGCTGCGCGTGCCCCAGCACCCGGATCGACGCCGCCAGCACCGCCGCCGACACCGCAATCCCCAAGGTGAGCGACATCTGCTGGAACGTCGTATAGAAGCTGGTCGCGGTGCTCATCTGCGAGCGCGGCACGTCGGCATACGCGATGGTATTGTACGCCATGAATTGCAGCGACTGGAAGAATCCGTTCAGCAGCAGCAGGACATAGATCGCGGCGACCGGCCAACTCGGGCGGAACGCGGCGGTCACGGCGAGCAGTAGCGTGGCGACCAGGCCGATCCAGACCAGCACGTTGCGGAAGCCAAGCCGCCGCAGGAACACCGGCGCGGCCAGGCGCATCGCCAGCGAGCCGACCGAACTGACGAAGGTGATCAGCCCGCTATGCACCGCCGAAAAGCCGAACCCCAGTTGCAGCATCATCGGCAGCAGGAACGGCATGGCGCCCACGGCAATGCGCGACAGCGAACCGCAGATCACCGAAATCCGGAACGTCGGGATGCGCATCATGCGGAAGTCCAGCATCGGATGCGCGTGGTGCCGCGCGTGCAGCACATACAGCCCCATCGAGACAACCCCGGCGCCCACCAGGCTGAAGGTGATCGCGCCTGACCCGATGCCTCGGCTGGCCATCTCGATGCCGAACATCAGCGAGGCCAGGGCGGTGCCGGCCAGGACCAGCCCAAGCAGGTCGAACGGCGTGCGCGTCGGCTCGCGCATCTCCTCGATGTAGCGGGTGACCAGCACGATGCCGGCGCAGCCGATCGGCACGTTGATGTAGAAGATCCAATGCCACGACAGGTAGGTGACGATGAAGCCGCCGACCGGGGGACCGACGATCGGACCGATCGTGGCGGGGATCATCAGCCAGGCCATCGCCTTGACCAGCTCGGTTTTCGACACCGCGCGCAGCAGCACCAGACGTCCGACCGGCGACATCATCGCCCCGCCGGCGCCTTGCAGCATGCGGGCCGCTACCAGGAAGGCGAGGCTCGGCGCCTGCGCGCAGGCGATCGACCCGAGGGTGAACAGCGCGATCGCCGCGCGGAACACCGTGCGCGAGCCGAAACGGTCCGCCAGCCTGCCGCTGGCCGGGATGAACATCGCAAGGGTCAGCAGATACGAGGTCAGCGCCACGTTCATGTGCAGCGGATCGGCGTTGAAGCTCTTCGCCATCGTCGGCAGCGCGGTCGCCAGCACGGTGCCGTCCAATTGCTCCATGAACATCGCACTGGCGACGATCAGCGAGACGGTGCGTGCGCTGGCGGCGCGCTTCGGCGGCGGTGCGATGGGGGAGTCAGACATGGCGGGAGATGATCGTGGTACCGACAGCAATGATCTGCGTGACCACGGATAGTAGTCTCCCACCGCCGGGGCAACCGCGGGGTACCCCTCGCCCGCTTCGCGGGAGACGTCGGCGCGTGGCGCCGGGTGAAGGTGGTCGGGTCGTCTCGCTGCGCCCTCGCCGCTGACGCGTATCGACCACTCCCGCCCGCGGGAGAGGGGTACGTGCGGTGCTCCTCGCAGCAAGAGTTGCGGAGGGTAGGTCGGAGCCGCGCCGACCTGCTAACCTGCCGCCCGCAACGCCAAGGGGCACACGCGCATGGGCGCCACCGTCAAGGATCTGATCGCCGCTGCGCGCGCCGTGGTGCCTGCCATCACCCCGGCGGAGGCCGCCGCGCTGGTGACGTCGGCCGACGCGCTGATCGTCGATGTCCGCGGCGGGACTGAGGTGAAAGCCAGCGGCAAGGTGAAGGGCGCGATCGCGGTGTCGCGCGGCATGCTCGAATTCCGCGCCGATCCGGAAGCGCCGACCCACGACCCGGCCTTCCGCAAGGACCGCCCGATCCTGCTGTATTGCAGCTCCGGCGGCCGCGCGGCGCTGGCGGGGAAGACGCTGCGCGACATGGGGTTCGGCGACGTGCGCAATCTCGGTGGGATCAAGGACTGGGTGGAGAGCGGCGGCGAGGTGGAGGCGGGGTAGAGCAAAACCCTCCCGCCCATGCGGGAGAGGTCGCACTACGGTGGCGCGACGCCCGGCCGCGGCGTAATATCGCACGTGAAGGAGGGCTTGCCATGAATGCAGCCGAAGTCGCCGCCATGGGCCGGCCGAAGGGCCTGCCGTTCCGCCTGAACAAGATCGGCCACCTCGCGCTTTACGTGCACGATCTCCAGCGGTCGGCCAAATTCTACACCGAGGTGCTGGGCTTCCAGGTCTCCGACGTTTATGCCGAGGACGGCGGTCAACTGGCCGGCGGCGCGGTGTTCGTGCGGCTGAACGCGGACCATCACGGCATCGCGCTGTTCAAGGCGACGAAGGATTACCGGCCGGGCGCCGGGCTGCACCATATCGCCTTCGAGGTCGCCTCGCTGGACGAGGTGCTGCGCGTGCGCGACCACCTGCGCAAGCATGATGTGCGGATCCATTTTGAGGGCCGCCGCCGCGCCGGGGTGCAGCTCGCGGTGGAATTCCAGGACCCGGACGGGCACAATCTGGAGATCTACTGGGGCATCGACCAGATCGGCTCGGATGGCAAGGTGCGGCCGCCGGAGCAATGGAAGGGCGCGAGCAGCCTGGAGGCGGCGATCGCCGACCCGGTGGTCGGGCAGGACACCACCGTGCAGGACAAGTCGCTGCTTGGCGGGTAGTGCGCGGCTGTTGGCCCCTCGCCCTACCCTCTCCCGCGTAGCGCGAGAGGGTGAGTAAAGGCATGGGCTATTGGGGCAAGATCATCGGCGGCATGGCGGGCTTCGCCATGGGGGGGCCGTTCGGCGCCGTGGTCGGGGCGGCGCTGGGCCATGCCGCGGATAGCGGCGGCATGCCGAACATGGGGTTTTCGTTCGGCAACCAAACGATGCTCAATCCCGCCCGGATCGCCGCCATGCTGGGGCGGCGCGACCAGGTGTTTTCCATCTGCGTCGTGGTGCTCGCCGCCAAGCTGGCAAAATGCGATGGCCCGGTGAAGCGGGCGGAAATCGACGCGTTCAAGCGGCATTTCCGCATTCCGCAGGAGGCGGTGCGCGACATCGGCCGGCTGTTCGACCAGGCGCGCGAGGACGAGGCCGGGTTTGAATCCTACGCGACCCAGCTCGGCGAGGCGTTCGACGATAATCGCGGCGTGCTGGAGGACGTGCTGGCGGCGCTGTTCGTGATCGCTCGCGCCGACGGGCCGGTGAATGGGCGCGAGCAGGATTTTCTGGCCCGCGTGCATCGGCGGTTCGGCCTGGAACAGGCGGCGTGGGAGCGGGCGAAGGGCTCGGTGCCGCGGCCGGCGGCGGATGCGCCGGACCCGTACGCGGTGATCGGTGTTGCGGCTTCGGCCAGCGACGAGGAGATCCGTGCCACCTGGAAGAAGCTGATGCGCGAGAACCATCCCGACAGCCTCGCGTCGCGCGGTGTGCCGGCGGAGTTCATTGCGCGTGCCACCGACAAGGTGGCGCAGATCAACGCCGCGTGGGACCGCATCAAGCGGGAGCGCGGATTGTGACGGCGGCTTCAGAAGGTGGGCAAGGAGAGAAGGAACACGGACTCCCTCCCCCCTTGAGGGGGAGGGTTGGGGTGGGGGGTACGAACCCCACGGACCGTGCCGGTTCGCACCCCCCACTCCAACCCTCCCCCACAAGGGGGGAGGGAGTATCCTTCCCGGCGTCCTCCCCCCCCTCCTCCCTGGTTCACATCCGCGACCTGCCCAGTCCGAATCAGGACGCGCGGCCGGAGGGCGTGCCGATCGACACGCTGATCCTGCATTACACCGGCATGCAGACAGCGCAGGCGGCGATCGACCGGCTGCGCGATCCGGCGGCGCATGTGTCGTCGCATTACGTGGTGGACGAGGACGGCACGGTGCTGCGGCTGGTCCCGGAGGCGCGCCGCGCCTACCACGCCGGCGTGTCGTACTGGCGCGGCAAGACCGAGCTGAACGGGTGCTCGATCGGCATCGAGATCGTCAATCCCGGACATGAATGGGGCTATCGCGACTTCCCCGTGCTGCAACTCGCCGCGGTATGCGACCTGTGCCTGGAGATCCTGTCGCGGCACGCCATTCCCGCGCGCAACATCGTCGCACACAGCGACGTGGCGCCGGACCGCAAGGAGGATCCGGGGGAGAAATTCGACTGGGAGGGGCTGGCGCGCAACGGCGTCGGGCTGTGGCCGCAAGACGTGCCCGATCTGGGCACCGGCGACGCGGTGCGCGACGCCGGCAGGCTGCGCGACGTGCGGCGGGTGCTGGGGGAGATCGGCTATCGCGTGGCGCCGGAGGGGCCACGCGATCCGGCGCTGGCGACGGTGCTGCGGGCCTTCCAGCGCCACTGGCGGCCGGAAGCCGTTACCGGCCAGGCGGATGCCGGCACGCTGGCGCGGCTGCTGGGGGTGGCGCGGCTGGTCGGGGCTGCGTAGGTCCGGACCGGTCCATTGCAATGCGCTGCCTGAAGCCATCGCCAACGATGTCGCTTGCGGCGTTCTGTGGCCGGGCGGGTCGGCGGCCTGACGCACACCGGCAACGATCGACCGGGCCCGGTCCGTCCCGATCGAGTGCCATCTTGGCATCGGATCGACACTGCGATCCGGCTTGGGGCAACGCGAGGACCACACCTCGCCAGGATCGACACGGCCCATCGCCGGCTGCCGCACCCATCGCCGGACCACGCGGATTCGCAAGGCTGCAGACATGGTTTTGCGAACTGCCAAACGCAGCACTGCAACCACGCGGGGCGATGCAGCGGCCAGATTAGCCGCGCCTTAACCTTCCTGATCGATGATGCCGCTTGCTTACCGCAGCAAACCCGGTCAACGCCGCGTTCGCGCGACGCCCGCGCGGCCGACCGTCATGCAAAGGAGCCGGATCATGCGTATCTCGCGACGTCTTGCCAGCCTGGCATTGCTCGGCCTGTTGCTGCCTTGTGCCGACCCCACCTGTGCCGGCGAGTTCGCCACCAAGGATGAGGCGGTGACCCTGGTGAAGCAGGCGATCGCCCGCACCGCCGAGATCGGCATGGACAAGGCAAAAGTGGAATTCATGGACCATGCAGGGAAATTCATCGACCGCGACCTGTATCTGATCATCCTCGATCGGGATGGCATCCGCGTCGTGCACGGCCAGAATCCGAAGCTTGTGGGCAAGACGTATTTCGACGCCATCGACGTGAACGGCGTGGAGTATGGCAAGCTGGTTCAGCAGATCGCTAGCGGTCCCGGCAAAGGTTGGTTCAACTTCTCTTTCAAAGACCCGATCACCGGAAAGGTTCTGCCAAAGGAAAACTACGTCGAGACCGCCGGCGACTACACCTTTATCGCCGGTGTGTATCAGCGTTGATCGATCGCGCGGACATCGGGTCCGGTCAGGCAACGGCCGCAACAGAGTTGCTACGGCGAGGTGGGCAGGTCGGCGGAGCAAGCAACGAATCGAGGCTTGACACGGATTGCGTCGATTAGTCAGCAGGTGATGCCCAGGATATAACTCGCCATTATTCCTGCCGGTGCCGCCGGTCATTATATGTCTGTATTGGAACTATTTTGAATTCTTGCTTTAATCCGCGCAATCTGTGTTAGATTTTTCCTTGCTTTCTGCCCTTTCTGCCCCGGCCGCCAATCATCCGGCGATCCCCTGCCGCACCTTGGAAACATCGAGCTTTCCGCATGGCAGAGAGCACTCAGGCTGCCTGCCGCAACCCGAGGCCCGCCAGGACCGGACGGAGAGCCTCCGCCGCTGCTGCATCCAGATCGAAAGACAAATGCAGCCCGGTATCGTCGGTCATGCGCGCGACACAGGGTAGCGGGACACGAACGCCATCGAGGCGCAGCACGCCACGCGCTCCGATCGGTATTTCCGGGGCGTCACGGACACAGGCACCGCCTTCCGAGAGGTCGCTGACCCGAATCGGATGTTCGCCATCACCGGCAACGGAGAACCCTCCGGCCAGATCCACCGCATGGCGCAAAGTCTTGCGCCGATCCACTTCGGCGGTCGACGTTCGTACCACCTGGATCACCGAATGCCGCAGCTTCTCCACGGCAAGAGTCAGCGCCACCGTGTTATCCCGCAGATCGACGGCCTGGCGACCGGTGCTGACCGCCTCGTTCGACAGTTCGTTGGTACGATTGTTCATCCCGTTCGCCGCGGTGGCGGTCTCAGCCACGTTTCGGGCGATCTCCGCCGTCGCGGCATCCTGCTGCTTCATGGCAGCCGCAATCGAGCCGGCGATTGCGCTGATTTCGGCTATGGTTTGATCGATCCGCGCGACCGCCGCGACCGATGCGCCGGTGGCCGACCGCACCTGGCCGATGTGTCGGGCGATTTGCTCGGTGGATCGCGCGGTCTGCATGGCCAGCGCCTTTACCTCCGCGGCGACCACGGCAAATCCCTTGCCGGCATCGCCGGCGCGCGCCGCCTCGATCGTCGCGTTGAGCGCCAGCAGGTTGGTCCTGGCAGCGATCTCGCTGATGATGTCGGCTACCGCGCCGATCTTTTCGACTTCCTGATTCAGCGTCACGATGGTCGTGCGGGTCTCGGTCCCGGCGGTCACCGCGCGGCCGACAACCGCCGTGGACTGGTTGACCTGACCGCCGATCTCGCGAATCGATGCGGCCAATTGCTCTGCTGCGCCCGCGACGGCTTGCGCAACAGCCAGTGCCTGACTGGCGGCTGCCGCAGCATCCTGGGCTGACGCGCGCGTTCGGGTGGCCGACCCACTCAGGGCTTCGGCAGTCGCCTCCATAGCCGTCGTCCGGTCACCGATCTGCCCCAGCGCGGCGCTGGTTGCGGTTTCGATTGTCACGGCCATCCTGACCAGCGCCGCACGCTTCTCCGCCTCGGCGCGATTGCGCTCTGCCTCCTGTTCGGCGGCGAGTTGGCTACCCCGGATCATGTGTTCCTTGAACACCAGGACCGCCCGGGCCATGTCGCCTAGCTCGTCGCGATGGTCCTGCCCGGCGGCCTCGGCCTGCATGTTGCCGGCGGCGAGTTCGGTCATCGCCCGGGTCAGCGCGCGAACCGGTTTGGCGATTGCCGCCACGACGACCGGCAGCAGGATCAACACGACGATGCCGGAACCGCCGACAATCCAGGTTGAGCGGATCAGCGCGGCGCGCGAACTGGCGCGGGCCGCCTGCACCGCCGCCGCCTCGGCCGCGCGGTGTGCGGCCGACAAGCCGGATATGTCGTTGCGCAACGCCTCGAACGTCGCGTCGGTACGACGGAAATAGCCGACCGCGATCGCCGGGTCGGCAACCAGATCGAGCGCATCGGCGAGCTGCTTGGCGTACACCGCCGACTGCGCCGCGATCGCCTTCAGTTGCGGCAGGTCGGCATCGCTTGCGGCGCGTCCCGCAACCATGGCGGCGACGTTCGTGCGCAATGCGGTCAGCTCACGATCAATGCTCTTCCCCAGCGTGTCGATGGTAGCCTGCGGCAGGCCGGCCTGCTGCCAGACCAAGGCGCGCATCGCCATGGTCTGGATCGTGTCGATGGTATCGAGCAACTGCGCACTCGCCGCGGCCGTCGGCAGAGCGCTGTTGGCGACTTCGGCCAGCCTGCCCTCGGTCTCGGTGGTGCCCAGCCAGACCGAAACCGCGACGGCGACGCCAGCGACGAGGCATGCCGCCGGCGCGACAAGTACCTTCGCCCATAGCGGCAGGTTATGGAAAGCGCAGACACGGCGAACAAAGCCGGGGGGACGCAGCATGATCGGGGTTTCCCAAAGCGTGTCGAACCTGATTTCACCGGGGCTGCATGGTCGCGCGGACGGGGCAATCCGGTGTCAGTGCCGCCGGTCACTGCATGGAGACGCCGGCGGCATTTTCCCCGTATTTGGTTTAGGGGCCGTTAATCCGGCCAGGCCTTGACCTGCGGCACCGCCGAGGCCCCTCGCCGCTCGCGATTGACCACGACCGGCCAGCCGGCCCCAGGCTGCCGGTGTCCTGCGCCAGGCCACCGCATCCGCAATCGTCGCGTCGAGCTTGAGCCCCTCTCGGACAACGCGTAGCCTCATTCAATAAAACATCGTACCGAGAAAGCCCATGTCCGACCAGTTCACCGAAGTCACCACCGAGGGATGGGGCCAGCGGCTCGGCGGCAGCCTGATCGCTGCGCTGATCGGCCTGGTCCTCGTCGTGGTCAGCATCGGGCTGCTGTATTGGAATGAAGGCCGCGCGGTGACCGCGAGCCGCGCGCTGGGCCGCGGTGCTGCGGCGATCGTCGAGGTCAGCGCCACGCCGGTGGACGCATCGGCCAACGGCAAGCTGGTGCATGTCTCGGGGATGATGCAGCCGACCACGCCGGCCCGCGACCCGGTGTTCGGCGTTACCGGCGACGGGGTGCTGCGGCTGTCGCGCACGGTGGAGATGTATCAATGGAAGGAGGAGGCCAGCTCGCATTCCCAGCAATCGGTCGGCGGCTCGAAGACAACGGAGACCACCTACACCTACCAGCATGTCTGGTCGGCGCAGCCGATCGTTTCGACGCAGTTCAAGGTGCGCGACGGCCATCAGAATCCGCCGATGGAGCTGCGCTCGGCGACGTTCGACGGTGCCGAGGTCAAGCTCGGCGCCTATCGGGTCGATCCGCCGCTGCTCAACAAGCTGGCGGCGTTTGCGCCGTTGCCGGTGCCGGCGGCGCCGCCGGCGGGCTATCAGGCGGCGGGCGATGGGTTCTATCGCGGCCAGGATCCGAACCAGCCGATGATCGGCGACCTGCGGGTGACCTTCGGCGCCATTCCGGCGCAGACGATATCGGTTGCCGCGGCGCAGTCCGACGGGGTGCTGACGGCGTATCGCGATGCCAACGGCTACACCATCGCCCTGGCGGAGCCCGGTGTCGTCACCGCGTCCGGGTTGTTTCACGACGAGATGCGATCGGAAGGCCGGCTGACCTGGATTCTGCGCGGCGTCGGCTTCGTCGCGATGCTGATCGGGTTCGTCTGCATCTCCCGGCCGCTGACGATGCTGTTCGCGGTGCTGCCGTTCCTTGAATCGATGGTCGGTGCGGGCGCCTTCCTGGTTGCGCTGACGCTCGCGGTGCCGATCACGCTGTTGACGATCGCGATTGCCTGGATCGCGCACCGGCCATTGATCGGCGGTGGGTTGCTGGTCGGCGCGGTGGCCGCGCTGTTCCTGTTGCGCCAGATGCATCCGCGCCGGGTGGCAAGAACCTGATCGCCGCCGGCCGAACGATTGACTCGCGGCTGGTTCGCCTGGGCCGTATCACACGGTCATGGCCAGGCTTGATCCGGCCATCCGTGCAGAGGTGGCCGGGTCGAGCCCGATACGCACCAGGATAAAGCCGGAAGGTAGAAAAAGTCTGCCGTCGCACCGGCGCCCACCCGCCATCACAGGTGGGGCGCACGGCGTCCGCCGCTTTGCAGTGTCAGCGCAGCCCTGTCTGTTCTATGGGCGAACAACAGCCTGTTCTATGGGCGAACAACAGCTAAATTGAGCCTGTAACCGCCTTGATCGGTGAGCAAAAGGTCGGGCATGCGGGGGTTGGCCTCGATCTTCTGGCGCAGTCGGTACATGTGGGTTTCCAAGGTATGAGTTGTCACTCCGGAATTGTACCCCCACACCTCTTTCGCGAGCACCTTGCGATCCACCACACCGGGACCGCAGCGATACAGAAACTTCAGCACCGCCGCCTCCATCCTGGTCAGCAGGATACGGCGGTTCCTGGCCTTATCCTCCAATAGCTTCCTGCCAGGCCGAAAGAGGTATGGGCCGATGGGAAAAACCGCGGCTTCGCTGCCCTCGAAAAAGCGGAGCTGAGCGCGCAAGCGGGCACAGAGTTCGTTCCAGATAAATGGCTTTGCAAGATAGTCATTGGCACCGGAATCCAGACCGCGAACGACATCCGTCTCGTCGTTTGCGCCGGTCAGCATGATGATAGGCATGCCGTGCTTCTCGTGCCGCAACTTGGCGCAATAGTCGCATCCGTCGCCATCGGGCAGCCCGACGTCGAGCAGGATGGCATCAAAATAGCGATCCTTCTCGGCCAGGACGTTGTCCGCTTCTGCAAGCGTTCCGGCGGTGACAACCGCGAATCCGCCTTCCGCCGCGAAATGCTCCACCAGAATATCCCGGAGAACCACGTCGTCTTCCACGATCAGGACGGGACGGCCGACGCCAGAGGTCACCGCGCGGCCATGCGGACGGTTGGCGACGAACGTCGTGGGCGGAACTGAATACCCCGTCATCTTGTCGCCTGCTGTCTCGATTTTGGCCGCCGCCTCGGTCGTCGGATTGTCCGGCCGCCGGTTGGCTGGCTGCGGGCCGTCGCCGACCCCGGGTTGCGGCGCTTCGCGCAGGATCTTCGCCTGATCCGGCCGTTGGCTGCCCGCTTCGGCCTGGCCCTGCAACCATTCGATGGTCGACTTCAGCATTTCCGTACGTTCGAAACTGGCGACTGATTCCGCAAGAATATCGGCAACGCCGGTGAGAAAATCGACATCACCCTGATCATAGTCCTGCTGCGCGTTGTTGCTGGCCCCAAGCACGCCATACGGCTGGCCATCGCGGCCTTTTATGATGACATCCACCGTCGCGACCGTGCCACGCGCGGCGTTGAATGCCGGCCGATCGGAATTGACGCGATTGCGCAGGTCATTGCAGATCACAGGCTGCCGAGTGACGAAGGCGCGCCCTTCCGGTGACCTGGCATCGGCGTGCAAGACGGCGTGCGCCGCCACACCCGCATGCCACCCGTATCCGGCTTCGCGAAGCAGATCGCCCTGCATTGAACGATAACGGTATACTTTGCAGAACGGCGCCCGGAGGCCTTCGGCACAAACCCGCGCCGCTTCCGCCAGCACTGCGGGAAGATCGTCGTTGCGCAGGGCAAAGCTGCCAAACCCGGCGATCACCGACTGCTGCCGACGCAACGCAAGAACCCTCGCCCCATCGTGATCCGGCTGCGGGCTGTCCAGCGGACCGGCTGGCGGCAAAACATGAAAGTTGGAAGGAAACGGCGGCGACGCCGTGCCGGTGTCGATCATCTCGGTTACAATCTCCAGGCTGCGCAGCAGGTCGCCGGTGCGGTACGGCTTGGCCAGGCAGGCGTGGCCGTGCACCGCGGCCCGCGTGACCGCGGAGACATTGGCGGTGACATAGAGGATACCGAGCTGGGTAAGCCCGGCCAGTTCGGCCGCGATCTGGGTTCCCAGGTCCCCATTGGCCAATCGCACGTCGAGAATCGCAAGGTCAGGTTTGTGCTGCCAGGCAAGCGCCAGCGCCTCGGCGACGGTGCGAGCAATGCCGCACACGTTGTAGCCGTGTTCGACAAGCACCTCTTCCGCCATATCGGCAATCAACAGGTCGTCTTCGGCTATCAGGACGTTCAGCATGCGTCAGCCTCCCTGAGCACGCTCGGCAATCCCATGCCGCGCGCTAGCATAAAACTATGGACATCATCGACGAGGGGAAGGATCGGAATCTACCTAACGCCGACCATTGTCCGGACGATCGGCAGGCGAACCTCGACAATCCGCAGGGACCGGATGGCCAGCGAAGGGTCACGCGGCGACCGGGAATCTGATGGTCCAAAACGTACAGTGATCGGAGTCGAGCGCCACGGTCCCACCGACCTGCTCGATAAGCCGCCGTACCAGGCCCAATCCGTGCCGCTTGCTTTCGGCCTTCGCATCGAACCCCGGACCACTGTCGAGGATTGTCATGGTTGCCATGACATCGTCGTTAGCCGGGGCCCGCACGGCCACGTTGATCGAGCCGGTGCCGTTCGGGAAGGCGTGATCGTAGCTGTTGGTAACGAGTTCCGCGAGGACAATTCCCAAAGCCGTTACCGCATCGAGGTCGAGCATCACCAGGTTGCTGTCGCAGGTCAGGGTGATGGCACTGTCCGAAACCCCTTGGATCTCCGCGAGGCTGTGACACAAGGAAGCCGCATACATGCCGAAATCCGTCGTGCGGGTTATCTCGTTGCCGAGCAGATGATCGTAGACCTGTGCCAGCGTGGTGACCCGGCGTGCGATGGCCTTGATTCCCCGTTGCCCGGCCTCGTCCGGCGTGTCGGCGACCTGTTTGCTCAGCATGCCGTAGACCAACTGCATATTGTTGCGTACCCGATGCTGCAACTCTTCTGCCAGGATCTTCTTCTGATCCAGCAGACGGTCCTGCTCTGCGACCAGGACCTCCATCCGCTCGATGGTCCGTTTCAGGATCGTCGTGCGCGCGGACGTGGCGACGGCCTCGGCCAGGACGTTGGCGAAACCGGTGAGAAAGTCGATGTCGTGCTCGTCGTAATCATGCTGGCTGTCGTTGTCGATCTCCAGCACGCCGTAGGGCTGGTTTTCGCCTTTTATGATGACATCCACGGTCGAGACGATGCCGTGCGCGGCGTAGAATTCCGGCAGATCAAATTGATTGTCCTCGCGCAGATTGTTGCAGATCGACGGTTCCCCGCTGATGAAGGCGCGGCCTTGCGGTGAACTCGCGTCGGCCCGCGAGACGACCACGCCGACCACGCCGGGCTGCCAGCCGAACCCGGCCTCGACAAGAAGATCGTTCTCTGCCGCCCGATAGCGACACACTTTGCAGAACGGCACGTTGAGACCCTCGGCGCAAACCCGCGCCGCTTCCGTCAGCACTGTGAACAGATCGCTCTGGCGAAGGGCAAAACTGCCAAACCGGGCAATCGCCGCCTGCTGGCGGAGCAGCATGCCGACCCTGGATGCGTCATCGTGCATCAGCGGCCTCCGATGGGCTGCCCGTGGCCCGCGGCAATACCCTGAAGCCATCGGGAAACGGTGGCGATGCTTGGCCGGTCTCGACGAGTTCAGCAACGATTTCCAGGCCGCGCACAAGGTCGGCAAAGCGGTAAGGCTTGGCGAGGCAGCCGTGGCCGCGGGCATTGTCCAGCTTGCTGCCGGAAACATTGCCGGTGACATACAGGATGCCGAGCCGGTCGAGGCCGGCCAGTCGAGCAGCGACCTCGCTGCCGAGTCCGCCGTCCGCCAGCCGCATGTCGATGATGGCAAGGTCAGGCAGGTGGCGCTGGCCAAGCGTGACCGCATGGTCGACAGTGCGACCGATGCCGCAGACCTCGTAACCGCGCTCCACCAGAACGTCCTCGCTCATGTCGGCGATCATCAGATCGTCTTCGGCAATCAAAACCTTGAGCATGGGACCGGCTCCTTTCACGCACGTGTTGGCGGCGATGTCCGAAGATTGAGGAGTTGGCATGGAACCGGAAGGGCCGGAATATACTTAACTCCCGTTGGATTCCGCCTGAATGCCAGTCGGAATCTACTTAGCTGCGGGAGAAATGCAGCAATCTGGCATAAATATACAATCAAAAGATGCACATTCTAGTTTTATACAATCTAAGGCTGTAGAATGTTCTCGATGCGAATCCGGCTGGCGCCGCAACAATCCGGGGAAGTTGGCCGGGTATCGATCCTGCCTGAACCGCTCGCCACGCGCCGCCAACCGCTGCGGTCAGCGTAACGTTTGGCCATCGAGCGGTGCGGCCGCGTCAGCGTAACGTTCCGCCCACCGACCGCTGTAGCCGCTCCAGCGACCCGTCGCGCAGTCCCATCGCCTGCAACGCGTCGAGCGTCTCCGCCAGATACGTCGCGCAACTGCCGAGCGAGCCGCTGGCGGTCGCCAGCCGCGCGGCGACCGCCGCTTCGTCCAGTCGGCCCGCGTAGCGCGGATGCTTGCGGTTGGCGACGAAGGTGGCGGCGCGCACCGGGCCGTCGTCGGTCATCGCGGTCACCCAGCGGGAGTGGTAGGCGCCGGTGAACAGTTCGCGGCGCCAGGCGAGCAATAGCTCGGCGCGCGCCTCGGCGGCGGGGATGCGGAACAGCAGGCCGGCGCAGCGGCCGCCTCGATCGAGCGCCAGCATCAGGCCGGGATTGTCCGGCGAGCCGCGGCCCATGTGCAGCCACAGGCAGAAGCGGCGATGCCAGCCATGCACCGCGCCAGGGCGGCGTTCGGCGAACTCGATCGCCGGGTTCCACATCAGCGAGCCGTAGCCGAACAGCCAGACATCAGCGCCTGTTGCGTGCTGCGCCAGCTTGGCGTCGAGGTCGGCCTCGATCGCTGCGTCCGACAGCAGCGTCGTGCCTGGCGGCACGCGCCGGCGCGCGGCTGAGAGCAAGGAGCCGTCGCGCAGCGCATCGCGGGTGACGGTGATGCGCTGGTCCGGCAGCGGTTCGCCCGGCGGCGGAGAAATCGGATCGAAGCCGGCCGAGGCGGCCTCGTTGGTGCGCGCGTCGGTGGATGGTGTGGCCCGCGCTCTGTCTGTTGGCGCGGGCCGGGTGGGGCTATCCACGTCGTGTCTCCACGGCAGGGTCCGTCTCGGCAGAACTTGTCGACACATCTGCCTATGTCACGAATGCGGACGGAACGCGATGCGCGGCAACGGCGCGACCAGCCGGCGGCGGGCGCGGTCCACGCAATCGTCGTGCCAGCCGAGCAAACGACTCGGCCCTGCGCGGACGATGGGGGCGGTTCTGCGATTGCGGTGCCCGTCGCCGGCCACCACCCGAACCGTTTCGTCGGTGTCCAGCAAGCGGCACCATCAGGACGGCAAGCCTTGCTCGTCGTAGCCAAGGATCTCGTCTGGCATCCGCGGATCGAGGTTGGGCAGGGCCGCACAGCGTCGCCCGATCTCCGGCAATTCCGCCGCGAGGCTCCCCGCGGAGCGGGTCCGGCGGACGCGATGCAGGCGATCCTCGGCGGCGCGGCGAACCGCTGTCGTGACGGTCTCGCCGGTCAGCGCCGCGAGCTCACGCAGGGATCGCTCGGTCGCCGGGTCCTTGATGTTGAGCGGCATGATGGGTTTCCGGCCAGAAATTCTCCGCCAATGAAGGTTAGGAGCCGGCGTGGGTCCGCGCAACGGGGACCGCGATCGCCACCCTGGATCGCCGACCGCCGCGAGACGGCGGGCCTGCGTCCGCCCTACCGCTTGGCCCGGGTCACGATCTGCGTCGGGTTGACGAAGCGCAGCGCGATCAGCAGCCAGACCAGCGTGGTGATCATGTAGACCACCGCCATCGCGTCGATCGACTGCCCGGGCCGGACCCCGGCGGCGAACACCGCGTAATACAGCGCGACCACCAGCGTCTGGCTGGTCGAGCCAGCGGTCAGGAAGGTCAGCTCGAACATCGCGATGGTACGCACCAGCACCAGCAGCATCGCCGCCAGGATGCCCGGCGTCAGCAGCGGCACCAGCACCTGCACGAACAGTCGGCCGGTGCTGGCGCCGAACACCCGCGCGGCAGCTTCAACGCGCGGGTCGATCTGTTCCACGAACGGGATCATGATCAGGATGACGAACGGCAGGCTGGGCACCAGGTTGGCCAGGATCACCCCCCAAATCGTCCCGGCCAGTTGCGCTCGATAGAGCACCGTCGCCAGCGGAATGCCGTAGGTGATCGGCGGCACCAGCAAAGGCAGCAGGAACAGCAGCATGACCGCCTGCTTGCCGGGAAAGTTCCGCCGCGCCATCGCGTACGCCGCGGGCACGCCGATCAGGCCCGATAGCACCACCACCGTGCCCACCACCTCCACGGTCACCAACAGGATGCTCGGCAGGCCGAACTCGTTCCAGGCCAGCGCATACCATTGCGCCGTGTAGCCGGCGGGCAGCCAGGTGTTGAACCAGCGGGTGCCGAACGAGTTCACCACCACGCTGCCGATCATCGCCAGCAGGTTGACGATGAAGAATCCCACCAGCGTCCAGATGGCGATGGCCCACAATCGCTCGCCCGGGCTGCGTCGCGTCGTGCTCATGCGGCGTCAGCCCTTGCCGGAACTGACGGGGCCGCGGAACGCCAGGTTCCGCGCGCCCAGCAGCGCCACGATGATCACCACCTGCACGCCGGCCATCAGCATCGCGATCGCCGAGGCCAGCGAGTAGTCGTATTGCTCGAACGCCGCCGTGTAGGCCGCGATGGAGATCACTCGGGTCGGCCCGGCCGGCGCCCCCAGCAGGATGGCGGAGGGGAACACGGTGAACGCCTGCACGAAGGCGAGCGCCAGGGTGATGGTCAGACCGGGGGCCAGCAGCGGCAGCAGGATGCGAAAAAACCGCTGCCGCGCCCGGGCGCCCAGCATCGCGCCGGCTTGCTCCAGCGACGGATCGATGCCGGTGACGTAGGACAGCGTCAGCAGGAAGGTGAACGGAAAGCCGGTGATCACCAGCGACAGCATAACCCCCCAGTAGTTGTGCAACAGCCGGATCGGGCTATCGACCAGGCCGAACTCCAGCAGCGTGCGGTTGAGCCAGCCGCGCGGGCCGAGATAGGTCAGCAGCCCCTCGGCCACCATCACCGTGCCGAGCGTGATCGGGATCACCAGGATGGTGGTGAGCAGACGCTGCCGCTGCATCAGCCGGACGCGCAACGCGACCGGGACAGACAGCACGACGTTCAGCAGGGTGACGGGCACGGCGAGCCACAGCGTGGTGCCGATCGTGTCGTAGAGGAACGGGTTGCTGAAGAATTCCACGTAGTTGGCGAACGCGCCGCCCTGCTTCGGGTGGAACGACAGCACCAGGCCGTAGAGGAACGGGTAGACGAACAGCGCCAGCACGAACAGCACGGCGGGGATCAGCAGCAGCGTCACCCCGTCGAGCCCGCGCTCGCGGAGGCGGCGACGCAGCGAGAGGTTGTGTGCGCTCATGGCGGGGTAGGTGCAGAATCCTCCCCCTCCCCTTGAGGGCTTGGGCCGCGAAGCGGACCAAGGCTGGGGGGAGGGGGAGGATCTTTTGCTTCGTACTGCGCGCTCATGCCGCAGCCCCGGCGTCGTAGACCAGGACGCGCTCGGCCGGCGCGGCGAGCCGCACGACCTCGCCCGGACCGACCCGCACCGGCGAACGGAAGAACAGCTCTTCCCCGCCAGCACCGCGCGCGACGGCATAGTAATCGCGGCCATGATATTCGGCGATCTCTACCGTGGCGGCGATCGGTCCATCGGCCGCCGGATGCAGATCCTCCGGCCGGATCGCCACGATCGCCTGCCCCTCGACATGCTCTACCGGCGTGCCGGTGACCCGCCCCCCGGCCACGCTGACCGTCACGCCCCCCTGCGTGACCTCGGCGGACGAGCGCAGCAGGTTGCGGTAGCCCATGAACTCGGCCACGTCGGCATGCGCCGGGCGGGCATACAGCGCCTCCGGGGTGCCGATCTGCCGGGTCTGTCCTTCGATCATCACCACGATGCGGTCGGCCAGCGACAGCGCCTCCTCCTGATCATGCGTCACGTAGATCGTGGAGCACTTGAGCATGCTGTGGATGCGCCGCAGCTCGGCCCGCATCTCCAACCGCAGCTTGGCGTCGAGGTTGGAGAGCGGCTCGTCCATCAGCACCAGCGGCGGCGCCACCACGATGGCGCGGGCGATCGCCACGCGCTGCTGCTGGCCACCGGAAAGCTGGCCGGGCAGCTTGTCCGCTTGCTCCCCCAGCCGCACCACCGCGATCGCCTCGTCCACCCGGCGGGCGATCTCGTCCCTCGGCCGGTGCTGCGTGGTCAGGCCAAAGGCGATGTTGCGCCGCGCCGTCATGTGCGGAAACAGCGCGTAGTTCTGGAACACCATCCCGAAGCCGCGTTCCTCCGGCCCCAGTTCATCGATCCGCTGGGAGTCCAGCCAGATCTCGCCATCGGTCAGCGACAACAGGCCGGCGATGCAGTTCAGCGCAGTGGACTTGCCGCAGCCCGAGGGGCCGAGCAGGGCGATGAACTCGCCCCGCTCCACCGTCAGCGTCAGGTCGCGCAGCGCGTGCGTCTGGCCGAAGTCGCGACCGACCCGATCGAGCCGCAGCTCGCGGAAGTCGCGGGAGGCGATCGGCATGCGGCGCTACTTGCCGACCCGCGCGCCGACCTGCTGGTCCCAGCGCTGGAACGCATAGACCAGCTTGTCGGCCGGCAGCGGCACCTCCGAGGGCACGTCGGCGATCAGCTTGTCGTAGAACGGCCTGGTATATTCCTTGATCGCGGCCTGGCTGTCCGCCGGCGCCATCGACAGCGGCACGTCCTTCACCGCCGGGCCGGGATAGAAATAGCCCTTGTCGTAGGTCATCGCCTGCGCCGGCTTGCTGAGCATGTATTTTGTCATGTCGAGCAAGACCGCGAGCTTGTCGTTCGACACGCCTTTCGGGATGGCCCAGTACTGCGCGTCGGTCACCCAGTGGAAGCCTTCCAGCGTGCCGACCATCGCTTCCTTCGGCACCACGCCGAGGATGCGCGGGTTGAGGTCCCAGCCGAGATGCGAGGCGATCATGTCGCGCGAACCCTCCGCCAGCTCCTTCATCACCGCGCCGGTGCCGGTCGGGTAGTATTCGATGTTCTTGCCCAGCTCGGCGAGATAGGCCCAGGTGTTGTCCCAGCCCTTGTCGGGATCCATCGGGTCCTTGTCGTGCAGCAGGTAGGGCAGGCCCTGGAGGAAGGTGCGGCCGGGGCCGGAATTGGCCGGACGGGCGTAGATGAAGCGGTTCTTGTGCGCGCGGGTCCAGTCGAGCAGCTCCTGCGCGGTCTTCGGCGGGGTCTTCACTGCGTCCGGCATATATTCCAGGATCGGGCCGGCCGGGCAGAACACCACGCAGACCGCCTGGTCCTGTGCCAGGCCCTGCATCTTCAGTGCCCCGGGCAGGTAGATGTCCTTCAGGTCGGGCAACGCGGCGGCGTAGTCGGTGACGACCGGGATCCATAGCTTCTGGTCGATGCCGGCCGACAGGCCATCGGTGCCGGTCAACACCAGGTCGATATCCACGTGCCCCGCGTCCTGCTGCGCCTTGATCTTGCCCGGCAGTTCCGGCGCCGGTGCCTGCGAGAAGGCGATATGCGACACCAGCTTCGGGTTCGCCTTGGCGTATTCCTCCATGGCGCGCTGGGTAAGCTGCAACTGGCCGGCCACGTCGATGACGTTGAGCGAGACCGGCGCGGACGGCAGGGGCGGCGCGCTGGCGGCCCGTGCGGTGGCGACGCCGGCTCCGAGCGCGGCAAGTCCCGCCGCACCGCGCAGCAGGTTGCGGCGGCTGGTCATGATCCTGGGCATGGTGTTTCTCCCGGTCATTGTATTTTCGGCGGCCTCGGGGACGACCCGAGAGTCGGGCGGTACGCTACTCTGATAACGCTAACATCGCAACCAGCGGACGGTATCGTCCGGCGCGCAGCGACGGTGTCAGCAGTGTACCGCCGCCGCTGCTGCATCGCCAGTCGTTACGCCGCTGCGGAGGCGCGGCGGATCGCAATGATCCCCCGTTGCGGAGCGTCTCACGGAACCGAGACGCAGTCGATGTCTGTCTGCGAGAAATCGTTGCCGCGCTGGTGGCAGCGCTGCTGGATCGAGCGTCGATCCCTTGGCACGGGACGGGCACGAAATGGAACCGTTGAAAACCATGCAAGGCTCGTGGTGCGGCAGGCATCGCGCAGCGGCGCGGCGAAGCCGATGCTGTCGGGTCGAAGCGTATCTTCCGCATCGACGACCCCAGGCTGCTGCGGCCATGTGTCGTCCGGTCCTCGCCGGAAAACCTCAGCCGCGACCGCGGTCGAGTGCAGCACCACGATCACCGCGACCGCCGGAATGCTCTGATAGGTACGGACATTCGCCCGCGTTTTCGACACGTTGGTCGGGGGCAGGATCTCAATCAGCACGACAGGCTGGTGCATCAGCCGCGCGCCTGCAGGCGGCGCGCAGGCGATGCCGAGATCGGGACCAGGCGGTTCTCCTCGGAGCGCTGGCTGGGGACGACGCCGGGGGCCGGGTTACTCCGCCGCCTGCACCTCGTTCAGCAGCCGAGCCGCCTCGGCGCCGCGCACCTTGGCGATGTCGTCCTGGTATTTCAGCAGCACGCCCAGGGTCTCATCCACCGCGGCCGGCGCCAGCTCCTTCTGGTTGAGGTAGGTCAGCGCCTGCGCCCAGTCGATCGTCTCCGCCACGCCGGGCAGCTTGAACAGGTCTTCCTCGCGCAGCTTCTGCACGAAGGCCACCACCTGCGCCGACAGGCTCTCCGGCACGCCGGGCGCCTTTGCCGCCAGGATCGCCCGCTCGCGCGCCGCATTCGGGTAGTCCACCCAGTGATACAGGCAGCGGCGGCGGATCGCGTCGTGCACCTCGCGCGTGCGGTTCGAGGTCAGCACGACCACCGGCATCGTCGTCGCCTTCACCGTGCCGTACTCCGGTACGCTGATCTGGAAGTCGGCCAGCAGCTCGAGCAGGAACGCCTCGAACGGCTCGTCGGCACGGTCCAGCTCGTCGATCAGCAGCACCGCGGGCGGCAGGTCCGGATCGATCGCGGACAGCAGCGGACGCGAGAGCAGAAATTCGCGGGTGTAGATGTCGCGGGACAGCTCGTCGCGGTCGGTGTGGCCGGCAGCCTCCGCCAGGCGGATCGCCATGAGCTGGCGGGCGTGGTCCCACTCATAGGCGGCGGCGGCGATGTCCATGCCGTCGTAGCATTGCAGCCGCACCAGGCGGCGGCCGAGGCCGGCGGCCAGCACCTTGGCGATCTCGGTCTTGCCGGTGCCGGGCTCGCCTTCCAGGAACAGCGGGCGGCGCATCGACAGCGCGAGGTGCACCGTGGTGGCCAGCTCCTGGTCGGCGATGTAGCCCTGGTCGGCGAGCAATCTGGCGGTGTCGGAGACCGTGGCGGGCAATGCGGCCACTAGAAGATGGCTCCGATGAACAGCAGGACGATGAACAGGTAGATGACGCCGCCGATCCAGGCGGCGATCGGCAGGCCGAACGGCTCGCGCGGGATCAAGGCGAAGATGCTGATCGGGGCTTGCGGATAGGGCGGTGGTAGCACCGGCCTGGCCACCTCGGAGCCGGGTGCGGCGGGGTAGATCTGCGTCGTCGCCGGACCTGTTTGCTGCGGTGAGCTGGCGGGGGCACCCGGCACGACCGGCCCGGCAGCAGCCGGCGTGAGCTGTGGCGCCGCAACCGGAACCGGCCTCGCAGCAAGCTCGATCGGTGCCGCCGCAACGCCGGCCGGAGCAGCGGCGGCGGCAGGCGCCACCCGGGCGCTGAACCGGTCGAAGAACTGATCGGCCAACTGCTTGGCGCTGGCATCGACCAGTCGGGCGCCGAGCTGAGCGAGCTTGCCGCCGACCTGCGCGTGCACCTCATAGCGCAGCAGCGTGGCGCCGTCGTCATCGTCCAGCTTCACCTTTGCGCCGCCCTTGGCGAAGCCGGCGACACCGCCCTGCCCTTCCCCGCTGATCGTATAGCCATTCGGCGGGTCGATATCGGACAGTTCCACATGGCCGGTGAAGCGCGCGGAGATCGGCCCGATCTTCACCGAGGCCGTCGCCTTCATCGCCGTATCCGATTGCATTTCCAGGCTCTCACAGCCCGGGAGGGTGACCCGGAGCACATCCGGATCGTTCAGCGCGTTCCAAACGACTTGCCGCGGCGCGGGAATGCGCCGCTCGCCCGTCATGTCCATCGCTTGCATGTCCCTATTGCGTGCGACGGACGTTACTTGCAGGGTCGCTTGCATGCAAACAAGCCCCAGGCGAGCCGGGGCCGTCCTGCTCGTAGGGCGGTACGCCGGATTGTGCGGTCTGGTACTGCTGCCGGTGCCGGCAGCGGCATGGGCCGCCGATAGTGGCGCCGCGCTGGCCGACCATGCGGCCAGTCCCGTGCCCGGCCTGCCGTGGGGACTGCCGTTTCTGGGGCTGTTGCTGTCGATCGCCGTCCTGCCTGCCCTGGCACCGCGCTTTTGGGTCCGGCGGATGGGCCTGGTATCGCTGGCCTGGAGCGCGGCACTGCTGCTGCCGCGCGCCGCGGAAGCCGGCATGGGCGTGGCGGCAGCCGAGACATGGCACGCGCTGTTGATCGAGTACCTGCCCTTCGCGACGCTCCTGCTGGCGCTGTACACCGCCGGCGGCGGGGTTCACCTGCAAGGCGGACCGGCAGGAACGCCAACCGGCAATACCGCCATGCTGGCCATCGGTGTCGCGCTGGGTCTGGTCGTCGGCACCACAGCGGCGGCTGTCGTGGTGATCCAGCCACTGCTGCACGCCAATGCGCACCGGCGCCGCCGGATGCACCTGGTGCTGTTCCTGGTCGTGCTGGTGGCCAACGCGGCGGGTGCCCTGACCCCGCTCGGCAACCCCCCGCTGTATGTCGGGCTGTTGCGCGGGGTGCCGTTCTTCTGGCCCGCCACCCATCTGCTGCCGCACTTCCTGCTGCTGACCACCGTCCTGCTGGCGGTGTTCTGGGTGCTCGACCGGTATCTGGCGGCGAGCGAGCCGCCGGCGCCCCAGCCGGCGCGGCTGCGGCTGCGCGGCTGGGGTAATCTCGGGCTGATCCTGCTGGCCGCGGTCGCGGTCCTCGCGCAGGGCTTTGTCCACCCCGGCGCCGTGACCCTGCTCGGACAGCGCATCGGCATCGAGCGTCTGGCGGCGATCGGTGTGTTCATCGCCGTCACCGAGCTGTCGCTGTACCTCACCCCGCGCGCGATCCGCCAAGCCAACGATTTCGTCTGGCACCCGATGGCGGAGGTGGCAATGCTGTTCGCTGGCATCTTCATCACCATCAGCCCGGTAGCGGCGATGCTGCAGGCCGGGCTGGAGGGGCCTTTGGCGCCGCTGCTGCGGCTCACACTGGACGCCGGCGGCCAGCCGATCCCGTTGCTGTATTTCTGGCTGAGCGGGCTGCTGTCGGCGTTTCTCGACAATGCACCGACTTACCTGGTGTTCTTCGACCTTGCCGGCATCCGGCCGGAAGCGCTGACCGGCGCCCAGACCCTGGTCCTGCAAGCAATCTCGGCCGGTGCGACGTTCTTTGGCGGGCTGACCTATATCGGCAACGCGCCGAACATGATGCTGCGCGCAATCGCGGCGCATCGCGGCGTGCGGATGCCGGGTTTCGGCGGCTTCATGCTGCGCACCGGTGCGCTGCTATTGCC
>JBEKNT010000023.1:0-29586 GCA_049522565.1 Acetobacteraceae bacterium
GGCGGACAAGCCGCGGCAGGCGTACCTCTACGCGATCCTCGACACGGCACGCGACGAGCGGATCTACCCCAGGCTGCGGCGGTTCGCGGCGACCGAGCAGGTGGTTGGGTTGTACCAGGGGCATGCCGCGACGGAAATGGCGGCGGTGGCGCCGTATCTGGTGTGCCTAGGCTCCACCGATCGGGTGTTCGACTGGCTTTGGGAGGATGGTTGGGGCGAGAGTTGGGGAATTTTCCTCTGGTCGTTGGTGTCGCTGGAGGCATTGCGGGCGCATTTCAGGCGGCTGACGATGGTTCGGACGGAGGACGGTAGTCGGCTGCTGTTCCGGTTCTACGACCCGCGGGTACTGCGTGAGTTCCTGCCAGCCTGCGACGCAGCCCAATTGCGGGAGGTGTTCGGTCCCGTGATCAAGTACTTGGCCGAGACCCCTGGTGGTGGTGCCATCAGCTCGTTCGGAGGGCCGCAGAAGCTGGCTGTCGCAACAACCGGGCTTTTGGTTCGCGAGGCGGCCGCGCCATCGGACAGGCGGGCCTGACGATGCTGACCTTGTGGGGTCGTAAGCTCGCCGACCTCGTTGCCGTGGCCGGGCGGTCTTGCGTGGGTCCCGGGTCGCTATCGCGCCGATGCCAGCGTTTTCGCGGTGCCGCAGCGGGCGCGGTCAGAATGTTTGGGGCGTCGAACCGAGCTTCCTGGCGTCGGATGAACCGCCCGCTCAAGTCGGAAGCGTTGGTCTGTCTTCTCTTTGTGGACAGCCAACGGCGCGGCAAGGCGTGCCGCGGTCGTTCGGAGTGATTGCGCGCTGTTCACCTGGAGTGGACCTATGGGGACATCGAGCGACGATAGGGAAGTGGACAGTCCGGTGCAGCCATGCCCTTTGCAGCACTGGTTCCTGGAGCACCTGATACGTTGTCCGGAGCCTCACGGCCGGCCGAAGTGGTGGCCGGTTGAGAGACGTCCGGAGGCGTACGCATTCGAGAAGCTGTCGATTACGCTTGCCGGCGTGAAGCCGCTGCAAGAGCTCCTCCCTGATGGCACCTTCTCGGCCGACGGCATCCCGGCGGGGACAGCGGTGGTGGTGCATTACGCCTTCTATCAAGACGTCCAACTGGCTTTGGAAGGGGGCGTCCACTTCTAGGCCTCGCTAACATCTCGTCCCGTTCGGCCGTGCGCTTTGTGCGACGGCTTGCGGCAAGGAAATCGCATGGCGAACCAGATTGACGTAGAGTGGCACGAAGTCGATCGGGTCTTCTCCGGCCTCGGCACGGACGTCGAGCACAAGATCCGGGTCAAGCGCGAAGCAATTCCTATCATCTTTGTGCCCGGCGTCATGGGCAGCCGCCTGCGCCGCACTCCCGTCAAGATGCGCCGCTTCGACACCAGCGGCACCGATGAAGCTGACAGCCCTGACGACCTGCGCTGGGATCCGACTGGCAAATTTCTGATCAAACACTTCTCCGGCGTCACGGCGGCCGACCGCAAGGCGATGTTGATCGGCGAGCGGTTCGACCCGAACTACCTTGAGGTCGCCAACTCCAACCCCGTGGGCGACGGTTTCATCGGGCTGATGGAAGATTATCGCCCCTTTCTCCACAGCCTGCGCACCCGCGACTGGGGGCCCCTTGGCAAACTCTTCGTATTCCCGGTTTTCGGCTTCGGTTACAACTGGACCGACACCAATCGCACCTCTGGAAAGAAGCTGGCGGAGCGCATAGACGAAATCATCAAGGAGGCGCGCGAGCACATTGGGCTGTGCCAGAAGGTGATCCTGATCACCCACTCGATGGGTGGGCTGGTGGCACGCGCCGCGTGCGATCCGAAAATGGGTGGTGCGGAAGGCAACGTGCTGGGCGTCATCCACGGCGTCATGCCTGCCTTTGGCGCGGCATCCGCGTACTGGCGCATGAAGGCAGGATTCGAGGCGGCCAGCAATTTGCTTCATCCCTTTAAGAAAAGCATGAATTTGCTCGCCTCGAGGCTCCTCGGGCCGACCGGGCGCGACATCACGGCGTTGCTCGCCAACTCCATGGGCGGGCTCCAGCTCCTGCCGAGCAAGCTTTATGAAACCAATGATGGAGAAAAGTCCTGGCTCCGCATCACCGGGAGCGGCACACCGGGCGAGCCGCCGCGGCCCCAGAGCGGCGATCCCTACGCGGAGATCTATCGTGTTCCCGCCGGGCGAGATCCCTCCACCTACTGGGGTCTCGTCGACCCAGACCTCCTGGCGCCTGAGGCGGCTAATAAACCTGGCGGCAAAGCACTAGACCAGAAGTCGGAGCTTATGTTCCCACTTGGTTCCTGCTGGGACTACTATCTCTCGTACCTCAAGGAGGCGGAGAAATTCCACGACGAACTTCGCGATTACCTGCACCCGTGCACTTGGCGTTTTCACGGCGCGGGCCTGCCCACCGCCGAGTGGATCGAGCTGCGTACCGAAATCGACTCCGCGTGGTTCGACCAAGACACCTACCCGGCGCGCGGCTTCCGCAGCTCCTTCCGTGATGCCAGTGGAGTACTTGTGAAAGCGGTGTTGCAAGACCCGGCTGGGGACGGTGACGGTACGGTGCCCGTGTCCTCGGCCACGATGCTCGACACCTTCCATCCTAGCCCGAGCGCTGAGCCGCCGGACAACCAAACCTTCGAGCATCTTGAGCATCAACCTGCCTATGAGAACGGCGAAGCGCAGCGCTGGGTTGTGTGCGCGATCACCGCCCTGTGCCAGGTGCGGTTTAAAGATCGGCGATGAGACCGCTCGCCTCCCGCCGGCCCATCATCGGCATCATTGCCGCCAGTTGGCTCGCACTGATGATATCGGAGCCTGTCATGTCCAACACCACGACGTCCGTTTCCTCCGGCCGAGAACCGCACTGTGCTGGACGGTTCGACTTTGCACTGCCCGCGGACCTTCGCACTGGTGGACGCGAGGAGAGCCTTTACCTCGTGCGAGTGTGGAGTGAGGCGGTATCGCCCTCGGCCGATCCAACGGAGGTCTGGACTCACCACACGGCGCCGTTACGCCAGGCGCAGGGCTCAATGCAGCCGCCGCGCCTACAGCGCGACCTGACACTCCCGGGCGTCGGCCCTGCCGCTCTCTACCGGGCGGTTGCCACGGTGATGCCGGGAGCGCCGGAGGAGAGCAAATTCCTTGCCATGAAGCCGTTTCCCGGACACGTGGTGTTCCTGGAAGCGAGCGTGTCGCCAGGGCGTGAACCAGTGGCGGCTGAGGTGATATCGGAAATTGCCGGCGCTTATTCGCCCGCCTCGGCGAACGGTTTCTGCGTCGCACACGGTGCGTTCCTGCTGCCGCCTAGCAAAAACGAGCGAGCGCGCTCGGCCTTTGAAGGGATGGGCGGGGTCTCGGTCTCCCTGGCCACCGAAACGGTTGCCGCCCCCATGCCGGCGTCCACGTCGGAGGACACCGCGGACACCGCCGCCGCACTGGCAGCCGACGGAGGGCGCCTCGATGTCTTGCTTCGGCGGGAGCGCGCCGCCGCCGGCCTTTTGGGACACGAGCTCCGCCTCGCCGTGTCCGACAAGGAGGCCGTGCAAAATGGTGGCGATCCGGAGTTGATCTATACCTGGATATTCCCGGGAGAGTCCGCTGACGGCCTGCGTCCGCGCGTGCGCCTCGCGGCCTCCGCCCCGGCGGCTCGGCGCACAGAGCTCGATTCCGCGTGGGAGATGCTGCTCAGCTCGCTGAAGCAACGAGCCTCGCCGCACTGACCCAAGGGGGGAGTCGATGTTGACCATCACCGCGCGTCAAATGGAAATGTTCAGCGCCTATATGCGGAGGTCTTTCGAAGATGGCAGCGTCGCGCTGCTGCGCTGCAACCATCCCGGGGCGACCGCCGCCATGACCGACGACCAGCTACGCGAGTTCGTTTGCGTCGGCATTGGACGTGCTGCCCGACGCGGTGTTCGCACGGTCGGCGGGGTTCGGCGTTGGCTGAACCTGATGATGCATCTGGGCACCGAGTTCGACGAGGACCCTCGCTTCGATGCCGTGCAAGCGGCGCTCGCAAACAACGCGCTTCCCGTTGATATGCGCCTCGACGAAGCGGAAGCTCTGGCCACCAAATGGAATCGCCCATCTGGCTAGAGTCCGTAACGGAAACTGTGCAAGGAGGAGCTGCAACTGCGGCGTGATCGCCGCCTTGCACCGCGGCTTGCGGTGTTCGCAATTATTGGCGGCATCAACGGAGTGACCGCTGGTGTGATCAGCATCCTGCACTTGCTCGGCAGGATTCCTGGCACCGCCAAGCTACCCGATCCACCGCAGCGCCGCTTCCAGCCGCGCGACCTCAGCGTGGAACCCCGCCAGCCGCTCGCGATTCTCCGTCACCACATCTTCCGGTGCACGCGCCACAAAATCCGCGTTGTCCAGCTTCTTCGCCAGCTTCGCCGCCTCGCCCGCCGCCTTGTCGCGTTCGCGCGTCAGGCGCGTGCGTTCCGCATCCAGATCGATCGTGCCGGCCAGCGGCAGCACCACCGTTGCCTCGTCCACCACCGCCTGCGCCGCGCCCTGCGGCATCTCGCCGGACAGCGCCCGAACCTCCGACCCGCGCGCCAGCCGACGGATCGGTTCGATCCACCGCTCGGCCCGCGCCAGCGTCTCCGGCGCCGCATCACGCAACAGGATCGGCACCGTCGCGCCGGCCGGCACGTTCATCGCCGTCCGCACCGAGCGCACCGCGCCCACCAGCCGCACCACCCAGTCGAGTTCCTCGCGCGCCGCCGCCGCCTCCGGCACCGGAGCCACCGTCGGCCATGCCGCGCGGATCAGGCTGCACGGCGCGCCGTAGCCGAAATGATCCCACAGCTCCTCGGTGACGAACGGGATGGCCGGATGCAACAGCCGCAGCAGCACGCCCAGCACATAAGCCGCCACCGCCCGCAGTTCGCCGGCGCCGGCTAACCCGCCCTCCAACACCGGCTTGGCCAGTTCCAGGAACCAGTCGCAAAACGAGTTCCAGGTGAAGCGGTAGCAGGCCGCCGCGTACTCATCGAAGCGATACGCCTCCAGCGCCGCGTCCGCCTCCTCGATCGCACGGTTCGCCGCATCGAGGATCCAGCGCGCCAACGGCAGCGTCGCCTGCGCGGGTACAAACGACGGATCCGGCCGGATGCCGTGCATTTCGCAGAACCGTGCCGCGTTCCACAGCTTGGTGACGAAGCTGCGGTAGTCCTGCACCCGCGACGCGCCCAGCTTCACGTCGCGCCCCGGACCGGTCAGCGCACAGATGGTGAAACGCAGCGCATCGGCACCGAACCGGTCGATCAGCTCCAGAGGGTCGATGATGTTGCCCTTGGACTTCGACATCTTCTGGCCGCGCTCGTCGCGCACCAGGCCGTGGATGTACACCGTGCGAAACGGCACATCGCCCATGAAGTGGATGCCCTGCATCATCATGCGGGCAACCCAGAAGAAGATGATGTCGAACCCGGTCACCAGCACGTCGCCGGGATAGTAACGTTGCAGTTCGGGCGTGCGCTCCGGCCAGCCCAACGTGGAGAATGGCCACAGGCCGGAGCTGAACCAGGTGTCCAGCACGTCCTCGTCCTGTACCAATTGCTCGTCATGGCCGTATTTCGCGCGCGCCTCCGCCTGCGCTTCCGCCTCGGAATACGCGACGAACACCGCGCCGTCCGGGCCGTACCACGCCGGAATCCGGTGTCCCCACCACAATTGCCGCGAGATGCACCACGGCTGGATGTCGCGCATCCAGGCGAAGAACGTGTTCTCCCACTGCTTCGGCACGAACTGCGTACGGCCGGATTCCACCGCCTCGATTGCCGGCTTCGCCAGCACCTCTGCATTGGCGTACCACTGCGTCGTCAGCCGAGGCTCGATCGGTACGCCGCCGCGATCGCCGTGCGGCACCTGGTTCGTATGCGGTTCGACCTTCTCCAGCAGCTCCAGCCGCTCCAGTTCGGCAACGATCGCCCGCCGCGCGACGAAGCGATCCTTGCCGGCCAGCGAGCGCACCAACGCCGGGTCCGCCACGCCGTCCACCGGCGCCAACGCGTCGTCGATCTCGGCCAGCGTCACCCGCCCCGCGCGATCGAGGATCGTCGGCATCGGCAGATCGTGCCGCCGCCCCACCTCGAAATCGTTGAAGTCGTGCGCCGGAGTGATCTTCACCGCGCCGGTGCCCTTCTCGGGATCGGAGTATGCGTCCGCCACGATGGGAATCCGCCGCCCGACCAACGGCAGCACCGCAAATCTCCCCACCAGGTCGCGATAGCGGGCGTCGTCCGGATGTACCGCCACCGCCGTGTCGCCCAGCATGGTCTCGGGCCGCGTGGTCGCTACCGTGATGAACCGCCCCGGTTCGCCATCGATCGGATAGCGGATGTGCCAGAGCGAGCCCCGCACCTCCTGGTTCTCCACCTCCAGGTCGGAGATCGCCGTCTGCAACTTCGGGTCCCAGTTCACCAGCCGCCGGTCGCGATAGATCAGCCCCTGGCGATACAGCGTGACGAACACCTCGCGCACCGCACGCGACAGGCCCTCGTCCATGGTGAAGCGCTCGCGCGGCCAGTCGAGCGAGGCGCCCAGCCGGCGCAACTGCCGGGTGATCGTGCCGCCGGACTCGGCCTTCCACTGCCACACCCGCTCGATGAACGCCTCGCGCCCCATCGCCCGGCGATCGACATTCCCTTGCTCTGCCAGCAGCCGCTCCACCACCATCTGCGTGGCGATCCCCGCGTGGTCGGTGCCGGGCTGCCACAGCGCGTCGCGCCCCTGCATGCGCCGCCAGCGGATCAGCGTGTCCTGCACCGTGAACGTCAGCGCGTGCCCCATGTGCAGGCTGCCGGTGACGTTCGGCGGCGGGATCATGATGGTGAACGGCGGCGCGGACGACCCGGGGTCGCAGGCGAACGCGCCGGATTTCTCCCAGCCCTCATACAGGCGAGGCTCGATCTCCGACGGGGCGTAGGTCTTTTCCAGCATGGTGCTCTCCTGCGGCCGACCATAGGTCAGGCGCGACCGCCCCTCCAACCCCGCGCGGGGCGGCGGCCGCTGGAGGCCGCTGATGACAAGGGGAGGCTAGGGAACCGCCCGGCCGACGACGCGCTCGATCTCCGCCCGGACCAGGCGCTCGACCAGATCCGGCAGATTGGCGTCCAGCCACTGCTTCAGCAGCGGCCGCAATTCCTCGCGCACGATGTCCTCGATCGTCGGACCGCCGCGATGGACCTGCAACGTGCGCTCCGTCGCCAGCGTGCGCATCAGGTTGCCGACCGAGCTTGTCGCCGCCGCCGCCGTCTCCGGTGCCAGCAGCGTCGCCGGCGGCGGCGGCATGATCTCCATCGGCGCCATCGGCGGCAGTGGCATCGGGGCTAGCGGCGGCTCGGTGTCCGCTGGCGGTGGCAACGCCGAGACAGCAGCCGCGTCCTCCTCCTGCCCCGCCTCTTCTTCCACCAGCATCGACGGGTCCAGCACCAGGACGTCGTCCCCCTTGTCCTCGCGCGCCGGTAGTTCGGCGGCGGTGGCCGGGCTGGCGACGGCGGCGGGCGCGGCGGTCGGCTCCTCCTCGCTCAGGATCCGCCTGATCGAGGCAAGGATGTCTTCCATCGAGGGATCGTTGGCAGAGGGTGCCCCGGCGGTCCCAGGTGTCTGCGATGCACTCATGTCGATCCTTTTGGCCAGCGCCTATCGGCCGGGCTGGCCGGTGGCGTAGTCGCCCAGGCCGACCCACTTGTTCTTCACCTCGTTGTAGTAGGCCGTCTCATCATACAGCGGCACCGGCAGATGCAGGTCACGCGCGGTCAGCCGGCCGATCGCCGCGGCAACCCCATAGGACGCGGTGACAAGCTGGGCCAGGTTCTGCACCAGGGTCACCCGCGAGTTCAGCAGCGCCTGCTGTGCGTTCAGCACGTCCAGCGTGGTGCGGGAACCGACGATCGCCTCGCGTTCCACCCCCTCCAGCGCCACCGCGTTGGCGCGGATCTGCGAGCGCGTGCTGGCGGCCGCCGCGGTCGCCGCTGCCAGCGTCTCCCAGGCCTGCACCGCCGCCTGCACCGCCGTCCGCTGCGCATCGCCCACCAGCCGCGATGTCTGCTGCTGGGTCTGCTTCGCCTGGCGCACCGCGGCGTATTCCGCCCCACCCTGGTAGATCGGCACGGAAAGCTGCGCCACGACCTGATAGCCGTTGATGGCGTCGCTGCGGCTGCCGGAGTTCTGCTCCTGGAACGACTGGCCTTGCAGGCTGAGCTGCGGCAGGAGCTGCGAGAACGCAACGTCCACCGCATCCTTGGCGGCGGAATCGTTGAACTGCGCGGCGACGACGTTCGGATTGTTCGCCGCGGCCATGGCGGCGGCTTCCCGCTCGGCACGGATCGGCAGCGCGAGCGGCTGGGGCTCCACCAGGTCCGCCGGCGGGTCGTAGCCGACGATCTGCGCGAATGTGGCGCGGGCGGTCGCCAGGCTGCCTTCGGCCGTCTGCCGCTGCGCGGTGGCCCCGGCCAGCGCCGCCTCGGCCTGCGCCACGTCGGTGCGGGTGATCTCGCCCACCCGGAACCGGTCGTTGGTCGCGTCGAGCTGCTTTTTCAGCACTTGCTCGTTGTTGATGTTGAGCGTCAGCAAGTCCTGTGCCTGGATCACCCCGACATAGGCGTTCACCGTGTTGGTGAAGCTGGTCTGCTCTTGCGCGATCAGGTTGGCACGTTCGGCCATGACCTGGTCCTTGGCGCGGTTGACGTTCGCCTGCGTCTTGCCGCCGGTATAGATCGGCTGCGTCACGGTCGCCTGCGCCGAGGCGATGTCGCGGTCCGTCGGCAGCTTTTGCCAATTCTGCAAGGTGGACGAATAGGCGCGGCTCAACCCGTCGCCGTACCCGGCGCTGCCCGCCAGCACCACCGTCGGACGCCAGCCGGCCAGCGCGGTCGGCACGTTTTCATCGGTGGCGCGCAGCTTGGCACGCTCGGCCTGCAAGGCCGGCTGGTTGGAATAGGTGGCGGCCAGCGCCTCGGCCAGGGTGCGCGGCACACCGGACTGGGCGGCCGGGGGCGTCCCCGGCGGCGGTGGGGGGGCAGTGCCCTGGTGGGCTGGCTGCGCCTGGGCCATGGCCGAACCGGCCAGGGTGACACCGATGCCGAAAGCCAGTGCGTGACGCCAAATCATGCGCAACCTCATTCCTGGGCAGTCTCATTCCTGGGCAGTGTGATACGCCCCTGCTTCATGTGCCACGGCGCCCGAGCGCGCGCCAAGCGTTGTCGCAGGATGCCGCGTTACGGCCAAGAATACAAAGGCGGAAAAGCCGGATCAGAAAGCGAAAGCCGGCGCGGGCAGCAGCGACGGCAGCAGAGGGGTGGCACAGTCGAACATCGGCTGCGCCCGCAGCCCGGCGCCCGTGACCTCCGCCAGCACCGCCTGGCTGGTCCGGCCGTCGGCGCAGACCACCGTGACCAGGCGCCCGCCATTGTTGCGCAACTGTTGCGCCAGAGCCGGCGGGATCGCCCGCACCGCGCCCTCCAGCAGGATCACGTCATACGGCGCACCGCCGGGCCAGCCGGCAGAGAGCTCGCCGGACACCACACTGACATCCGGGGCGGCCTCGGCGAGCGCGTGCCGGGCCAGCGCCAGCAGCGCCGGTTCCTCCTCCAGCGCGGTGACGCGCGGGCCGCAGGCGGCCAGCAGCGCGGCGCCGTAGCCGACACCGGCGGCCACCACCAGCGCTCGTTCCCCCTGCTGCGGCGCCGCGAGCTGCACCAGCCGGGCGATCGCCATCGGCTGCATCAGCACGCGTCCGTGGCCGAGCGGCACGTCCTCGTCGGCATAGGCGAGCGGCGCCAGGCCGGGGGGCAGGAAGCGTTCGCGCGGCAGGCGGCGCATGGCGCCGCTGATGCGCGGGTCGGTGACGCGGTTGGGCCGGATCTGGCTGTCCACCATCCGGTTGCGTGCTTCGGCAAACAGGTCGTCTGGCATGGTTCCGCGGTCAATTCCCGGTGGTCGGCGGTCAGTGGTCGGGACGCTTCTACACCGACCGCTGGCCGCTGGCCACTGACCAGTGCCCCGGGCTTGACCGGCAGGCCGGCGGCGCCCGATATAGCAACGGCTCGTGTGCCCGGGGTCCGGTGGCAGAGTGGTGATGCAGCGGACTGCAAATCCGCGTATGTGGGTTCGATTCCCGCCCGGACCTCCAGCGCAGCGTTCGCCGCCCTGCGCCACGGTGCGTTAAGCCCTAAAATTCCCGCGTGATTTCAAAACCTTACTGCAAAGGACCGCCGCCGCCGTGGGCCAGCGCGCGTGGCTACGAATACTTCACGATCGAGGTTCTGGCCCGGCATTTGGCAGGATCGCTGGACCTGCCGGCGGCAGCGACCGGGACCGGGACCGGCCGGGAGGCAACAAACCAACCGATCGCCATCATGAGCGTCGGTCGCCGGTTTCCCGGTGCGCCGCTTTGGAATGCTGATTCTCCCGGTGCGGCATCCACTGGCGCTGGACCAGGCACGCCTCTGGAACGCTCTGCAACACAGTTGGGATGTCTACGCCGCGATGTTGGTCGGCTCGGTCATCATTGCTGCCCCTGTTGCATTGCTCGCCTGTCTGGTTGTGAAATTCCTTGCCGAGAGATGGGCGCGCAAAAGAGCAGCGTCGCGACATTCAAACTGATGGCTGCGTCGGATCCGGCCATTGCCAACCGGTCAGACACCAGTCATGGCCCTCCACGGCAACAGCGGCTGCATAGCCGGGGGCGGGGGTAAGTTCGTGCAGCGACCAACGCGAGGCTTCGGATGGATCCCATGCCGCTTCAACAACTATGCCCGGTTCCCCGGGGTCCAGCGACACGGCAAACTGGTCCAAGGGCAATGAAAGTCCTTCGCCTCGGGCCTTGATGTACGCCTCCTTGCGCGTCCAACAGCGAAAGAACGCCTGATTCCGCAGCTCGGTCGGGAGTGCTTGCAGCATCGTAATCTCCCGTGGCGAGAAGAACCGCTCCGCGATCTGCGCGACTGCCAGCCCGGAACGGATGCGTTCGAGGTCGATGCCTACCTCCCGACCACGTGTGACCGCGTAAAGCGCGACCCCGTGGGAATGGGACATGTTGAAGCGGATTGCATCCAGGTCCGGTTCTCCGGCCAGGGCAGGCTTTCCATAGGAGCTATAGCAGAATGACAGGCATTCGGGTGCTCGGTTCAAATAGACGCCGAGAATGGCCCGGAGTACTCCACGTGCGACGATGAAATGTTTGCGGTCTTTCTCAAAATAGAACCGCGCTGCCCTTGCCTGTTCGTCTGCCGCAAGGCTTTGGCAGAAATGTTGGATCTGGGACGGAGGCTGGTCCAACATCGCTCGCCAGACATGAACCTCATCGCGATCCAAGACCAAAGTCGCCGGGGGAGAACGCCACGGAGTGACCGGAGAGGTGACGGATGCCGGATGCATGGTCTCACCTGTCTCCGAGCAATACGTCGGACAGCGCCTGAAGGACGCGCGGCTGGGCGGCGTGCAAAAAGAAGTGGTCGCCCGGAAACATCTGCAGCGAAAAGGCAGCACTCGTTTGATCGCGCCAGGCTGCAAGATCGTCACGAGTCACCCGGTAATCCTGCACGCCGCCAAAGCCGGAGATGCCGCATTCGAGAGGCGGCTCGGCTGCGTAGACGAATGTTTGGGAAACGGCAAAGTCTGCTCGCAGAACAGGAAGCATGATCTGCATGAGTTCTGCATTTTCCAACAATTCTCCAGGGGTGCCATTCAGCCGACGCAGTTCCTCCAGGAATTCCCCCTCCGGCAGGGCATAGGTCGGCCGATCTCGATGGGGGATCTGCGGCGCGCGCGCAGCGGAGACGACCAGGCGAACCGGCTGAACGCCAGACTGTCTCCGAATCTGACGAGCCAGTTCAAAGCCTACCAATGCGCCCAGGCTGTGACCGAAGAAAGCAAACGGCCTGTCCAAGAGCGGTGCCAGGGCTTGCGCGAGGCTCTCGACAAGCGGCGAGAGCTGCGTGAATGGTGTCTCCATCAGACGGGTTCCCCGACCGGGGAGTTGAACCGGGCAGACCTCAACATGATCCGGCAAGCTGTCCGGCCAGGTACGAAAAATCGCAGCTCCGGCTCCGGCGTACGGGAAGCAGAACAGACGGAGGCGCGCCCGCGGGTTCGGTTTGCGGAAGGCAATCCAGGAGCCACAGGCGCTTGCGCTACTCATCGATCGATCATTCTGGCCGCACCGTGTCCCGCGGGTTCCGCGGACTGCGCGCGGTCGAGGCAAGCCGTCAGCTTCGTCGTTCTGTGTCGCACGCAGACCGTTCCTGAGGAGCATGAAAAAACGGCAGGCCCGGGCAACATCGAGCTCCTCCAGTAGCAAACCAACGCTCTTCGCTTCGTCCACGCCCCTGCTGACGGAGAGCCTCGGCGAGATGCGCAACCGTTGCGCCCTGAAAGACGGCCGTCAACGGCAGCTTCCTGCCCGGCCGGGGCAGAGCCCCAGGAGCGTCGGGATAAGCGACCGACCGGGGGAGGATCGTTGTCGCACTGGGCCTCCCCGTCATGGCCGAGCTTGACCCGGCCACCTATCGCGGCACCACGGCTGCATGGATGGCCGGGTCAAACCCGGTCATGACGGGGAGGGCCAGAGCGACAGCAAGCTTCTTCTACCGTCCGGCTTTAACCTGACGCCTATGGGGCGAAGCCCCAGGCCTTGCTTCACCCGATCGCCCCGGCCCTTGTCACGCGCCCGGCGGCATCGGACCATCGCCGCTCCATCGGAGACCCGCCATGCAGTACACGCCGCCACCCCACGTCACGCAGTTCTGGGAACTGACGAAGCCATCCGCGAAAGGCCGGCGCGGCATCGTCGTCTCCCAGGCGCGCAGCGCGGCGCAGGCCGGCGTCGCGGTGCTCGACGCCGGCGGCAACGCGATCGACGCGGCCGTCGCCACCGCGCTCGCGCTGTCCACGGCCGAGCCGTGGAACTCCGGGCTTGGTGGCATCGGCTTTGCGCTGGTGCACCGCGCCGGCGAGCGCCGCGCCCACGTCGTGGATTTCGGCCCCCGCGCGCCAGAGGCCACCGATCCGGCGCGCTATCGGCTCACCGGCCGCATGACCACCGACCTGTTCGCCTGGCCGGAGGTTGAAGGCGACATCAACATCCACGGCCCGCTGTCGGTCGCCATCCCGTCCGCGGTCGCCGGCTATGACCACATGCTGCGGCAATGGGGACGTCTGCCGCTGGCGGACATCATCGCGCCGGCGATCGCGCTGGCGCGGCGCGGCCTGCCGCAGGACTGGTACACCGGGGTGAAGATCGCCAACTCCGCCGCGGCGATCCGGCGCTATCCGACGACCGCCGCGGTCTATCTGCCGGACGGACTGCCGCCGGTGCCGCCGTATCAGGGCACGCCGGGGTTCTTCCGTCAGGGCAATCTGCCGGCGACGCTGGAGCAGCTTGGCCAGGCCGGCCTGCGCGATCTGTACGAGGGCGACATCGCCGCCTCGATCGCCGCCGACGTGAACGCGCTGGGCGGCGTGTTGTCGGCCGACGACCTGCGCAACTGCCAGCCGCGCACCTGGCCGGCGGAGGAGGTCGGCTGGCGCGGCCGCACCCTGCAACTGACCGGCGGGCTGACCGCCGCACCGACGCTGAAGCGCGTGCTGGAAGCGATGGCCGACGCGCCCTATGCCGGCGCCGCGCCATCGCCCGCCTGGTATGTCGCGCTCGCCCGCGCGATGAAGGCGGCCTACGCCGAGCGCCTCGCCGGCCTGGGCGAATCCGAACCGGACGCAGCGCAGAGCTGCACCACGCACCTGACGGTGTGCGATGCCGAGGGCACCACCGTGGCGATGACCACCACGCTGATGTCATCGATGGGCAGCCGCGTGCTGCTGCCGCAATCCGGCGTGCTGCTGAACAACGGCATGATGTGGTTCGATCCGCGCCCGGGCTCGCCCAACTCGATCGCCCCGGGCAAGCGGCCGCTGTGCAACATGCTGCCGATCATGCTGACGTCGGACGGCAAGCCGTTCCTCGCCGCCGGCGCCTCGGGCGGGCGGCGCATCATGGCCGCGGTGTTCCAGCTCATGACGTTCATCGCCGATTTCGGCATGAGCGTGGACGCGGCCGCGCATCATCCTCGGATCGACGTATCCAGTGTGGACACGGTGAGTGCCGATCGCCGGCTGCCCGCCGCGGTGCTGGATGCGCTCGCCAGGGAAGGCACGCTGGAGGTGGTGGAGCATGGCGCGGTGCCGATCAATTTCGCCTGTCCGAATGCGATCGTGCAGCATGCCGATGGCACGCGGTCAGCGATCAGCGACGCGGCCTCGCCCTGGTCCGGGGCGGTGGCGCAGGGGTAACGGGACCGCCCGGCGACGCGATACGACAGGGCGATTGGCAGGTTGTTAAGCAATCGCCGCCATCCTGGCCGGCATGAAACGGCTGGAGTGCCTGGACGGGCTGCGCGGCGTGCTGGCGGTCTACGTGATGCTGGGTCACGTGGCACCGTTCGCGATGATCCCGGCATGGATCGCCCAGCCGTTGTCGCATGGCGGCGCGGCGGTGGACGTATTCTTCATCCTCAGCGGCCTGGTGATCGTGCAGTCGCTGGAGAGCTTCGGCTGGCGTGGGCGCGGCTTTCTGGTGGCGCGTGCCGCGCGGACCTATCCGGTCTATCTGGCGATGCTCGCCGTTGCCGTGGCGGTGCAGGCGCTGCCCATCGACTTCGCCCGGCTGCCATGGATAAGCGCCGACAGCCAGGCGCGCGACATCTGGTCCGGCGGCTGGCCGCGCGCCTGGTTCACCGAGCTTGCTACACACCTGACCATGACGCACGGGCTGCTGCCCGACGCGATCGTGCCGGGCGCCTGGGTGAGCTTCCTCGGTTCCGCCTGGAGCCTGTCGACCGAGTGGCAGTTCTATGTGCTCGCCCTGGTGGTCGGTGCATGGATCGGACCGCAGAGGATGGTGGTGGGGTTCCTGTGCCTGGCCGTTGTCGGGTTGCTCTGGCAGGCGACGGCGCCGCCTGATTGGCAGTTCAGCCGCGCCTTCCTGCCGAACAAGGCGCAGTATTTCGCGCTTGGCATTGCCAGCGCGGGCGTGGTGCGCGGCGGCGCCGCATGGCGATACGGCGTGGCGCTGGCAGCGACGCTGGCGATCTGCGCTGTGGGAGGCCGCGCAGACAAGCTGCTGCCTGCGCTGGTGTGGACAGTGTGTCTCACGGCGCAACTGCGACCCGAGTTCGCCGGCCTGCATCTGCTCGCGCGCGCCTTGCGATCGCGCCTGCTGCTGTGGCTGGGTGCGCTGTCCTACTGCATCTACCTCACCAACGAACCGGTCCACAAATTGCTCGGCCTCGGCCTCGCCGTGCTCGCCGGCGGGAATGGCGCGCTGTTCACGGCGCTCTGGCTGCCCGGCGCGGTGCTGTTGCCGCTGCTGCTGTCCGCCGGGCTGCACGCGTGGATCGAGGTCCCCGCACTGCGATGGGGACGCGGATACGCGCGCCGCGCTGACGAGGTAGCGGCGCGATCTCAGGATGCTTTACCTCTCCCGCGCCGCGCGCGGGAGAGGTCGGCGCGGAGCGCCGGGTGAGGGTGATCGGGTCGGCACGCAGTACGTGCAGCGGGACGACCCGATCACCCTCGGCGCTCTCGCGCCATCGACCTCTCCCGCCGCGGGCGGGAGAGGTTTTATTCCGCCAGCCGTGCCGTCTGCTTGACCAGCCGCCCTGCCTCGCGGCGCAGCGTGACCAGCGCCGCGCCGTCGTCGTCCTCCATCGCGAAGTGCTGCACCGGCCCGAAGAAGTCGCGCAGTTGCGCGGCGTTGCAGGTCGGCAGGAAGGGCAGCAGCACGCGCGGGTCGTAGAAGCGGAACACCAGCCGCTCGCCATCTGTCGTGCGCGCCAGCAGGTGGCGGCGGAAATGCGCCGCGAGCCGTGCCGCGGAGGCGGGCGACCAGAAGAAGATGCCCCAGGCGTCGCCCCAGAAATTCTCCCAGATCCAGTCGAAGATCTCGTCCGTCTGCCCGAGGCAAAGCAGATAGGGACCGACGGCGGCGAGGTTGTCCGCCTCGGTACCCTGGTACAGCGGCATGACGTCATGCCACGCGGCGAAGCGTTGCAGGCCGGCATAGATGCCGCGGTCGCGCGCGGCATCCAGGATGGCGAACAAGTGGCCCTGGCGCGGCCGGTCGGGCGCCGCGTCCTGCTGCCACAGCAGCAGGCTCGCGCGCCGCCGCGCCGCCTGGTCGCGCCGGATACCGGCGGTGGAATGCCTTGTCGGCCTAGAGGGCACGCGACGGGTCCTGCGGCAATCTCGGGTTTCCTGGGTGAAGTTGATAATAGCTCAAATCATTGTAGGGAGATTACCGGGCCGAAGGAAAGCGTGTTCACGAAATCGCCAGCCTCGCGCGGCCTGGACTTGCCCGATTCCCCGAGACCAGCCAACGTTCGCGCATGGATCAGCCTGTCAACGTGAGCAATCTGCGCGACGACACGCTCTGGGCGGTCGTCGCGTCGTTCGGCCGCACCACGCGGGTGGCCGAGATCTTCTCCAGCCGGATTGCCGCGCTCGCCGATCAGGCATGGCGCGAGCAACAGGTCCGCGCCTATGCCGGCTTCCTGCGCGGCTCGCGCCAGCCGCCGCCGAGCTACACGGTGCGGCCGATCCGCCGTGCCGATCTGCCGCGCGCCTGGCGGCCCTTGCCGGCGTTGGGTTTCCTGCACGGGCAGTTCGTCTGAGCAGTGGCGACGGCTGGCGGCTTGCCGGGGGGCACCGGGTGGTCCGGCGTCCCGCATGACCTTTCGCAAGCTGGCAACACGGAAAAGTCCGCGAGCGACGGAGCGCCATGGAGGAATCATTGATGCGCTGCGCGCGATGTTGGCGCCCTACATGGGCGTTCAATGGGTGTTCGTAGCGTCCCGTGCTTCCTCGGCTTCGTCGGGTTGCAGGCTTGGCGTGGCCGCGGCACCCGGCTGCGCAGCCTGAGATCGCCCCGAATCGCCCCATTGCCAATTTGACACCTGCGCAACGCTCGAACAGGCTCGCCATCCCATGTCGCCGCCTTTCGACCTTACCAATCGCCTTGCCCTGGTCACCGGCAGCTCCCGCGGCCTTGGTCTCGCCATCGCGCAGGGTCTGGCCGCCGCCGGCGCGCGCGTGATCCTGCATGGGCGCGACCAGGCGCGGCTGTCGCAGCAGGCCGCCGCGCTGCCCAACGCCGCCGGCACGCTCGCGTTCGACGTCACCGACGCCGCCGCGGTGCGCGCCGCGTTCGGCTGGATCGAGGGCGAACATCGCCGGCTCGACATCCTGGTCAACAACGCCGGCGTCATCCCGCGCAAGCCGCTGCTGGAGACCACCGACGAGGACTGGCAGTCGGTCATCGACTCCAACCTGACGGCGTATTTCCGCCTCGCGCGCGAGGCGGCGCGACTGATGGTGCCGCGCAAGTCCGGCCGCATCATCATGGTGTCGTCGATCATGGGCTTGCTGGGGCGGGCCAACATCCCGGGCTACAGCACGGTGAAGGCCGGGCTGCACGGCCTGGTGCGGTCGATGGCGGTGGAACTGGCGCCGCACGGCGTCACGGTGAACGCGCTGGCGCCCGGCTATTTCCCGACCGACGCCACCGACGTGCTGCACAGGGACGCAAAATTCAACGCCTGGATCGCCACGCGCGCACCGATGGCGCGCTGGGGCGATCCACCGGAACTCGCCGGCCCGGCGGTGTTCCTGGCCTCCGACGCATCATCCTACATGACCGGCCAGGTGCTGGTGGTCGATGGAGGACTGACCGCGGCGCTGTAACGAAATCAACGGGGGAACAATGTCCGGCACAACAGCACAAGGCCCGGCCAACCGGACCGCGCACGTCTTGCTCGCATCCGCGGTGGGTTCCGCGCTCGAGTGGTACGACTTCTTCATCTATGGCACCGCCGCCGCGCTGGTCTTCGGCGAGCTGTTCTTCCCGAAATTCGACACCTTCGCCGGCACGCTCGCCGCCTATGTCACGTTCGGCGCCGGCTTCCTGGCGCGTCCGTTCGGCGGACTGTTCTTCGGCCATTTCGGCGACCGGATCGGGCGCAAGCCGATGCTGGTGATCACGCTGCTGTTGGTCGGCGGCGGCACCTTCGTGATCGGCCTGCTGCCGACCTATGACTCGATCGGCATCTGGGCGCCGGTGCTGCTGCTGCTGATGCGGCTGGTGCAGGGGTTTGGCGCCGGCGCGGAATACGGCGGCGCGGTGATCTTCGCGGTGGAATATGCCCCGGCCGGCAAGCGTGGCCTGTTCGGCAGTTGCGCGCCGCTGGGGGTGGTGGTCGGCAACCTGATGGCCGCCGGCGTCTTCTACCTGGTCAGCCTGCTGCCGCACGACGCCATGCTGGCCTGGGGCTGGCGCATCCCGTTCCTGATTTCCATCCTGCTGTTCGGCATCGGCCTGTATATCCGCGCCAAGGTGGCCGAGACGCCGGTGTTCGCCAACGTCGGCGATACCCGCCCGCGGCTGAAGGCGCCGGCGATCGAGGCGCTGCGCCGGCATCCGCGCAACTTCCTGGTGGTGATCGGTGCGCGGCTGGCCGAGAACGGGCTTGGCTACCTGTTTCCGGTGTTCGGCCTCGGCTACCTGATCAACACGCTGCACATGCCGCGCGGCACCGCGATCGCCGGCGTGATGCTGGGCAACGCCGCCGAGGTCGTCGGCGTGGTGCTGTTCGCCTGGCTGTCCGACAAGGTCGGGCGGCGGCCGGTCTATATGGGCGGCGCGCTGTTCTGCGCCGCGTTCGCCTTCCCGTTCTTCGTGCTGGCCGACACGCGCGACCCGACGCTGGTGGCGATCGCGTTCATGCTGGTGATGGGCATCGGCGGCGGCGCGATGTTCGGTCCGCAGGCAGCCTATTTCGCCGAGCTGTTCGGCCCGCGGCTGCGCTATTCCGGCTTCGCCTTCGCCCGCGAGTTGGGGTCGATCCTGGCCGGCGGTCCCTCCCCCGCCATTGCCGCGCTGCTGGTGGGCTACATGGCGGGCGCACCCTGGGGGGTCGCGTGCTACGTCATCCTGTTGTCGCTGATCACCGCCCTGGCGGTGTGGTGGGGACCCGAGACGCATACCAGCGACATCGAGGCCGAGTCGGTCGATGCAGTGCCGGCGGTGGCGATGGCGCGCACCATCTAGGGTTCCGCCTCTTGCGTTCGGTGCCGATCGGTGCCCGACGCTGAAGCCGGCATTCCCGTCACGAGCCTCGCCCGCGGGGACCGCGCCTTACGCGATGCCGATAAAACGGATCGCAAAGGCCGCGGGCGAGGAATCGCGAAGGCAGAACGAGCCAGCCATTGCGCCGTGTGTGCCGTAGTTGAACATCCGCTCGCCCGGGCATGGTGGGTGCGACGGGGATTGAACCTGTGACCCAAGCCGTGCGAAGGCAAGTTACTACCAACGAACGACCCCAGCCGATCAAGCGCCCAGGAAACCGCCCGCTTGAGCATACTGCGGCGGCGCACGCGGTGCACTGACCCGCCCCTGACGCACGCCAACCAATCGCCTTGCGTTCTGGTCCGCGTCGCGGCGCAACAGTAGTCGGTTCGCCTGACAACGTAGCTTGCCCGCGCGAATGCCGCAGCGCAGGCCCAAGGAGAGCGAAATGACCGACCTGTTCGCGGCCGCAGTCGTGCTTGTAACGTTCGTCCTCATCATTCGCGGGGCAGAGGTCCGCTTTGCCTTGCTCTGCGCGGGCGCAGTCCTGGTAATCGCCTCTGGCCGTCCCGGCGAATGGTTCGACGCCTTCGGAACCAGCATGACCCAGGCGGGGCTGATCACCGTGATCCTGCCCGCGCTCGGTTTCACCGCGGTGATCAGGCTCGGCAAGTGCGACCTGCACCTTGTCCGGTGCCTCGTGAAGCCGCTGCTGAAGATGCGGGCGGTCATCATTCCCACCGCAATGCTTGCCACCATGCTGATCTCCATCGCCATCACCAGCGCCGCCGGCGTGGCCGCCGCCACCGGCGTCGTGCTGATCCCGGCCCTGATCGCGCTCGGCGTCAGCCCGGCGATGGCAGCCGCTACCATGATCGCGGGCACCTGGGGCGCGGCGTTCAGCCCCGGCTCGCCGCATCCGGCGCTGATCGGCGACATGGCCGGAATGTCCGTGATGGACGTCATCCTCGCGCACCTGAAGGCGTCGGTTCCGGCAGTCGTCGTGTACGCGGTCGTGCTCTACTTCGTGGCGCGCATGCTCCGGGAGGACGGGCGGCTGCCGTCGGCACAGGCGGCCTCGGCGCCGGGCCCAGCCGCGGGGGATGGCGCGACCAAGGATGAGCCGGTGAATCTCTTGCGCGCCGCCATGCCGGTGCTGCCGCTATTGCTCCTGATCGTGGGCCTGCCGCAGTTGGGCCTGCTGACGTCGTGGCTGCCCAAGGGGATCTCGGTGCTCCAGGCGATGGTCGTCGGTACGGTCGCGACCATGCTGGTGGCGCGGCTGTCGCCGGCACCGGCCAGCAAGGCGTTTTTCGCCGGCATGGGCGATGCTTACGCCGGTGTCATGGGCATCATCATTGCGGCCGGCGTGTTCATCGCGGGGTTGAGCGCGATTGGCTCCATCGACCACTTGATCGAGGCGCTCAAGCAGACGAAATCGGTGGCCCCGGTCGCCGCGATGGTTGGCCCGTTCGCCATCGCCGTGCTGAGCGGGTCGGGCGACGCGGCGGCGATCGCGTTCAACAAAGCGATGCTGCCGCATGCCGAGCTGCTCGGCATGACCAAGGTTGCCCTCGGGGACATCGCCTGGGTCGGTAGCGCACTCGGCCGAGGCATGTCGCCGGTTGCGGCGGCGACGGCCATCGCGGCAGGCTACGCTGGCGTGTCGGTCTTCGACATTGCCAAGCGGACCGCCCTCCCGGCCGTCGCGGCCGCCGGTGTCGTGGTCGCGCTGATGGTGCTATTCGCCTGAAAGGGGTCGGACGGCCCGAGCGCACAAAACTGCGCGGTAAGAACCGAGGACACGGACGAAAGTCAGGCCGGCTGGCAACCTGGCGTCGTCACCGCAGGCTTGGTCCAGTTGCGCCTGCGCCACGCTCGCGCCGGTCAGCTCCGCGAAGTCCAGGACAGCGCCATTCGGGGGGGCGACGGCGACCTGGCCGCGGGCGGACGGGCAGTGCTGGCGCGTTGCTGCTACCGATGCGCTACCCAGGGACGTTTCGCCGCTGACAGCGGACCCGTAACCTGCTGAAAACATGGTGGGTGCGACAGGGATTGAACCTGTGACCCCCGCCGTGTGAAGACGGTGCTCTGCCGCTGAGCTACGCACCCATGGCCCAGGGCGATTGGGGCGCTGGACTGGGGGATTTGTGATAGGCGGCGCGGCTTTCGCATGTCAAGCCGCGCTTGGCTTGGTGCCGCGGGCCAGCCTAGGATGCCGCCGATGCTCCGCGCCGCTCCGAGCCTGCTGGCAGTGTTGCTGCTGAGTCCTGTGCCGGCGCCGGCGCAGGATGCCACCGATTTGCATGCCAGCTACGACCTCTACGCCGCCGGGTTCCACGTCGCGGAAATCGAGGTGGCGTTCGGCGTCGGCCGCCACAGCTACGAGGTGCGGCTCGCCTTCCACACCACCGGCGTGGTGTCGTTGTTCCATCATGGCCATCAGCTCAGCACCGTCGTCGGCACGTGGGAGGCCGACCGGCCGCAGCCACAGGAGTTCGAGTCCGTCGGCGTGTGGCAGGGCGAAGACAAGGTGACGCTGATGGACTACCTGCACGGCCAGCCGCTGGTCCGCAAGCTGATCCCGGCGCAGGACAAGGAACGGGAGCCGGTGCCGCTGTCTTTGCAGCAGAATTCGGTGGATTCGCTGAGCGCGCTGGCCTTCCTGGTCCGCCGGGTGACGGACACCGGGCGCTGCGAGGCCTCACTCCACATGTTCGACGGCAACCGCGCCAGCGAGATCACCGCCCACACCGCAGGTGAGGAGATGCTTCTGCCGAACAGCCGTTCCGCGTTCAGCGGCAAGACGCTGCGCTGCGACTTCGTCGGCCAGATGCTGGCCGGCTTCCTGTACGAGGATAACACACCGTTTGACCGCCGGCCGCTGCACGGCTCGGCCTGGCTTGCCAGCGTGGTGCCTGGCGCGCCGCCGGTGCCGGTGCAGATGGCGTTCGACACGCGCTGGTTCGGCGAAGCCACGATGTATCTGACGCAGCTCGGACAGACCCCGCCGACCGAGGTCGCCTCGCACTGAGCCGTGCCCTGGCGCGGGTTGCGGGCGTTTGGTAACGATCTCCCCGCGCGACGACCCTGTGCGAGAAGAGGTCCCTCCCTCATGCGCCGGCCGCCACTGTTCTACCTGATTGCCCTGTTCGCCATGCTGGTCGGGCCGCCAACGCTTGCCGCCCGCATGGAAACCGTTGCAGTTCCCGCGCAAGCCGTCCCCGGCTCGCGCATGCCGACGCAGCCGTTCCCGGGCATCCTGGAGTTGCCGGACGGCAATGGCCGCTTCGCCGCCGTCGTCGTGATGCATGGTTGCGGTGGTCGGGGGGCGGCGCAGCAGGTCTGGGCCGCGCGCCTGAATGGCTGGGGTTACGCGGCGTTGGTGCTCGACAGCTTCGCTCCACGCGACGTTTTTGGCGGCGTTTGCGCGCCCGACCGACAGCACCTGGTGACCAACCAGGATCGCGCCGGCGACGTGCTGAGCGGCGCGCTCTGGCTGCGCGCGCGGCCGGAGATCGATGGCGCGCGGATCGGCGTGATCGGATTCTCGCATGGCGGCGGCACCGCCGCGTGGGTCACCCAGCGCCGTTATGAGCAATTGTTTCCCGGCCTGCTGAAGGCGTCGGTGGATTACTACGGCGCCTGCCGCGCCGCGGAGACGCATGGGACGGTGCCCTTGCTGGCGCTGGCGGGCGAGGATGACACCTGGGGGTTCCCCGCCCTGAGTTGCCGCGGGTTTGCCGGCAAGCTGCGGCCCGACCAGGTGTTCGAGGTGCACACCTATCCGGGCGCCGTGCATGACTTCGATAATGCGATGATGCCGTACCGCAGCAGCAATCTCGGCCACCCGACCGGATATGACCCCGCCGGGGCCGAGGATAGTTTCGGGCGGGTGAAGGCTTTCCTGGACCGCTATGTCGGCCGTCCGGGCGGGTGAGTCACCGCACCCGCCGCGCGGCCCAAGCCCGCGCAGCGGACCACGGCGAGGAGCCAGGCGCCGAGGGTGAGGGCGATTGGATCGCCGCGTTGCACCCTCACCCGCGCCGCTTGCGCGTCTCGACCTCGCCCACGTCGCGGGCGAGGTTTACAGGCGCCGGACGATCACCCCCAGCTCGACGAAATCCCGCGCCACGGCCGCGGCGCCCTCGGCCATCGCCGGCGTGCCATAGCCCCAGGCGGCGAAGACGCACGGCACGCCGGCACCGCGCGCCGCCAGCACGTCGTTGCGGTGGTCGCCGGCCATCACGGCCCCGCCCGGCTTGCCGCCCGCCGCACGCAGCGTCGCCAGCAGATGCGCCGGGTCGGGCTTGCGCACCGGGAAGCTGTCGCCGGCCCCAACCGCCGCGAACAGCGGCGCCAGACCGGTCACCGCCAACAGCGCGCGCGTCGCCACCTCCGGCTTGTTGGTGCAGACCGCCAGCCGCCACCCCTCCCCGGCCAGTGCCCTCAGCGTCTCCGCCACGCCCGGATACAGCTTGCTTTCCACCGCGACATGCACGCTGTAATCCGCCGAGAACGCTGCCACCGCCGCCACATCGAACGTGCCGCCTCGGGCAGCGAAGGCGCGCTCCACCAGCTTCGCCACGCCGTCGCCCACCATCGCGGCGGTCTCGGCCAGGCTGAGCGGCGCCAGCCCGTGCGCCGCCATCAACCGGTTCAGCGCCGCGGCTAGGTCCGGCACGGTGTCCACCAGCGTGCCGTCGAGATCGAGCAATAGGGTGCGGACCAGGATGTTGCACTCCGAAACGCGAATTGAACCAGCAGGATAACGGCAATCTTTGACACGGCGGCCGGTCCGCCGCTACGCCCGAGGGGAAAATTCGTCAGCGAAAGGTCGCAGGGGAAAGGCATGCAGGCAACCGCCGTCATCCTGGCCGCCGGTCTGGGCACCCGCATGAAGTCCGCCCTGCCGAAGACGCTGCACCGGATCGCCGGCCGCTCCATGCTGCGTCATCTGCTGGCAAGTTGCGAACAGGTGTTCGACCGCATCGTCGTCGTGGTCGGCCCGCAGATGGAGGCGGTGCAGCGCGAGGCGGCGCCGCACGCGACCGTGGTGCAGCAGGAACGCCTGGGCACCGCGCATGCCGCGCTGGCCGCGGGGGAGTTGTTCGGCGACGGCGAGGTGGCCATCCTCTACGCCGACAACCCGCTGATCCGCCCCGCCACGCTGCGCCGCCTGCTGCAACGCCGCCAACCCAATGACGCGCGCCTGGTGTTGCTGGCGTTCCGTCCGGCCGATCCGGGGCGCTACGGGCGGGTGATCGCGCGGCACGGCCTGGTCGAGCGCATCGTCGAATGGGCCGATGCCAGCGACGAAGTGCGCGCGCTCGACCTGTGCAATGCCGGCGTGTTGTGCGCCGCCGCCGCGGACATGCGGCGCTGGCTCGACGGCGTGCGCCCCGACAATGCCAAGGGCGAATACTATCTCACCGACGTCGTCGCGCTGGCGGTCGAGGACGCGTGCCGCGTCGCCGCGGTGGAAGCCCCCGCCGAGGAACTCGCGGGTATCAATTCGCGCGCCGAGCTGGCGGCGGCGGAAGCGGTGGTGCAGTCCTGGCTGCGCGCGGCGGCAATGGAAGCGGGGGTGACGATGGTCGATCCCGCGTCGGTGTTCCTGTGCGCCGACACCGAATTTTCGCCCGATGTGACGATCGAGCCGAATGTGGTGTTCGGCCCGGGGGTCAAGGTCGCGACCGGCGTGCAGATTCGTGCGTTCAGCCATCTGGAGGGATGCAGTGTCGGGCCGGGCTGCATCGTCGGCCCGCATGCGCGGCTGCGCCCGGGCACCGAACTCGGCGCCAACGTGCATATCGGCAATTTCGTCGAGCTGAAGGCGGCGCGGCTCGGCGACGGCGTGAAGGCCAGCCATCTGACCTATCTGGGGGATACGGAAATCGGCGCCAATACCAATATCGGTGCCGGCACGATCACCTGCAATTACGACGGCGCCGCCAAGCACCGCACGACGATCGGCGCAGGCGTGTTCATCGGGTCCGACGTGGCGCTGGTGGCGCCGGTGACGGTGGGCGACGGCGCCATCGTCGCCGCCGGCAGCGTGATCACCGAGGATGTCGAACCGGACGCATTGGCGATCGCGCGCGGACGGCAGGTGGCAAAGCCCGGACGCGCGGCGGCAATGCGGGCGGCGAGGAAGGGGAAAAGCTGATGTGCGGCATCGTTGGCGTTATCGGTCGGCAGCCGGCGGCGCCGCTGATCGTGGATGCGCTGCGCCGGTTGGAATATCGCGGCTATGACAGCGCCGGTGTCGCCACGCTGGTGAACGGCCACATCGAGCGCCGCCGCGCGGAGGGCAAGCTTGGCAACCTGGTGGCGGCACTGGAGCGCTCGCCGCTGTCCGGCACCACTGGCATCGGCCATACCCGCTGGGCGACGCACGGCGCGCCGACCGAGAACAACGCGCATCCGCACGGCACCGCGCGCGTCTCCATCGTGCACAACGGCATCATCGAGAACCACGCCGAGCTGCGCGCGGAACTCGAAGCCGCCGGCCAGGAGTTCAGCACCGAGACCGACACCGAGACGGTGGCGCAGCTCGTCGATTTGAACCTGCAGCGCGGCATGACGCCGGCCGAGGCCGCCGGCGCGGCGTTCCGTCGGCTCGAAGGTGCCTATGCGTTGGCGATGATCTTCGCCGGCTATCCCGAGCTGATGATCGGGGCACAGCATGGCGCGCCGCTCGCGGTAGGGTTCGGCGAGGACGAGATGTTCCTCGGCTCCGACGCGCTGGCGCTGGCGCCGCTGACCCGCCGCATCGCCTATCTGCACGACGGCGACTGGACCGTGGTGGACCGGCACGGGGCAAAGTTCTTCGATGTCAACGGCGCCGAGATCCAGCGCGAGGTGAAGTTGACGCGGCTGACCGGCGCGGCGATCGGCAAGGGCAATTACCGCCACTTCATGGAAAAGGAGCTGCACGAACACCCGCAGGTGATCGGCGACACGCTGCACCGCATGGTCAATCCCGCGACGCGCGCGGTGATGCTGCCGGCGCTGCCGTTCGATTTCGCGGCGGTGCCGCGGATCACCATTTCGGCGTGCGGCAGCGCGTTCTATGCCGGGCTGGTGGGGCGCTGGTGGTTCGAGGCGATGGCGCGCATTCCGACCGAGGGCGACGTGGCGAGCGAGTTCCGCTATCGCACGCCGCCGTTGCCGGTGGGCGGGCTGGGCCTGTTGGTGTCGCAGTCGGGCGAAACCGCCGATACGCTCGCGGCGCTGCGCTACATGCGCGAACAAGGACAGCACGTGCTGTCGATCTTGAACGTGGCAGAGAGCAGTATGGCGCGCGAGAGCGATGCCGTGCTGGAGACGGTGGCGGGGCCGGAGATCGGCGTCGCCAGCACCAAGGCGTTCACCGCGCAGTTGTCGGTGTTGGCCTGTCTCGCGTTGGCGGCGGGCCGCGCGCGCAAGGCGATCACCGCGGCAGAGGAAGCGGCGATGACCGACGCGTTGCTGGAGGTGCCGAGCCGCGCCGCCGAGGTACTGGAGAACGATGCGGCGATCCAGGCGGTGGCGCATCGCGTCGCGGCGGCGCGCGACGTGCTGTACCTGGGGCGCGGCAACTGCTTCCCGATCGCGCTGGAAGGCGCGCTGAAGCTGAAGGAGATCAGCTACATCCACGCCGAGGGCTACGCCGCCGGCGAGATGAAGCACGGACCGATCGCGTTGATCGACCCGGCGGTGCCGGTGATTGCCATCGCGCCATCCGGACCGTTGTTCGAGAAGACGGCGTCGAATTTGCAGGAGGCGGCGGCGCGCGGCGGGCAGATCATCGTGTTCAGCGACGCGGCGGGCGTGGCGAAGTTGAAGGGCATCGCGGTGGAGACGGTGACGCTGCCGGCGGTCGATCCGTTCGTCGCGCCGATCCTGTACGCGATTCCGGTGCAGTTGCTGGCGTATCACGTGGCGGTGCTGAAGGGCACGGATGTCGATCAGCCGCGCAATTTGGCGAAGTCGGTGACGGTGGAGTAAGTCGGGCGAAGGCCGGCCGCCACAGGAACATTGGAATTGGCGATGTCATGTCCCTCTTCCACGACATCGAGACAACCGGCCTGAGCGTAACCGACCGCATCGTCGAGGTTGGTGTCGTGGATGATGAAGGGGAAGCGGTCTTCTTGTCACTGATCAACCCAGGAATTCCGCTTCCAGCCGAGGTGACTGCCATCCATGGAACTACGGATCGGATGCTGCATGGCGCACCTGACTTCGACGCAGTTCAAGCAGGATTGCGAGAAATACTGGCAGAGGATGGCACCGCAGTGATCTACAATGCGGACTTTGATAGGAGATTCGATATGCCAATCGACTGGCTCAGCTCTACCTGTTGCGGCATCTGAACCGCATACCTGCTGATCTCGTCCATCTATGCTGCCTCAACGACCAGGAGATGCAGGGTCCGACTATGGCGAACGAATGGCAGGTGGCGATCCATAGGGCACACGATGCGCTCGGGATCAACGACAACCCAAGACTGCGGCACATGCACCACATGTTCCTGAACGTGGGCGACATAGCCGAGGCGGCACCGTCGCCGTGGCTGATCTCAATCGTTGCCACGGCTTGACCGCCCGCAAGGCACCGGCTTCCAGTTGCGCCGGAGCTTCCGATAGTGGACCGTAAGCTGTAGCCCACCGGCTGCTGCCGTAAATGACGGTCCCACATATCGAACGCAATGATCGTATTCCGACTTCGCTTGACGAACCTCCAGTGGCGACATGCCTGGTGCATTGCCACGTGCATCTGGTTGCTCGGCTCAATCCTTATCACGGCCTATAGGTTTCCGACCGAGGAGAAGTTGCGTGCTGCATGGACCGCCGCCAGCTACCAAACCCTTATCGGGGATAGGGAGACGATTGAAGCAGCGGACGCTCAGTGCAGAGACCTCGCCTCGGCCTCGGAATCGCTCATGTGCATCGACAATGTGCTTTGGATGAAATCTGCATACCGGGACAAACTGGATGGCCTGATTTCCTACGGTGAGAAACGAGCACAGGAGGAACGGCTGCCAGATCAGTTTTTCGCCGTTGCCGAGGGGCTTGTATTGTGGGCGGTTCCGTCTTTCGGTCTCTATCTGTTGGGTGTGGGTATCCCATGGGCAAAAAAGCGGGCCGAAAAGCCGGCGTATCAGAATGCCGCGCAAGCTGGGTCAGCAGAAGTCTTTCGATGGCCGGATCGGACACGCCGGAAGCCACGCAGTGATCGTCTCGGCAGTCGGCCTCGGTAGCACGAAGACCCATCGGACCGCACGGGCCGTTACATGCGAGACGCACGGGGCGGATTCGTTCCAGGTTGTCGGCCAAGGTGTCCCAACCAGGGTCTCGAAGTCAGCGGCTTGTCACCATGAAGAAACCTCGTAATGATCCGTGTGGGACGGAGGCGATTGGGGCGTTTCAAGATGAGGAGCTTGCGTCGTTGCTTGCAAAGCCGCGGGAACTCAGGACAGGACTGCCCTGGCAGATAAGGCCCATTCTATACGAAACGAATCTTGTAACTATGGGCGAGATTTCGCTCGTTTGCGCGACTGATCGGCACCGCAATTTGAGGCCACTTGCGCGAGCGTGATCTTGCCACAAATCGCGCACCGTAACCCGTTTTTTCTGGCCAGGACTTTCCGACCACGCAAGCAATGCTTCCTGCAGCCCGCCCGTTGCCGGTGAGCAAGCGCCGCATCCTGACCCCAGACCAACCGGCAGCATGGGACCGGCAGAAGGCCGCGATAACCCGGGGATGGAACACTGCCGCGGGCCCGCTCGATCGCGACATGCTACATAAGTGGGCCGCAGCATGCATTCGGTGACACACGGGTTTGCGCTGTAGAACCGTCCGCGCTACACGCCCAACACGACCAAGACCCTCACCCTGCGCGACGCCAACCAGTCCTTCGCCCGCTGCATCCGCGAAGTGGAGGCGGGGGAAGAATTCGTCATTACCCGTAACGGCACCCCGGTCGCCCGCCTGTCGCCGATCAGCAAACGCAGAGTCTTGACCCCGGTTCAGCAGGCGGCGTGGGAGCGCCTGCGCGCCGCCGCGCGGGAGGGTTGGGACCTTGGGGGCGGTCCGCTCGACCGGGACGCGTTGCATGAGCGGTGAGCGTTTCACGCTCGTTACCAACATCCTGTTCTACCATGTGGACACCGGTGCCGGGCAACGGCACGAACGCGCATTGCAGATCGTCGAGCGCGCCGTCGCCACGGACTGCTGGCTGCCCTTGCAGTCGGTGTCGGAGTTCTATGCCGCCGTCACGCGCAACGGCGTGGTTGCGCCAGCGCGTGCCGCCGCGGTTGCGAACGACTGGCTGAAAGCCTTCCCGACCGCTGCCCCCTCCGCCAGTGCGGTCCGTGCCGCCCTCGCCACTGCCGCCGCCGGGCAGGCCTCGTATTGGGACGCCATGCTTGTGGTCACCGCCGCCGAGGCCGGGTGCACAGCCATTCTGACC
>JBEKNT010000024.1:0-29288 GCA_049522565.1 Acetobacteraceae bacterium
GGGACCACGATGACCAAGCTTGCCACCTTGACCGCGCTCGCCGCCCTGCTGGTCGCGCCGGCGCTGGCGCAGGCGCAGGCGGCCGGTCAGCCGATCGCCATCGTCGCCGCCGAGAACTTCTATGGCGACGTCGCCAAACAGCTCGGCGGCCCGGACGTGGCGGTGGACAGCATCCTCAACAACCCCGACCAGGACCCGCATCTGTTCGAGGTGAGTCCGTCGGTCGGCCGCCATGTGTCGGCCGCGCGCATCGTCATCTACAACGGCATCGATTACGACCCGTGGATGGAGAAGCTGCTGCACGCAGCACGCTCGGCCAATCGGCGGTCGATCGTCGTTGCGGACCTGGTCGGCAAGCAGACCGGCGACAACCCGCATATCTGGTACAACCCGGCGACCATGCTGGCGTTGGCGCAGACCCTCGCCGCGGCGCTGATCGCCGACGATCCGGGTAACGCCGCCGGATACCGGCAGCGACAGCAACGTTTCGAGGCATCGATGCAGCCGATCCAGGCGAAGATCGCCGCGCTGCGGCAAAGACTGGCCGGCACGCCGGTCACCGCGACGGAACCGGTGTTCGGTGCCATGTTCGACATGCTCCGCATGCAGGTGCGCGGCATGCCGTTCCAGATGGCGGTGATGAACGGCACCGAGCCGGGCGCGTCCGACGTCGCCGCGTTCGAGAACGACCTCAAGACGCAGCAGGTCAAATTGCTCGTCTACAACAGCCAGGCCACGGATCCGATTGCCGCGCGCATGAAGCAACTGGCCGCGGCGTCGCACATCCCGGTGGTGGGCGCGACCGAGACCGAGCCGCAGGGCAAGACCTACCAAGAGTGGATGCTAGCCGAACTCGACGCGGTCGATCGCGCGTTGCCGGAATAGACACATGAACGCGATCGAATTGCGCGACGTTCGCCTGGCGCTCGGCGGCCGTGTCATCCTGGACGGTGTCAGCCTGGACATCGCCGCCAGCGAGTTTATCGGCGTGCTGGGTCCGAACGGCGCCGGCAAGACCACGCTAATGCGCGCTGTTCTCGGGCTTGTACCGCCGAGCCACGGCACCATCCATGTGCTCGGCCAGCCGGCGGCGCGAGGCAATGCAGCCATCGGCTACATGCCGCAGGTCCGCGGCGCGATCGCCAACCTGCGGCTCAGCGGCTGGGATTTTGTCGCGAGCGCGGTCGATGGCCACCGCCCGGGCCTGCCGATTCTCGGCACAACGGGACGGGCGGAAGTCGATCGGGTGCTCGAACTGGTCGGCGCGCGCGACTTGGCCCGGCGGCCGCTCGCCGAGACCTCGGGCGGCGAACGGCAACGCCTGTTGTTGGCGCAGACGCTGATCGGCCGGCCGCGACTCCTGTTGCTCGACGAGCCGCTGATCAGCCTCGACCCCAGCCATCAGCGGGTGGTGGTGGAGTTGGTGAAGTCGCTGCAAACCGAGCTTGGGATCGCCGTGCTGTTCAGCGCCCATGAGTTGAACCCGTTGCTGGGGGCGCTCGACCGGGTGCTTTACCTCGGCAATGGGCACGCGGCACTCGGCACGGTCGATGCGGTCATCACCGGCCCCGTGTTGTCGCGTCTGTACGGGTCGGAGATCGACGTCGTGCGCCTGCAAGGCCGGATCTTCGTGATGGCCGGCAGCCATGATGTCGAACATGACGAACACCGGCACGACGACGGTACTGCTCACGCGCACGACCATCATGGGAATGACCACCAAGGGACGCATGCAGGCCATGCTTGAGTACGATTTCATGCGCAATGCCTTCGCGGCGGCCACCGTGGTGGCGCTGGTCGCGGGCATCGTCGGCTATTTCCTGGTGCTGCGTGGCCAGACCTTCGCCGGTCACGCGCTGGCGCATGTCGGCTTCACCGGCGCCACCGGCGCCGTCCTGGTCGGGATTGCGCCGCTATGGGGCATGGTGGCGATGACGGTGGCCGCCGGCGTCGGCATGGGGGTCATGGGCGAGCGGCTGGCGCAGCGGGACGTGGCGGTCGGCCTCGTGCTCGCGCTGTCGCTGGGTTTCGGCCTGCTGTTCCTGCATTTCTTCACCGCCTTCGCGACGCAGGCAACGGCGTTGCTGTTCGGCAACGTGCTGGGGGTGGATGCCGGCACCGTCTGGATGCTGGTGGGGCTCGGTGCGGTGAGCCTCGCGGCGCTTGCGGTCATCTCGCGCCCGTTGCTGTTCGCCAGCCTGCAACCGGAACTGGCCGAGGCGAAGGGCGTGTCATTGCGGCTTTATGGCGTGCTGTTCCTGGCAATCGTCGCGCTGGCGACCGCGGAGTGCGCGCAGATCGTCGGCGTGCTGCTGGTGTTCACGCTGATGGTCGGCCCCGCCGCGGCGGCGCAGCGACTGACCAGCAGTGTGGGCAATGGCATCGTGCTGTCGGCCGCACTGGCGCTGGGCGAGGCGTGGGGTGGCATCGCGCTGGCCTACGACACGGATTGGCCGGCCAGCTTCTGGATCACCGCTTTGAGTGCCGCGGTCTATCTGCTGTCCACGCTGCCGCGTCCGGCGTGGGCGTGGGGTGCGCTGCATCGGTGATCGCCCCAAGCGCGGGTGCCGGAAAGGGAGTCGTCTCCGGCAACAAATCATGCTACTAACGGGTAACCGCTGCGCGGCGCTAACAGCAGCCGCGGCCCCAGGGAGAGACAAGGCATGCCGCGAGTGACCTACATCGAATTCAACGGAACCGCGCACGACGTCGATGTGCCGCTCGGGCTGTCGGTGATGCGTGGCGCGGTGGACAACAACGTGCCCGGCATCGACGCCGATTGCGGCGGCGAGTGCGCCTGTGCCACCTGCCACGTCTATGTCGATGCCGCCTGGCTCGACAAGACCGGCCTGCCGGAGCCCGGTTCGCAGGAAGCCAGCATGCTGAGCTTCGCCGCGGTGGCGCAGCCGGATTCGCGGCTGTCCTGCCAAATCACGATGCGCGAGGACCTCGACGGCCTGGTTGTCCGCATGCCGGAGGGCCAGCACTGACCTGACCGAACGCGGCCGCCACGTGCCGCGCGGCGAAACCGACAAGGGAGGACGACGATGAACGCACCCGTGAATGTCGACCCCAAGGCACATGCCTGGTCGCTGCCGCTCGACAAGATCGACGTGAGCGATCCGCAGCTTTACTACGACGATAGCTGGCAGCCGTATTTCGAACGGCTGCGGCGCGAGGACCCGGTGCACTACACGCCGGAAAGTCCGTACGGGCCGTACTGGGCGGTCACCAAGTACCGCGACATCGTGCAGGTCGAGGTGAACCACAAGGTGTTCTCCTCGTCCGACGAGGTCGGCGGCATCATGATCGAGGATCCGCCGAAGGGCATGGAGCGCACCAGCTTCATCCGCATGGACCCGCCGGAACATGACGAGCAGCGGCGGGAGGTCAGCGGAACGGTCAATCCGATCACGCTGGCGAAGATGGAGCACCTGATCCGCGAGCGCACCAACATGGTGCTGGACCGGCTGCCGCGGGGGGAAACATTCAACTGGGTGGAGCATGTGTCGGTCGAGTTGACCTCGATGATGCTGGCGACGCTGTTCGACTACCCGATCGAGGAGCGGAGAAAACTGATCCGCTGGTCGGACATCGCGATCTGCAACATCCACGCGCCGGATGCGCCGGTGCGGTCGGAGGAGGAGCGGTTCGCCGAGCAGTTTGCCTTCGCGGAACATATGAATGCGCTGTGGGAGGATCGGGCGCAGAAGCCGCGCTCGTTCGACGTGATCTCGATCCTGGCGCATGGCGAGGCGACCAACCGGATGACGCTGCGGCAGCGCATGGGCATCCTGATTCTGTTCCTGGTCGGCGGCAATGACACGACGCGCAATTCGATGTCGGGCGGGTTGTGGGGGCTGAGCCAGTTCCCCGACGAGTTCCGCAAACTGCGCGAAAACCCCGAACTGGTGCCCAGCGCGGTGTCGGAGATCGTGCGTTGGCAGACGCCGGTGATCCATATGCGGCGCACCGCGGTGGCGGATGCCGAGATTGGCGGCAAGGCGATCAAGGCGGGCGACAAGGTGGTGGTCTGGTACATCTCGGGCAACCGCGATGACGACGCGATCGAGCGGCCGAACGAGTTCATCGTCGATCGCCGCCGCCCACGCGAGCACATGTCGTTTGGGTTTGGCATCCATCGGTGCCTGGGCAACCGGCTGGCCGAGCTGCAATTGCGCATCCTGTGGGAAGAAGTGTTGCGGCGCGACCTGCAAATCGAGGTGCTGGACAAGCCGGTCTATGCGTACTCGAACTTCCTGCGGGCGATTCGGTCGCTGCCGGTGCGGGTTTACTGAAACCTCTCTCGCGCTGCGGGAGAGGTCAAGACGCGCGAGCGGCGGGGTGAGGGCGCGGCGGTACGCACGAAGAAGAATGCCACGTGGCGACCCGATCACCCTTGTCGCTTCGCGCCTCGACCTCTCCCGCTCCCGCGGGAGAGGTTAGTTGGGGCGCGCCTCGATCACGCCGGCCTTGATCGCCTCGAGGAACACGCGCCAATCGCGCTCCACCTGCGCTGCGTAGGCCATGGCGAAATCGGCGATCGCCGCGTCGAACACGCCGCCCGATCCCATATACCCGGCGATCCGCGCCGCATCCCCCGAACGGGCATGCGCCCGCGCCAGCGTGGCGCCGCACAGGATCGCGTGATGCGGCAACGCCTGCGCCGCGATGTCGCTGCCGATCAATGCCAGGCGGCCATCCTTCAGATGCCGGACGTAGCAGTGCTGGTCGTCGCCGCGATCCGCTGTCCAACCGAGGAAGATGTCGGGCGTGGTCTGCATGATCCGCTGGCCGACCACGACGCGTTGGCCCTGATTGGCGTACAGGCTCGGCCCGGCATACGGCGCCAGCACCGAGGCGCGGGCCTCCTTCACTTGCAGCAGCAGCGTCGCGTCGTCGCTGGTGACGAACAGGCCGACGGCGCAGAACGTGCCGACACTGCCGATGCCGACAACCTTGAAGGCGACATCGGCGAGCTTGTAGCGGTCCACCAGCATGCGGCGCTCTTCCGGCAGGCTGAGCTTGTAGGATTCGAACGCCGCGCGCGCCGCCAGTTCATGCGTGTCGTCGGCCTGGCCGGACAGCGGCAACAGCAGCGGCGGCCGGGCGCGGATACGCCATACGCCGTCGCGTTGCTCGATCAGCTTGGGATAGCCTTTGTGCGAGGCCTCGGTCGCCAACTGCAACCGCTTCACTTCGCGGTCGCGCAGCCGGTTGTCCTCGATCCCGCTCAAGACCTGCGCGGCATCGATGCGCAAGCGCCAGGCCGTCAGCGGGTCCAGCTTCACCAGTTCCGCCATATACGCGCGGTAGGACAGCGCCACGGTGCGCGCGAGATGCCGCGCGGCCTTTTCCGGCTCGCCACGGGCGTACGCATCGACAGCGAAGCTGCTGGCGAGCCGTTTGAGGTCCCATTCGAACGGTGCCGGCAGGGTCTCGTCGAAATCGTTGACGTCGAATACCGGCGTGCCCTCGGGCGAGGCGAAGGTGCCGAAATTCGCCAGGTGGCAATCGCCGCAAGACTGCGCCCACAGGCCGCTGGTCGGCGTTTCGGCGAGGTCCGCTGCCATGACCGCCGCGGCGCCGCGCATGAAGGTGAACGGCGAGGCGCGCATACGGCCGTAACGGATCGGCAGCAGGTGCGACAGCAGATGGCGATCGCTGTCGATCAGCGTCTGGATGGGATCGCGGCGGTTGTGCGGCGGCTTCCAGGACGCGTGCAGGCTGCGCGGCACGACCTTGCGCAGGGCCTGGCCGGCCTGTCGTCGCTCGGCGATGGGCAGCACGGCGTTCGGCAGGACATGCTCCAGCGGCATGGCGCGTTAACTCGGTTTCACTGCCACCGGATCAGACAGCAACCGTGGTTCGTTCGCAAGTGAGAAGATCGAAATTTGCATGCCGGGACAGCGATATTTCCGCGGTTATTGTCATCGTACTGTCATCCGGCACCGGTCGGGGCGATGCCCCATTGGACATCAGCGGTGCGAGGTCAGGTGATTCCTCGGTGCACGGCGTCGGCTGCACATACGGCATGCGTCGGGGTCAGCCGGCTTGCGCGCTCGAGCCCGCATCGGGCGTGGCGGCCGACGCCCGGCGTGTCCTGCCGGCAGCAGCGGAGAGAATATTACGGTATAAGAATAAAAGAACGTTGTCGCGGCAGTACGATCCACGGATCCGAATTGGTCGGTTATATCCCGCGCGGCGACTTCGATACGCTTTCGTGTGCCGTCCACGATTGCATCGGGCAGCGACACCGCGCCGATCGACACCGTTTCGAGTAAGGCGAACCTCGCTGTGAGCGACCTGTGCTTTCAGGCGAACGCCCAGGTCAGCGTCCCGGAACCCAACAGCATCGCCGTGATCGTGACCGCCGTTGGCGGGCTCGCGACACTGCTGCGCCGCCGCAAGCCGCGGCATGGACGGGGACAGGCGTTCCGCCCAACGTAGCGCCCACCCTTCCGCCCGCCGCCCCGCGGGTCCATATTCCCCCCATGTACAGTCAGGCGCTCAACACCCCGACCCCGCTGGCCGATACCAGCGAAGCCGCCATGCGCTTCCAGGCGCGCATCGACGCCGAGGATCGCATCGAGCCGAACGACTGGATGCCGGAAGCGTATCGCCGCACCCTGGTCCGCCAGATCAGCCAGCACGCGCACTCCGAGATTGTCGGCATGCTGCCGGAGGGCAACTGGATCACCCGGGCGCCCAGCCTGCGCCGCAAGGCCGCGCTGCTGGCCAAGGTGCAGGACGAGGGCGGCCACGGCCTGTATCTTTACGCCGCCGCGGAAACCCTCGGCGTGTCGCGCGAGGAACTGGTGGACCAGTTGCTGACCGGGCGGGCGAAGTACAGCTCGATCTTCAACTATCCGACACTGACCTGGGCCGATATCGGCGCGATCGGCTGGCTGGTGGACGGCGCTGCCATCATGAACCAGATCCCGCTCTGCCGGTGCTCGTTCGGCCCCTACGCGCGCGCGATGATCCGCATCTGCCGTGAAGAATCCTTCCACCAGCGCCAGGGCTACGAGATCATGCTGACGCTGGCGCGCGGCACCGAAGAGCAGAAGGCGATGGCGCAGGACGCGCTGAACCGCTGGTGGTGGCCGTGCCTGATGATGTTCGGCCCGCCGGACAGCCAGTCGCAGCACTCGGACGCGTCGATGCGCTGGAAGGTCAAGCGCTTCACCAATGATGCCCTCCGCCAGAAGTTCGTCGATGCCACCGTGCCACAGGGCCACTATCTCGGCCTGAGCTTCCCCGACCCCGAGTTGCGGTTCGACGAGGCCGCCGGGCACTGGGTGTTCGGCGCGATCGACTGGGCGGAGTTCCGCCGCGTGCTCGCCGGCGACGGGCCGTGCAACCGCGAACGCCTGGCGGCGCGGCGGCGCGCGCATGAGGACGGCGCCTGGGTGCGCGAGGCGGCGCTGGCCTATGCGGCGAAGCAGCGCCCCGCGGCGCGCGCCGAGGCGGCGTAGCGCGTATGGCCGACGCACCAACACCGCTCTGGGAGGTGTTCATCCGCAGCCGCAACGGGCTGGCGCACAAGCATGTCGGCTCGGTGCATGCCGCCGACGCCACGCTGGCGTTGCAGGCGGCACGCGATGTCTACACCCGCCGCGGCGAGGGCCTGTCGCTCTGGGTGGTGCCGTCGAATGCGATCACCGCTTCGGACCCGGCGGACCGGGACACGCTGTTCGAACCGACCGGGTCGAAGATCTACCGGCATCCGACGTTCTACGAAGTGCCCGACGAAGTCGGTAATATGTGAGTTAGCAGTGACTGTTCCCCCTCCCCTTGAGGGAGGGGGCTAGGGGGAGGGTGGCTCGCGGCACTAACCCCTCCCCCTAGCCCCCTCCCTCAAGGGGAGGGGGAATTCCTATCCACCCAGCGACCCGCCGTGGACCCATGGGCGCCACATCGATCACTCCTGCCGCATCACCCCTCGTGCTCGCCTTGCTCTGCCGGGCGGACGACGCGCTGGTGCTCGGGCACCGCCTGTCCGAGTGGACCGGGCACGCGCCGCTGCTGGAGGAGGAACTGGCGCTGGCCAATATCGCGCTGGACCTGATTGGGCAGGCGCGGGCGCTGTATAGTGAGGCGGGCGGGGTGATCGGGCGGACCGAGGACCATCTCGCCTATCTGCGGGACGCGCCGCAGTGGCGCAACGCGCTGATCATGGAACTGCCGAATGGCGACTTCGCGTTCACCATGGCCCGGCTGCTGCTGGTGTCGGCGTTCGCGCTGCCGTTCTGGCGCGCGGCTTGCGGGTCGTCGCATGCGGGGATCGCGGCGATCGCCGCCAAGGCGGAGAAGGAGACGGACTACCACCTGCGCCACGCGGCCGAGTGGCTGATCCGGCTGGGCGACGGCACCGCGGAATCGCATCGCCGCGCGCAGGACGCGGTGGACGCGCTGTGGCCCTACACCGGGGAACTTTTTGCCCCCGCCGAGGATCGGGAGCTGGTCGAGGCCGGTGTCGTGCCGGACCCGGCCGGGCTGCGGCCCGCCTGGGAGGCGACGGTCGGTGCCGTTTTGGCTCGCGCGACGCTGGCGCGCCCCGAGGATGGCTGGATGCAGTCGGGCGGGCGCATCGGGCGGCATACCGAGCATCTCGGGCACCTGCTGGCGGAGCTGCAATTCGTGCAGCGGGCCTATCCGGGGGCGACATGGTAGGCGCGGCGGACCGGCTAGAGCACGCGCGGGCGGCGGCAGCGTCGGTGCCGGACCCGGAGATACCGGCGCTGACCATCGCGGACCTGGGGATGCTGTGCGACGTGGCGCTGGTTGGCGACTCGGTCGAGGTGGCGATCATGCCGAGCTACCTGGGCTGCCCGGCGACGCTGCCGATCGCGCAGGATGTGGCGGCGGCGCTGGCGGCGGCCGGGTTTCCGGGGGCTCGGGTGCGCACCGTGCTGACGCCGGCGTGGAGCAGCGAGCGGATTACCGAGGAGGGGCGGCGCAAGCTGGCGGCGTGCGGGATTGCTCCGCCGGAACGGGGGGCTGCGCGGCCGGGGCTGTTCGGGGTGCGGCAACCGGCGTGTCCTCGGTGCGGCAGCGCGGAGACAGAGCAGATCAGCGCGTTCGGGGCCACGCCGTGCAAGGCGCTGCACCGGTGCCTGACGTGCCGGGAGCCGTTCGAGGCGTTCAAGTGCCATTAGGTGTGGCGGCACCGCTTGGAGGTCGCCCGGCCACGCCTCTCCTGGTGCGGGGACAGCGCGGCGCGTGGCGAAGCAAGAAAGACTCAACGCAGATGCTGAAAAGATGCACGCAAAACACGCCGATGGGCCTGGGTCAGGCACGGCGCTTCACGGCAGACATCGCACTACCGAACCCGGGGAGCCGTGCCCATGCGGCTGCTCCTGTCCCAGCTGCGTGAAACGGCGTGCATCTGCCTGCATCTGCGTAAAACACTGCTTGCTTCGCCGCATGCCGCACGCTGCCGCGACGGGGCTCGGCGGCGGCGCAGCCAAAACCCCATGCACCCATTCATCCGCCTGCCGCCGCTGCGCCGTCCGAACGGATAGAGCGATGGACGCATGGCAATTCGTGGTGACTGTCGCGGCGGTTGTTCCAGACCATGCGCCACTGGGGTATCCGAGTTCCCTGTCCATGGTCGTGATCGGTCTCGGCCCCAGCGTGAGGGGCTACGACACCTCTCATGATGGTGCGGTTCATGAATCGTTCATTTGGCACACGGCATTCTCCCTCCGAACCGAGAGAGCGGCAGGATGCGCATCACGTGGCGGATCGAGAAGGAGCGGCGCAATATAAGCAAGCACGGCCTCGACTTCTCGCTCGCCGCGCAAGTGTTTGCCGATCCGCTGGCCGAGACGGTATGGGACCGCTTCGTCGATGGCGAGGAACGCTGGCGCACCTTCGGCGGCGTGACTGTGGGCGGGCGGTTCATGGTTGTGGTAGTGGTGCACACATATCCCGATCCGGATGACGAAACCCGGGTCCACGTCATCGGCCTGCGAGAGGCAACGGCGCATGAACGAAAACGCTACGAAATATCGCAGCTCTGATGGGAGTCCTCTGACGCCGCCGGAAATCGCTCGGCTGGACGCGATCGAGGCCCGCATGGGCGACTCGGACGCTATTCCGGAAACCTCGGATGACGCCTGGGCGACGGCGGTACGCGGCAAGCACGCCAAGGCGATGGAGGCGGCGATCTTGGTCCGCCTGGATGCCGAGGTGATGGCGTGGTTGCGCGCGAAGGGGCCGGGATACCAGACCGAGATCAACCGCATCCTGCGCGAGAAGATGGCAGCCGAAACGGTCACTTGAGCCAACGCCGCCACCAAGGCGCGGCATTCGGCCGGTCGCACGACCCGGCCGGCCTGCGGTGTGCGGACAGTGGAAAGTGGCGCTCCGGCATAGTATGTCGCGTTCCGTAATCGCCTGATCCATGGCTATTGGAGCATCGACCATCATTTGGTTTGGACGTCATTGCGCACGATCTGCCTCAGTTGAAGCAGGAGGTGGTGCGGTTGCTGGCGACAACTTCGCCATAGGCGCAGGCTCCGGTGACATCGCGGCGGGTGTTGGCCAGGGCGTGTCCAGCTTGAGGGCCGGCGTGTCGCGCCAGAGCGGGAAGCGATCGGGGTCGGGCGCCTGGGCCGGATCGTTGATCGCCGCCAGCGTTGCTTGCAGGAAGTCGAGGCTGTCGCGCGACAGGGCGTCGCGCAGATAATCCAGCAGGTAGCCGGCGTCCCGGGGATAGCCGACGCCGGAAGCCTGTTGCAGCTTCGGGCCGAGCAGCAGGGTCTTCAGTCGGCCTCGATTTCCTTGTGCCAGTCGCAGCCGGGGGTGAGGCGGAGCTTGTCGAACCAGACCTTGCGACCCTCGGCGACCCGCCGCGCATGCAGGGCGGCGGCGCGGTCGAAGTCGCCCGACGCGCAACTGATGAACAGCTCCGGGGGCACCGGCCGGTCGTCCTCGGTCCGCGGGTCGGGCAGGGGCGCCCTCCTCCATTAGCGGCGAGGCAAAATCATACAGCTATCGAAACATGAGGCAACCGATGGCATTGCGCCACTTGTCGCGGCTCCCCGGTCCAACGCCATCGGGACACGTGCCCGCTATGACGCGGCAATGACCTGCGCTTCTACGCACGCCCCGCGCTAACGCCGGTCCACGCTGAACCGGCCTGCGCCGTAGACCGCGAGCTGCAGGAACCCGCCGGCCATGCAGAGGTTCTTCATGAAGTTGATCATCTGCGTGGTGTCATCCGGGTGCCAATGCGCCACCAGCGCCGTTGCGATACACCAGACCGCCATCACCGGCGCGACCAGGCGGGTCTTCCAGCCAACCAGGACCAGCGTGCCGCCGCCCAACTCCACCACCACGGCCAATGCGTAGGCGGCGCCGACCAGGGGCAGGTGGTAGTGCGTGAACATGCCCATGGTGGCGCTCGGCGCCATCAGCTTGCGATAGCCGCCCCACAGGAAGATGGCGCTCATCAGCACGCGTCCGAGCAGGGCGAGCGCTTGCATCGGGCGGCCTCCGGGTTAGCCGGTGATCTCGATGCCGGCGAAGAAGAAGCCGATCTCGACGGCGGCGTTCTCGGCGCTGTCGGAGCCGTGCACGGAATTGGCCTCGATGTCCTCGGCGAACTGGGCGCGGATGGTGCCGGGGGCGGCCTTTTTCGGGTCGGTGGCGCCCATCGTCTCGCGGTTCTTCGCCACGGCGTTGTCGCCCTCCAGGACTTGCGCCACGACCGGGCCGGAGGTCATGAACGCGACCAGGCCGCGGTAGAATGGGCGTTCCCTGTGCACCGCGTAGAAGGCCTCGGCCTGGGCCTGGGTGAGCAACAGGCGCTTCTGGGCCACGATACGCAGGCCGGCGGCTTCCAGGCAGGCGTTGATCTTGCCGGTCAGGTTCCGCCGCGTGGCGTCGGGCTTGATGATGGACAGCGTGCGCTCGGTCGCCATAGGGGGAGGCTCCTGGTCGTGGATTGTGCGGGCGGGTGACTAGGCGTTTCGCGCTGCGTCGGCAACAGGCGGGGCGCTCGCGTCAGGACGGTCGGGACGGAGCGCCGACATTCCACCGGCCACCCGACGGCGCCGGCGTTCGCCCGACGGCGCTGGCGTTCGCCCGATGGCGCTGGGCGCAATCCGTTGGATCAGTCCTTGCTGTCGTTGGCCGGGGCGCTGTTGAGCTGCATCCAGTTCTGCACGCCGAGCCGGGCGACCAGATCGAGCTGGGTCTCGATGAAGTCGATATGCTCCTCCTCGTCGCGGAGGATATGGGAAAACAGGTCGCGGCTGGGAAAATCGCGGACACTCTCGCAATAGGGGATGGCCTGGCGCAGGTCGGCGACCGCCTTGTCCTCCTGCTGCTTGTCGGCGCGGAGCACCTCTTCCGGCGTCTGGCCGATCAGGACGGCGTTCATCCGCTGCACGTTGGGCAGCCCTTCGAGGAACAGGATGCGCTTGATCAGCCGGTCGGCGTGGCGCATTTCCTCGATCGACTCGTCGTATTCGCGCTTGCCGAACCGGGTGAGGCCCCAGTTGTCCAGCATGCGGGCATGCAGGAAGTACTGATTGATGGCCGTGAGCTCGTTGGTCAGGACGGTGTTGAGAAAGTCGATGACCTTCGGATCACCCTGCATCGTTCGTCTCCTGGTAGAAGCCCACAACCCAAGGCGCGGAGCCGGGCTGCCGGCGCCGACGGCGATGCTAGCCGCGCGATGCGACCGATACCAGGGTGTGACAGGGCCGGTGGCCGCACCGGCTTAGGGACCGTTTGGGAACAACCGGATCAGTTGCCGGCGGCTCGCAACTTCCGTGTCATGGCCGCGCCGCCTTAGTCGGCGGCCAGCAAGTCGGGTTGCAGCGCGGCGGCGGTGGTTTCGTTGAGAATCCGGCGGACCGTCATTGCGCAGGTGCCGCAATGCGCCGCGCAGCCGCACGCCCGGTAGATCTCGCTGGGCCGGCTGGCACCAGCCTGGGCCGCGGCGCGCACGTGGTGATCGGTCAGAGCGTTGCACAGGCAGATATACATAGGCGCGGCGGGCTTTCCGGTTCGTCGGGCGACCGCGGCGTTTTACCGTGCGGGGCATGTAATTGCAAATCATTTGCAATTGGCGCGAAGCTGACCTGGGTTGCGGGAGGCGCAGGACGGCAGCGGCCCTCGGCTATCCCGCCCCGCCAGGATCGGCGTGCCGCACAGGATTCCGATCGGATCAGGCGATCCCTTCCGGCCCCGGCTTACGCAGCCGGCTGGCCGGTTCGACGTAGCGGTCGTTCGGTTGCAGACGGCGTCCATCGCAGAGCCCGGAAGCCGGCCTTTGATCAACCTTGGCCGGGGTCTCAGCCCCAACCACTGCCGTATGGGTCACAGGCATACGTGGGCCGTGCGTCAGGCACACGCTGATGCGTGCAGCATGCCGCGCGCGCCCTCGCGGGCCGACCCTGCGGTCATCGGCAGGCCGGTGGTGCGCGGCAACAGATTCGCCATTTCGAACAGATCGACCGTTGCAGCATTCCGATGCGTGCCGATGCCTTGCCGCGTGGCAACGGTCCTTCTCAACCCCATCGCCATATCGCACCTCGCGCCGGTTCGCCCGTGGCACGGTCGGGTTGCAGCGGCAAACGGCGGGGCATTAGCATCGACCAAACACCGGAGGGACACGTCATGCGCATCGCCAAGATCGAGGATCTGCACTGCGCCGCCGGCTGGCGCGACTTCTCCTTCCTGAAGATCACCACCGACGAGGGTCTGGTCGGCTGGTCGGAATTCCTGGAGAATTTCGGCGCCGAGGGGCTCAGCACGGTCATCCAGCGGCTGGGCCAGCGGCTGGTCGGCATGGACCCGCGGCCGGTGGAGAAGATCACCGCGTTCCTGCACGGGCTGACCCGGCAAAGTCCTGGCGGCCTCAACCAGCAGGCGATCGCCGCCATCGAGAACGCGCTGGTGGACATCAAGGCGAAAGCGCTGGGCATCCCGGTTTACGAACTGCTGGGTGGACCGGTGCGCGACCGCTTGCAGCTCTATTGGTCGCATTGCGGCACCTGGCGCGTCAGCTTCGCCGACCGCATCGAGGGGTGGACCGGGTTCAAACCCATCCAGTCGCTTGCCGACGTCGAACAAGCCGGTGCCGACGTGGCACGGCGCGGCTTCAAGGGCCTGAAGACCAACATCATGCGGTTCGATGCCGACAAGCCATATATCCACATGCCTGGCTTCAACGGCTCCGGTTGGCCGGAGTTGAACATCGATGCGCGGCTGGTCGAAGGCCTGGTGGCGCAGATGACCGCGTTCCGCCAAGGCGCGGGGCCGCGCGTCGGGCTGCATCTGGACCTCAATTTCAACTTCAAGACCGAGGGCTACGTCACGCTGGCGCAGGCGCTGGAGCCATTCGAGCTGGTGTGGCTGGAGATCGACAGCTACGACCCGGCGGCGCTCGCCACGATCCGGCGCAGCGCGCGCACGCGCATCGCGTCATGCGAGTCGCTGTATGGCCGCCGGCAGTTCCGGCCATTCTTCGAGCAACAGTCGGTGGATGTGGCGATCATCGATATCGCGTGGAACGGCATTCTTGAGTCGATGAAGATCGCCGCCATGGCGGACGCCTATGAAATCAACGTGGCACCGCATAATTTCAACAGTCATATCGGCTCGCTGATGAGCGCGCATTTCTGTGCCGCCGTGCCGAATTTCCGGGTGATGGAGATCGATATCGAGGACGTGTCGTGGAAGGACGCGCTGGTGAGTGTGCCGCCGGCGATCGAGGACGGGCATCTGCTGATCCCGACCGGTGCCGGCTGGGGGGCGGAGGTGAACGAGGATGTCGTCAGGGCGCATCCGCCGCAGCGCACGGTGAAGTGGACGAGTCAGTAGACCTCTCCGACGCGTGGCGCGGGAGAGGCTGCGATCACGCGTGCCTGGCGCGTCGCAGGCCGCGCGGCATCAGCAGCGGCAGGATCAGCCCCACCCCCAGGCCCCAGAAGCCGTTGATGAGCAGCGAGCGGGCGATCGGCCAGGCGTGCCAGCCATTGGCAACCGGAATGCCCTTGATCGGCGCGACGACGAACATCGCGACCAGCGCCGCGACGATGCCGAGGATCAGGCCGCACACCCAGAGCGGCCAGGTGAACCGCGGCAGGAGCAGCCCGAACACCAGGCCGTACAGCCCGCCCCAGAAGCAGAGATCGGCGATCAGCGGCACGCCGAAGGGCGGCATCGGATTGGCGCTGTAGGCGGTGAAGGGTGCCAGCCCGAGCGCATGCAGGGCCTCGACCATGCCCTGGTGGAAGGTCAGGACGGATATGGCGGCCGCAATGAAGCCGAGCAATGCACGTGTCGAAGCAGACCACATGGCAACCCTCCCCGCAGCGTTATTTCGGCCATGTAGTGCACATTCCCCGGGCGTCAACAATGCTGGCCTGGGGCGTCAACACCATTTGGCTCGGGCTGCCCGGCGCGGATCAGTCCGCGACGCTGTCGGGCGCCGGAATCTGCGCAAGCTGATCGTCCTTGAGCGTGACGCCGGTCAGCCGCAGCCGGCGCATGGCCTCGATCAGCCACAGCAGCTTGGCGGCGGCCTGCGCTACCGGCAGTCCGGCGGGCCGGATGTTGGAGATGCAATTGCGCTCGGCATCGGTGCGGCCGGGTCGGGGCTGCCAGGTCAGGTAGATCCCCAGGCTGTCTGCGGCGGATAGCCCGGGCCGTTCGCCGATCAGCACGGCGACCGCCTCGGCGCCCATGGTGCCACCGATGTCGTCCCCGAGCGCCACGCGTCCTTGCGTCGCGATAACGACCGGAGCAACCGGAGCGACCGCACGCAGGGTCGGGATGACGCACGCGAGCAATGCGGCGGCGTGGCGCTGCACGGCCACGGCCGAGAGCCCGTCGCACACCACGAACAGCATGGCACCAGGCGCGGCGGGCAGGTGGGGGCGGTCCGCGTCCAGCAGGCGGCGGCCGAGATCGGGCCGACGCAGGTAGGTCTGGCGGTCTGGCGCGGCGCTGCGGACAGCCAGGCTGTCGATACCGGCCTGCGTCAGCTCGGCCTGCAAGGCGGCAACGTCGAGCGTCGCGTGGACCGCGTCGCGCGCCGCGGCGTGGGCGGCCTGGAACGCCAGGTGCGCCGCGGTCGGCAGCCCGTTGCCGGCGCGACCAAGACCGATGCGGGCCGGGGTGAAGCGCCGCAGGTCGGTCCAACGAGCAAGCAGCGGGCCGGTCGTCATGCCTCCGACACCATGCGATAAAGGGAACGTGAAGGCTGCAACATGGCCGCGCCATGATTTGGCTGCGGGCGGGCCACATACGGAGCCCCTCTTCAGGGTGGACAGATTCCCCTTGGAGGCTTCCATGACGGTGACCCTAGCATATGCATCGGCGTTCGCCCTGGTGATGGGCATCGGCTTCGTGCTGGCGCCCGCCTCGGCCCTGGCCGCCCATGCCGGAGCGCCTTACACCAACGTCGATCACAGCAACGACCTGGGCAACGACACCGGCGACTCGCGGGTGGACAGCCTGAACAGCGCCCAGCTCAACGAGAACTACCACGGACCGCTGGAGCTGCGTCCGCCGGCCGCGAACCCCTCCACAGCGATGGCGCCCCAGAGTGGCGAACCGCCGCCGCCGCCGGCCGAGATGGCCCCGCATTAACTGCTCGCCGGAGTTATGACTGCGACACTTGGAACCGGGCGCCGCTTTGAGCACTCGCGACGCGTAGCCGGGTCGCGTCAGCCGCTTCGGTTCGCCAAATCGGCGGCGCTGTACTAGTTTGGCTGGAAACTAGCTTGCAAGTCCCGGCGCACGGCGGCATCGTGCGGCCTATGTCCATGCTCAAGCTGCCGCCGACCCGACTCGGCCGGTTTGCCGACAGCGTCGGGTTCCATTTACGCCGCTCGCACGAGATTGCGCAGCAGCATGTCGCGGCGAGCCTGGCAGATACCGGCCTCATGCCGATCCACGCCGAGGTGCTGGCGATGATCGGCGACAATCCCGGCACAATCCCCTCGGTGGTGGCCGACGCGCTGGGACGCGACCGCTCCAGCGTCACCGGCATTCTGCGCACCCTGCTGGACCGCGGCCTGATCGAGCGGGCACGCACCACGCGCGACCGGCGCGCCGCGCTGCTGCAACTGACCCCCATCGGGGAGGCGATGCTGCAACGCGTGGAGGAACGCGCCGCCGCATGCGACGCGACGCTTGACCGCATCCTGGGCGCGGACAAGCCTGCGCTGCTCGAGCAATTGCGCCGCATCATCGCGGCGCCGGCAGAGGGGGATCGGCAGGATGACCCAGGCCACGACGACGTATGACCAGGCCTATACGGCGTGGCAACGCGATCCGGCGGCGTGGTGGGGGGAAATCGCCGACGGCGTGACCTGGGAGAAGCGCTGGGACACGGTGTTCGATGCATCGGTCGGTCCGTACGGCCAGTGGTTCGCCGGCGGCACGCTGAACACCTGCTATAATTGCATCGATCGTCACGTCGCCGCCGGGCGCGGCGATCAGGCCGCGCTGATCTGGGACAGCGCGATGACCGGCCGGATCGAGACCTTCACCTACGCCCGGATGCAGTCGCGCACCGCGAAATTCGCCGGCGCGCTGGCGCGGCTTGGGGTCGGGCGCGGCGATCGCGTGGTGATCTACCTGCCGATGGTGCCGGAGGCCGCGGTCGCGATGCTGGCCTGCGCGCGGCTGGGCGCGATCCACTCCGTGGTGTTCGGCGGTTTCGCCGCGGCGGAACTCGCCAGCCGGATCGCCGATGCGCGGCCGAAGGTGATCGTGTCCGCGTCCTGCGGTCTCGAGCCTGGTCGGATCATTCACTACAAGCCATTGCTCGACGCAGCGATCGCGCTGTCGCCGCACAAGCCGGACGCGTGCCTGATCCTGCAGCGCGAACAGGCGCCGTGCACGTTGATAGCGGGACGCGACCACGATCTGGCCGAGGCGGAAGCGGCCGCCGCGCCGCATGACTGCGTGACGGTGGCGGCGACCGATCCGTTGTACATCCTTTACACCTCCGGCACGACGGGGCGGCCGAAGGGCGTGGTGCGCGACAATGGTGGGCACGCGGTGGCGCTGTGGAACTCGATGCGCATGGTGTACGGCGTCGAGGCCGGCGACGTCTATTGGGCGGCGTCGGATGTCGGCTGGGTGGTGGGCCACAGCTACATCGTTTACGCGCCGCTGCTGCGCGGCTGCACCAGCATCATGTACGAGGGCAAGCCGGTCGGGACGCCGGACGCCGGTGCGTTCTGGCGCGTGGTCGCGCAGCACGGGGTGAAAGTGCTGTTCACCGCGCCAACCGCGATGCGCGCGATCAAACAGCAGGACCCCGAAGGAAAACTGCTGGCCAGGTACGACCTCAGCAAGTTCGAGGCGCTGTTCCTCGCCGGCGAGCGCTGCGACCCACCGACGGCGGAGTGGGCGGCGGCGCTGTTGCAGCGGCCGGTGGTGGATCACTGGTGGCAGACCGAGACCGGCTGGGCGATCACCAGCGGCTTCCGCCAATTCGGACTGTTCAAGTTCAATCCGGGATCGGGCGGCCGGCCCTGTCCGGGCTACGATCTGCACGCGCTGGACGACGACGGACACGTCCTGGGACGCGGCCATACCGGCAATCTCTGCGTGCGCCTGCCGCTGCCGCCCGGCTGCGCGCCGACGCTATGGCAGAACGACGCGGGTTATCGCAGCGCCTATCTCGCCGACTTCCCTGGCTGGTATCGCAGCGGCGACGCCGGGGTGATCGACGCTGCCGGCGACGTGTCGGTGATGGGCCGCACCGACGACATCATCAACGTCGCCGGCCACCGGCTGTCCACCGGGCAGATGGAGGAGGTGCTGGCGTCGCACGTGGACGTCGCCGAATGCGCCGTGGTGGGCGCGAAAGATGCGCTGAAGGGCCAGGCGCCGATCGGCCTGGTGGTGCTGAAATCCGGAGTGAACCGGCCGGAAGCCGAGATCTGCTCGGAACTGGTCGCGCTGGTGCGCGAGCGCATCGGGCCGGTGGCGGCGTTCCACGACGCCCGAGTGGTGCCGCGGCTGCCGAAGACCCGGTCGGGCAAGATCTTGCGCGGCAGCATCCGGCGCATCGCCGACGGCGAGAGCGTGCCGGTACCGCCGACAATCGAGGATCCCGCCACGCTGGACGAGATCGGCCGCGTGCTGGGGCGGTAAGGCGCTCCGCGTTTCACCGCGTCGGCAACGCCATCGCGTCATCGGCCACGAACAGCGGATCGAGCGAGGCGTCCCACAGCCGGATTCCGCCGGTGATGCCGGCCTCGTTCGACACCGTCCGCACGCCGGCCGGCAGCGCGAAATCGATCCGCTTGGCGTTGCCGCCGCCGATCGCCAACGTGTCGTAGTTCACCAGCGCGGCAATGTAATCGATTGCCTTGCGCACCCGCCGGTTCCAGCCTTTCGGCCCGATCTTCTGCAAGGCGGCGTTGCCGATCCACTGATCGTAGGTCATCGCCTTGTGCACCGGATGCTGGCTCAACTCGAGATGCGGCGCGGGAAAGCCGCGGTCGAACAGCGCGAAACCCATGCCGGTGCCGAGCGTGATCACGCATTCCAGCCCGCGCCCGCTGATCACCCCCAGGCCCTGCACCGTCGCATCGTTCAGCATGCGGGCGGGCTTGCCCAGCCGTTCCTGCAACACATCCGGCAAGGCGTAGCCGTGCCAGTCGGCGGTCCCGAGATTGGGCGCCGTCATGACGCGTCCGCGCCGCACCACGCCAGGAAACCCGATCGAGATCCGGTCGAACGCACCCAGCGGCTTCGCCACGTCCACCAGGGCGGCCACCACCGCGTCCGGCTTGGCGGGATGCGGCGTATCGACGCGGTTGGGTTGCTCGATCATGCGGCCGGTCACCGCCAAGACGCTGGCCTTCAGCCGCGTGCCGCCGATATCGATAGCCAACGTCAGCGGACCCGACGGATGCGCCGCGTCGTTCATGCGGCGGCGCCCACCCGCCGCATGAAGTCGCGCAGCGCCGGCGCCCATTTGCCGGCGTCGGCACCAGAGGCCAGGTGGCCCTTGTCGCTGTCGATCTCGAAGTACGTCGCGTCCACACCGGCGTCGCGCAGCGCCTGCATCACGTCCGGCGCATGCTCTGGCGGAAACAGCACATCGGTGCGCGACAGCACATACAGCACCGGCACGCGGATGCGCCCGAGGTCGCTGGTGACGTCATACGCTTCCGCGGCGTGACCGAGGATCAGCAGCGAATTGGCGTCGAATACGCTGGCCCATTGCGCGGCGGCGCGCTGCATCGCTGCCGCGTCGGTCATACCGTAGCGGCGCAGCGTCTCGACTCGCAGCCCGATCATCGTCGCGAGCATGCCGCCGGCTTCGTAATAGTCGCCACCATTCCAGTTGGGATCGCGTTCGAACCGCGCGCGCGTATCGGCCGTCATGTTGAGCCGGGCCTTCGGCGCGGACACCACAGGCACAATGCCATCCATGAAGTCCGGGAAGCTGACCGCCCATTGGAACGCCTGGAACCCGCCATAGGATGGTCCGACCACCGCGCGCAGATGCCGCACGCCGAGATGCTCCAGCAGCCGGTGCTGCGCGGTGACGATGTCGGCCAGGGAGATGGCGGGAAACCGCGAGCCGTAGCGCTTGCCGGTGCGCGGATCGATCGAGGCGGCGTTGGTCGAGCCGAAGCTCGATCCCAGCATATTCGAGGCGACGACATAGTTGCGCTCGGTATCGATCGGCGCGCCGGGGCCGACCAGCGTGGTCCAGGAACCTTCGGAGGAGCTGCCGGCGGGCTCGATCATCTGGTGGCCGCTGGTATAGCCGTGCGTCACCAGAACCGCGTTGTGCCCGTCCGGCGCGAGCCGGCCGCGCGTGCAGTAGGCAATGGTGACCTCCGGCAATACCTCACCGCTTTGCAGGCGGAAATCGCTGAAGGTGAAGCGGTCGCGTACGACGTCGTCCATTGGCAGGGTCCTCCCGGGACGCACGTTATCGCGCAATCGCCCCAGCCGCCTAGCTTCTGACCCTGACACTTCCAGTTGTGCCATTCGGTTTCACTGCGAGCGGAACGAAACCATCCTCCGCGTATGTTGGTGCGCTATTCCGGGGGCGATTGCTTCGCTTCGCTCGCAACGACGGCGTGGCTGCGTGACCGAGCCGTCAGGATCGCCGCGCCGGCCCCGGCTGCGCCGTGCCAGGAGCGATGCACAGGTGCGTTGCGGTCGACAGGCTGACAAACCGAGCGGGTCGAGCCTCGCGGTCAAAACAAGGCGGCGCCCCGCGGTGACACCGCGACAGCGAGTATCGACCGTCGTCGGGCGCGCTTGCGCCGCACCAGACCCAGGCCGCCGAGGGCGACGCCCAGCAGTGCCAGCGAAGCCGGTTCAGCGACGTCGCCGGCGCCGGCGCCGGTCGGTGGCAGGCCATCGCCGGCGTAGACCACCACGTCGATGCCGTTGCAATCAGTGCCCGAAAAGCCATTGGTGCAGGTCTGCTGATAATCGTTGCCGGGCGTTGCAAAGCCGTTGGAGTTGATCTCGGCGAGGTAGAAGCTGACGTCGTATGTGTCGCCGACCGTGGTCGCGAAGGTCTGGTCGATCCCGTCGTAACCGCCGGTCGCGCCGTCATCCCAGAAATAGCTGCCGTTATACGCCGCGAGGCCATTCGTAGGAGACGCAGCCTCAAAACCGAGAACCGGCACACCGACATCGGCCAGGCCGGCTTGCTCGAAGTAGGTCCAGTCCGGCACCCCGTTGCCGGATATTGTCGGTGCGCCGATCTCGAAGCTGGGGTTGAGCAACAGGTTGCCGCTTGGCGTGGTGGTGTCGACCACGGCGGCATCGTCGAAGGCAAAGTAGCCAGGATCGTGGCGGAACACGAACGTTACCGTCGACCAGGGGGTCGTCGCGACAAATTGCGCATTGTATTGCGTATAGCTCGGGATGATCCGCGTCCCGGCCAGGTCGAGGATCAGCAGTCCGGAGGGCGGCGGCGACAGGTTCTGCGCGCTGGCCTGGGTTGCGATGCCGACTGCGACGGCCGCCGCCAGCGCAGCCTTCCAAGCGACATGCATCGGCGCGGCACCCCTTTTTGTCGCTTCGTCGTCTGCTACTGTTTAGAGAGGCTTGGGTCATATAGCAACCTATAGGAGCAATAATTTATCGAAATTTCTTCCATAAGTTGCCTCTGGAGCGCGGCGCGTGTCCGTAGATTGGGCGAATCTTGATGGAAACCCCTGACGTACGACGTGGAGCATCATGGAACGTCGGCCGGATCGGTCGCTTTTTTTCTACACGTTAACGGACTGGTCATCTTTCCGGCGTCTTATTTGCCAGCCGGAGCCGCCAAGTGAAGGGTCCGTTAGCCGGCCGGCACCATCACGGTGTGCGGCCCGCCTCGCAGCCCGGGTCGACGCCGCGGATGCCCCAGGATCTGGCGGTGGCGCCGATGCTGTCCGGTACGTACGGGAGGCCGACAAGGCCCTGCTCACCGATCTTGCGCCCAGCGATGCCGCGGCAGCGCCGGGGGGGTATCAGGCCCGCAATGCCACATCCCAATGACCGCTCCATGGACGACCAAGGCAGCCGCGCCGGGCGGCTTGCTATCCTGCGACGTCGCCTGCGGCGGGTGGCCGACAGGCTTGGGCCGGGCGTGACGCGCCAGCAGCGTGCCAGCATCGCGCTGGTGGGCGGTGCCGTCATCGCCGCACTGGCCAGCCTGACGGCGGTCGCGGTCGATCTTGGCACGGCCTATCTCGCCAAGGTGTCCGACCAGCGCGCGGCGGACAGCGCCGCCTATGCCGGCGCGCTCGCCTACAACGCCAGCGGTTCCGCCACCACGATGAACTCGGCGGTCAGCAATCTTGCCGCGCTGAACGGCCTCCCCGCCGGCGCGGCGGCTGCCAGCCTGGTCGCCTCGCCCAGCGGTGACGGCAACAACGCGGTGCAGGTGACGGTGACCACCGCCGCGCCGCTGTACCTGGCCGAGATATTCCAGAGCAAGACGACACTATCCGTGTCGGCGACCTCCTATGCCGAGGTCAAGCCGAACGCATCGGCCTGCATCATCGCGCTGCTGACCAAGGCCGCCGGCGTGACGCTGAGCGGCGGCGCCACCGTGACCGCCGCCGCCTGCGCGGTTGCCTCCAACGCCACCGTTGCGGTGCCGTGTGGCACAACGATCACCACCAAGACGGTCGACTACAATTCCGCCGGCGCGCCGAGCCAGCCCTGCGGCGGCATCAAGCCACCCTCGGGCACCGCCTCGGTGAACATCATCAAGGTCGCCACGGTGGATCCGTTGGGCACCAACACGGCGGTGGCCGCCGCGTTCACCCATCTGGCGAGCGTCGCGAGCCTGACCTCGCCGTCCGGACCGACGCTTGCCGGCGGCGCCAACATGACGTTCGGCTACACCTCGGGCGCTTCGAACCCGCCGCAAACCCTGCTCACCGCGATCGGCTGCACCGGCAGCTTCGCCTCGCCGACCTGGACGGTCACCTGCCCGGCGGGCGGGACTTATCATTTCGGCTCGATCACGACCAGTGGCGGCATCGCGCTGAACTTCGCGGTTTCCGGTTCGGCAACCAACACCTATGACATCAACGGCCCGATCAATATCGGCGGCTCCGGCGCGAACTTCGGGCCGGGCACCTATATCATCGCGGACGGGATCATCGTCGGCGGCGGCTCCAACACGACCTTCGCGGCCGGCACCTACGATATCGGCCCCGGCACCGTGAGCTGCAGCGGGTCGTTCTACAGCATCTGCAATACCGGCACCTCGCTGACCTTCGGGGCCGGCAGCTACACGATCGCGGGCGGCATCTACAACGGCGGCGGCGCGACGCTCAGCATCGGCGCCGGCAGCTCCAGCAACAGCTTCAACATCGGCGCCGGCAGCGCCGGTTACGCGATCAACTCGACCGGCACCGCCCTGACGCTGGGCAACATGAGCAGCGGAACGTTCCAGTCCGTGGGGAAGATCTCCACCGGCGGCGGCACCGTCGTCACAATCAGCGCCGCGCCGGCGCACGACCTGAACGGGACGTTCAGCCTGGCCGGCAGCGCAACGCTCGGGGCCGGTACCTATACACTGGCGGGCAATTTCACGCTTGGTGGGAGCGGCGGCGGCGGCACGGTCACCGGCACCGGTGTCACGATCATCACCTCGGGCACGTTCAGCGTCGCCGCCGGCTACAACAACGTGACACTCACCGCGCCGACGTCCGGCACGCTAAAAGACCTCGTGGTCGCCAGCAACGGCGCAGGCGGCGCCAGTTTCTCGGAAGGGGCCAGCGGCAATTCGCTCTCCGGCGCGTTCTACTTCCCGATCGCGCCGATCACGCTGAGCGGCGCCGGTAGCGTTGGGAGCGGCGCCGGGCAATGCCTGGAGCTGATCGGCTCCGCTGTCGGGCTGTCGGGCGGATCGGCGCTGGCGTCAACCTGTTCGGGCCTGGCGGGGAGTGCCAGCGGCGGCAGCGTGTTGCTGGTGCAGTGACGCCGCCCCGGCGTGGGCGATCAGTTCCAGCAGAACACGTGGACGGTCGCGTGCCGCACCACCGTCAGCGGATCGTCGCCCCACTGGTCGGCCGGGAATCCATTGGTCCCCGGCGCCGCATTCTCCAGGAACGCGTCCAGCAGGGCCGATCCGGGGCCGATGGTCATGCCCGATGCCGGCATGCCCCGTATCGCTTGCAGCTTGCTGCCATCCAGCATGGCCCGGACGATCCCCACCACCTTGCCGGAACGCGGATCGAAGATCGGCCCCCCGCTATACCCATGCGTGACCCGCCCGGCCTCCATCCACACCTGCTCGCGCGGATCGGTCAGTGCCGCCGGCTCGCGCGGCAGCTTGTCGTTCTCCAGGATGCCCCAGGTTTCCTCCGGGATCAGCAGCCCGGCGGTCGCCGGATAGCCCAGCACGAACACCCGCCCCCCGGAGGCAGTCGGGCGGCCGATCGCCAGGGTCGCCGGCGCGCGCAGGCCCGCGGCCTCCAGCAGGGCGATGTCGTGGCGGGTATCGCGCGCCGCCACCTGCGCCGGGCTGCGCCGGACGAACGGCGACACGATCTCGGTGCGGCGGCATTCCGGCACCACATGCGCCGCGGTCAGCACCATCCCGTCGGCCACGAAGAAGCCGGTGCCGGCCATGCCGGTCCCGCGCACCGGCGGCGGGCGGGTGGGGTCGGGCTCGTCCGGCTCGCTGATCTGCGGCAGCGGGGCCGGTGCGGGCATCAGGGCGGGCAGATCCGGTTGCGGCACCGGCTCGGGCGAGGGCGGCGCCGGGCGGGATGGACCAATGACGGCCGGCAGCGGCGCAACCGTCGCCACGCTGATCTGATGCGCTGGCGCCGGCCGGGCGCCGGACGGCTGTAGCAGGTCCTCGACCTGCGGCAGGAAATGCACCAGCGCGGCGCCGCCGAGGGCGAAGCCGATCACCAGGCCGGTCAGATCTGCCACCCAGGTTCGCATGGCGCAGGCGCACCATGCGGCCGCGGAAGTTGCGGCGGCGTTGCATCGGCTGGCGCGGTATGCTGCGTTCGGAACGCCAACCGGGGACGCCGACGCATGAGCCGCATCGCCTACGTGAATGGACGCTACCTGCCGCAACGCCAGGCGTCGGTGAATGTCGAGGACCGCGGCTACCAGTTCGCCGACGGCGTCTATGAGGTGGTGCACCTGCACGACGGAAGGTTCATCGACGAGGACCGCCATCTCGACCGTCTGGACCGCTCGTTGCGCGAATTGCGCCTGCCGCAGCCGATGAGCCGTGCGGCGCTGCGCCATGTCTTGCAGGAAGTCGCCTGCCGCAACCGCGTGCGTGAGGGATTGCTGTACATGCAGGTCACCCGCGGCGTCGCCCGGCGGGACCATGCGTTTCCCACCAGGCCGGTGCCGCCCTCGGTGGTGGTGACGATCCGCCGCATCCCGCCCTACCCCACGGACGTGACGCGCTGGACCGCCAGCGCGATCACGCAGCCCGATCTGCGCTGGGCACGGTGCGACATCAAGAGCACCGGGCTGCTGCCCAACGTGCTGGCGCGCCAGGCGGCGAAAGAGCAGGGGGCGCTGGAGGCAATACTGGTGGATCAGGAGGGGATGGTGACGGAAGGCGCCGCCACCAGCTTCTGGATCGTGGACAAGGACGGCGTGCTGCGCACGCGTGGCCTGGACCACGCCATCCTGCCCGGCTGCACGCGCGACGCGTTGTTCGCGTTGATGCGGGAGGAAGGCATCGCGTTCGCGGAAGCCCGCTTCAGCGTGCAGGACATGCGGGACGCGCGCGAGGCGTTCATCTCCAGTGCGACCAGCTTCGTGAAGCCGATCGTGAAGATCGACGGCGCCCCGGTGCATGACGGCGAGGTCGGGCCGGTCACGCGCCGCTTGTTCGCGCTGTTCGCGCGGCATGTGCAGGGTGGGCCGCGCAATGCGTGACCGGCGTGGTTGCCTGTGCAGCGAGCGTCGCCAGCGGGGCCTGCCATCCCGGAAAGTGTCGCCGGTATGGCGCTCGGTGCGGCAATCTTCGCCAGCATGACTGACGTTCCGGTTCTTATTGTCGGCGGCGGCCCGGTCGGCCTGTCCGCCTCGCTCTTCCTGTCCCGCCAAGGCATCCGATCCCTGCTGGTCGAGCGGCATCCGGGCACGTCGATCCTGCCGAAGGCGCGCGGCATCAACGCCCGCACGATGGAGATCTACCGCCAGTTCGGGGTTGAACAGGCGATCCGCGACGCCGGCCTGGCGCCCGAGCGCACCGGGTTGATCGTGTGGACCGAGAGCCTGGCCGGCAAGGAAGTGGAGCGGCGCGTGCCCGGCCGGATGTCGCCGGCCAATCGGGCCGCGACCGCGGTGCCGAACTGCCTGTGCGCGCAGGACGATCTGGAGCCGGTGCTGCGGCGCTTCGCCGAAGCCGAACCCCTGGCCGAGCTGCGCTTCAACACCGAGCTGATCCAGGCGTGGCAGGATGCGGATTGCGTTGCCGCGGTGCTGGCCGATCGCGTCAGCGGCACCGAGACTCTGGTGCGCGCGCAGTACCTGATCGCCGCCGACGGCGCACAGAGCCGCATCCGCCGCATGTTGGGCGTGCGGATGATCGGCCACGAGCGTGTCTATGACAGCGTCAACATCCTGTTCAATGCGGACCTGCGGCCGTGGACGGCGGATCGCCCGGCGGCGCTGTATTTCGTCGAGCAACCCGACCTGCGCGCGACGTTCCTGACGATCAATGCGTCGGATCGCTGGGGTTTCCTGATCCACAGCCTGAAGCACTACAACTACACGCCGGCGGATTTCACAGCGGAGCGCTGCGTCGCACTGATCCGCAAGGCGGTCGGCGTGGCGGATCTGCCGGTGCGGGTGCTGGGCGTCAGTGCTTGGGAGGCGTCGGCGGTCGTGGCCGACCGGTATCGTGACGCTCGGATTTTCCTGGCGGGCGATGCGGCGCACGAGATGCCGCCAACCGGCGGGTTCGGCATGAACACCGGCGTGCAGGACGTGCACAATCTGGCCTGGAAGCTGGCCGCGGTGCTGCACGGCCAGGCGGATGCGTCGCTGTTGGACACGTATCATGCCGAGCGGCAGCCGACTGGCCTGGCGATTACGCAGGCGAGCCTGGAGAACTCGCTGTCGATGGGCCGCACATCGCGGCAAGAGAGTGCGAAGCTGCCGCGCGCGGCGTTCCTGAGTGAACAGGGCCTGATTTTTGGAGCGGCGTATGAGTCGGCGGCGGTGATTGCGGATGGCTCGCCGGCGCCGGTGCTCGACGATCCGGTGACTCAGTATGTGCCCTCGGCCCGGCCGGGGTGCCGCGCGCCGCATGTGTGGCTGCGGCGCGGCGGCACACAGGTCTCGACGGTGGAGCTGTTCGGACCACGCTTCGTGGTGCTGACCGGCGCGCGGGGCGGTGCGTGGCTCGATGCGGCAGAGCGGCTTGCGGATTCGTCGCACCCGCCGCTTGTCGCGCACATGATCGGTGGCGATGGCGCGCTGGTGGAGTCCGATGGCAGTTGGGCGGACGTGTATGGTGTTGCCGATGACGGTGCGGTGCTGGTGCGTCCGGACGGGCATGTGGCATGGCGCGCGGCTTCGGGCGTCGATGCGCCGGCGGAGGCTTTGCGGGCAGCACTGGAGGGCGTGCTGGGCCGCTGAACCTCGCCCATGCCGTGGGAGAGGTCGGCGCGAGAGCGCCGGTTGAGGGGACCGCATCGCGCCCGGTGCCGCCAGTCACGACGCGCACCGCGCGGTTCGCCGCAGCCTCACCCTGGGCGCTCTCGCGCCTCGACCTCTCCCACGGCGTGGGCGAGGTTTACGACAACGCGACACGCGCGCTGACAGTGCGAATGGAGGAGAAGACTATGATCGACGGCATGCAGATCGGCTTCAACCTGCCGATCAGCGGCGGAATGGCGGACCCGGCGGCGATGGCGCGGGTAGCCCGCGAGGGCGAGGCGCTGGGCTTCGACTACCTGACCCTGACCGACCACGTCGCCATCCCCGACATGCGCGCCCCCGGCTATCCATATTCGGAATCCGGCGAGTTCTATGGCGCCTCGCCGGGGCATCGGCATGAGCAATTGGTCGCCACGTCATGGATCGCGGCAAAGACCGAACGCATCCGGTTGGTGCTGGCGGTGATGGTGGTGCCGCATCGCCCGGCGGTGTTGGCGGCGAAGATGCTTGCCAGCATCGACGTGTTGTCGGGCGGGCGGCTGGTGGTGGGCGTCGGCGCCGGCTGGCTGGCCGCTGAATTCGCTTCCGTGGTGACGACGCCGTTCGCCGAGCGTGGTGCGGTCACCGACGCCTATCTCGACGCATTCCGCACCTTGTGGACCGAGGCGCGGCCACGTCTCGATGGGCCTTATGTGAAGATGGACGGATTGGTGTTCGATCCCAAGCCGGTGCAGAAGCCATATCCGCCGATCTGGGTGGGCGGCGAGAGCGGCCCGTCGATGCGCCGCGCCGCACGCCTCGCCGATGCGTGGTACCCGATCGGCAGCAACCGCGCGCACTTGCTGGATTCGCTGCCGCGACTGGAGGCGGGTATCGCGCGGCTGCGCCGCCTGGTGCGTGAGGCCGGACGCGATCCGGCGACGATGGGCGTGGTGTACCGGGTGAAGCGCCACGCGATTCCAATGCCGCCGGCAAGCGACGGCAACCGGCGGCTGTTCTCCGGCAGTATTTCCGACGTCATCGAGGACGTGCGGGTGTTGCGCGGCATCGGAGTGACGGGGTTGGACTTCGACTTTGAGCAGGATGATGCGGATGGGGTGATTGCCGGAATGCGGCGGTTCCGGGACGAGGTGATGGGGCGGGTCTAAAGAATCCTCTCCCGCGAAGCGGGA
>JBEKNT010000025.1:0-28950 GCA_049522565.1 Acetobacteraceae bacterium
CAGCGCGGCGCGCTGGCCGCCGAGCCAGGCGCCGGCGGCCAGCGCGATGCCTTCCTCCTCCGTGGTCAGCACCACGGCGTCCATGCCGGGGTCGGCGTGGGCGGCCTCGATCAGGTGTGCGTGGCCGGCATCGGGGACGTAGCCGATCAGGCGGATGCCGGCCGATGTCAGCGCGGCATAGACCTCGGCCTGCCATGGGCGGGGCAGCATGGGCTCTCCTCGGCTGGTGCGTCGGCTGGCATGCCGGGCCGGCGGGCCGTGCGATGCCAGCGACGGGGTCGCGCGATGCCGATCTATTTGAGGATGGCAATCACCGCAAGGCCGCGCGGCGGGGCGATCACGGGGAGGACGGAAGCTCGGGGCTCGGCCCTGGCGGTGGGTTTTGCCCGCTGGCGTCGATGTCGAGCCTCTGACGAGTGATCCCATTCGGTTGACGCGGCGTGTGGTCTTGGCTGCTGCCGCCGGAGATTAGCCGGACACCCGCAGCAAGATGAGAAAGCGAAACTAACAAAGATCCGGCGGCTGCATTTTGTGCAGGCAAGCCGATCAAGGCGATCTGCCGAGCGCTTGGGCTGTGGCGGAAGGTGGTGCGCACGGCGTTGCGCACCGGCGAGACGGAGTTCCGCTATCGGCGGACGCGGCAGCCGCTGCCGACGCCTGTGGTACTCAGGCCGCGGCTGACATCGCAAAGGGAGGAAGCAGACGCTTGAACATCAGAATCTCCCCGAGCGTTAGCAGCCGTCGTTGGTCCCACATGCTGCCATCGGCTGGGCGGTCAGAGCCGACGCGGCATACCCGGCGCCGCCAAGAGCGGCGACCAGGGCCAAAGCAACCAAAATCTTCTTGGTCACGATGAATCCTGCTTCGTAACGAGAATGGTGCATGCTCCCCGACAGCAAGCGTGTGCGAACGTCACCGTATCGCCGATCTCCGGCGCCTGATGATCAGAAGCCCGGCCACGCCGGATACCAGCATCAGCCCACTCATCGGCTCCGGCGCGGCGGTGGCCTCGACCGCGATGCCCTCCGGGCCGTTCAGCCCCGAGACCAGCGACGCGTTCACCGTCGCCCCCGAGGTGGTGTATTCGCCAATCGTGCCGCTGAGATTGGCGGTGACGAAGATGTCCGATCCGGACACCGCGACCCCCACCGGGTAGTACATCGAGATCAGCGCGGCGTTCACTGTCCCTCCCGAGGTGGTGTACTCGCCAATCGAGCCGTTGCAGCACCAGTTGTTGACGACGAAGAGGTCCGATCCGGACACCGCGATGACAGTCGGGTAGATCAGCCCACTTGAGATCAACGAGGTGTTCACCGTCTGCCCCGAGGTGGTGTACTCCCCAATCGTGCCGGCATAGGCGTTGTTGGCGACGAAGATGTCCGATCCGGACACTGCGATGCCGGTCGGGCTGTTCAGCCCCGAGATCAGCGAGGCGTTCACCGTCGTCCCCGCTGTGGTGTACTCGCCAACCGTGCCACTGCCCAAGCCGGTGACGAAGATGTCCGATCCGGACGCCGCGATGCCCCACGGGCCGTTCAGCCCCGAGATCAGCGAGGCGTTCACCGTCGTCCCCGAAGTGGTGTACTCGCCAACCGTGCCGCCGTAGTAGTTCGCGACGAAGATGTCCGATCCGGACACCGCGATGCTGACCGGGCCGTTCAGCCCCGAGACCAGCGGGGCGTCCACCGTCGCCCCCGAGGTGGTGTACTCGCCAATCGTGCCGCTGTTGAAGTTGACGACGAAGATCGTCGGATCTGCTTTAGCTGCGTCTGCGCCTGCCAGCGCCAACAGCGCTGTCGCCATGAGCATTATCCGCGCTACGGATGGAGCATCGCCCTTCATCGCGGCCGCTTCCCCACTTTATCACGATAGCCAAACCATGATTCGGGGGTCGTGGGCTGTGCATTGACCTGGATCAAACGTTACGGAATAGGTGCAAAACTATCGTCCACGAACTTGTGTTTCGGCGTGGAAGAAGGGCCCCGTTGAGGGGGTGATCGGCGTCCAATCGGGACCCCCTTGAGGCTCGGGTTCACGATGGCTCCTGAGGGAACGGGGAGCCCGGAGTTGGATGCTGGTAGTGGAGACGCTAACCGCGACTTTCCGCAATTTTCGACGGTAGGCAGCCTGTCTCCACCGATAGTTTTGCAATCGCGCAGGAATAAGCCGCCGTCCGATCATGACCGGGACATCCAACAAATCGGTCGGCACCAAACCGGGGCGCGGATCGGAAATTGCGGACCGATCACGGCGCGGTCAGCGCAGTCCCGACGTACCGGCCGCGCCGACTGCGGTTCGCGAAAATCGCCAGGTTTCAGCACGGAGAAAACGCGGAGGGCACGGTGAACACGGAGCTTGCGTGCTGCCCCGAGAGTCGGGGAGGCAGGCTGCCTCCGTGCCCTCCGCGCTTTCTCCGTGCTAAGGATCTTGCTGCATTGCCGAGGCACAAGCGCCGTCGTCACCCCTGGTCTCCACGACCCCACGAAATTGCCGAAAGTCGAGCTTAGGGTTCGCCTAGGAATAAACGAATCAGCATGCGGCGCAGCATCGTCCGTCCCGTCATGGCGGGCCCCCGGGTCAAGCGCCCGGGGGCAGGCTCCGGCCCGCCATCCACGACTTTGCCTCTTGCATAAAGGAAAGTCGTGGATGGTCCGCCTTCGCGGACCATGACGAATTGGGCACGGTCCGCACGTCAACTGACGCAGTTATTCCTCGGTGGGCCCTAACCTGGATTGCACCGAGCAAGGCCCAGTATTGACAGGTCAATGCTATCGTTGCACCGCGCGCCGGCCGCGCTATCTGCCAACCAACCGTCAGCCGGTTTCGCAGATCGAGGGCGGTGCCTCGCGCAGCGCGGCAGGGCACTCGTGGCGCGGCACCTCACTGGCGGGACGGCGATCGAAGCGATCCGGCGGGGGGGGGGAGGCCGATGCAAGCCGAGGCCTGCGCGGCAGCCATCAGCGGCCGCAACAAAAACTCGGCGCCCCGCCCGTTCTGGGCGGCGGCGCCGATAAGGAAAAGCCCAGGCACCCAGCGCGGGGGCGCCTGGGTGCCTGACTACGCTTGCATGGCAATCCTTAACCGATGGTTAACAGATCTTCGATCGTCTCCTTCAACCGTGCCAGTTCCTCGTAACGCCCTGCCAGGCGCAGGAGCGTTTGTGCCTCATCGCCGGAAGCCGATTGGGCGGCGGTTTGGTATTCCTCGGCCTGCTGACGAAGCTGGGCAGGGGTGCGCTCTCGGAACGGCGGTCGGCGTGTCATGCGCCGATATGCGGCGGCGCCGCAGCCCTTTCCTTGATCTCAATCAAACCGTTGGCGTTTTCTGCTCTCTCGCATTGGCAAGCGTGTCGAGCCGGGCCGCCAGCTTGAGCAAGCCTGCGTGGGCGATCCGGCCGCCTGCGCTCCCGGCCATCTGTCGGCAAACGCGCGCGCGATCGCGCAGTTCGGCAGCGGAGAGTTCGGAAATGCGCTGGCACTGCATGGTCTGGGACACCGAATCGATATAACGAAAAACTCACGATGGGTCGAGCAGAATTCGCTGCCTCCAGGGTCCCGCCCGCGGTTTCCGCGGCACGCTGGCGCCGCTCCGGCGTCCGAAGATGCGGCGGCGCCGGTGCCGTCTCGATCACCCGATTGCCGCGGCGGGCCGGCCACGGCAACGCCGCCCGGCTACGCCGCCTGCCGCGTTCATTCATGGGTGGGAAAGGTTCTTGGACCATGCTCGCGCGGCACGTGCCGACGTGGCCGCGTCACCTGCGGGCGCAGCGGCGGCCGCGGACCCGAAGGACCTCTTGATGAAATCTCGCGGCAACACCGCCAGCGACTACAAGACGCTGACTCCGCCGCAACTGGAGCAGGTGCTGGAGCGGCACCAGCGGTTCGTCGCCTCGCAACGCGAGGGCACCCGCGCCAGCCTGAAGTTCCACGATCTGCCGAATGTTCGCCTGGCGGGGCGAAACCTGGCGGGCGCCGATTTCACCGGCGCCAGGCTCAAGGGGGCTGACCTCCGGGGCGCCAATCTGGATGGCGCGTGCCTGTTCGGCGCGGATCTCGCGGGAGCGAACCTCTCTGAAGCCAGCATGAAGAACATCGACCTGCGCGGCTGTGCGCTGCGTGGCGCGACGATGGTCCACGCCGTCATGCTCGATGCGGATCTGCGCGACGGCTACCTGGTGCGCTACAAAAACGGCGAGTTCTCCGCGGTGGCCGCGGAAAAGCTGCATGCGGAGCTTTCCGATGCCAGGATGAAAGGCGCCACGCTCAGCCGGGCCAAGCTGTCGAACGCCTTCATCCTGCAAACGGACCTGCGCGATGCGGATCTGCGCTCCAGCGTCTTCATGCGGGCGGATCTGAGCAATTCCGATCTGACCGGCTGCAACCTGGAGGGTGCCGATCTCTCGCTTGCCAATCTGTCGGGTGCCAAGCTGGATGGCGTCATCCTGTCGCGCGCGATCCTGCGCGATACCAACCTGTCGAATTCCAGCCTGGTCGGCGCGTTGCTCGACGATGTCGATCTGTCGATGGCCAATCTCACCGGCGCGGACATGGTGAAGCGACTGGAGAATCACGATAGCGAGTTGAGCGCGATCCTGCTGGCGCATCGCGACTGGATGCTGTCGAACGGCGCCAAGGGCAAGCGCGCCGACCTCGCCAAGCGTGACCTGACCGGTGTCGATCTCAGCCGGATCAATCTGTCGGCGGCGGACTTCCACGGTGCGAAGCTCCAGGGCGCGAACCTTACCGAGACGGTGTTGGCGATGGCCAACCTCAGTTTCACCGACCTGCGCAATGCGCAGATGATGAGTACCGACATTCGCGGTGCTTCGTTCGAGCGGGCTACCATGAACCAGGCCGATCTGACCAACGCCGTCGCCGGACCCATGGCGTTGCGCAGCGGACAGAGCTGGCCGACCAGCTTCAAGGCCGCGCGCCTCGCCGCCGCCGTCTTCGTCTCGGCCGATCTGCGTGGTTGCAACTTCTCTGAAGCCGACCTTTCCCAGGCACGCCTCAACAATGCCATGCTGGTTGGCGCCGACATGAAGGATGCGACCATGACGGGCGCCGACCTGCGCGACGCCGATATTACCGCGGCCGACTTCCGTGGTGCCCGCGACCTGCTGGTCACCTGAACTTGCGCAGCCGCGCGATCCGACTTCATAGCGGCGTCACGATCAGGCGACCGGCCGAGGGGGAATCGTTCGTCGCACCGGCACTTCCCTCGTCACGCCCCGTAGGCGTCAGGAGAAGCGCTCGACGGAGCAAAAATTCACTCCCCCTCCCTCAAGGGGAGGGGGAGTTTTCTTCTCCGCGTCCCGGTTAACCTGACGCCTATGGGGTCGAGCCGGCCATGACGAGGGACGCGCCGGTGCGACGGCAAACGTCTTCTAACGCCCGGCCCGATCCTGATGCGTATGGGGTCAAACCCCGCCATGACGGGGACAGCGCCGCTGCGACGAACCATGCTTCCCCTCGGTCGGCCGTTGATCCGCCCTGCGGTGCCGCGGACCTGGGGGTCGTATTATCGGTGGAGCGGTGCTAGCCGTGGCGCGCCAACCGGAGGAAAACGCCAGCGTCATGACCGTCACCGTGCTCTATTCCGAAAACGTCTATCCCGACGACAGTGTCGAGCGCCGCATCTACGGCCCGGACGCGCGGGTGATCTTCCCGAAATCGACCGAATCGCTGGCCGACCTGTCCGACGCGGACTGCGCCGCGGCCGAAGGGCTGATGATCCTGCGCTACAAGGTCACCGCCGCCGACCTGCCGCGCTTCCCCCGGCTGCGCGCGATCTGCCGCATGGGCGTCGGCTACGACAACCTGGACCGCAAGGCCGCCGCCGAGCGGCAGATCATGATCCTCAACGTGCCCGACTACGGCACGACGGAAGTCGCTGACCACGCCATCGCACTGGCCTTGGCGATGCGCCGCGGCCTGCTGCTGCACCTGGAGGCGCAGCGCAAGGATCCGCCGGCGCCGTGGCGCTACGTCATCGATCCGCTGGTGCGCCGCTCCGGCGTGCAGACCTTCGGTATCGTCGGCCTCGGCCGCATCGGCACCGCCGTCGCCCTGCGCGCCAAGGCGCTCAGGTTCCGCGTGGTGTTCTACGATCCGAACCTGCCGAACGGGGTCGAACTGGGCGTCGGCGTCGGCCGCGCCGCCACGCTGGAGGACCTGCTGCGGGCCTCCGATGTGCTGTCGGTGCACGCGCCGCTGACGCCGGAAACGCGCGGCATGCTCGGGCTGGCGCAGCTTTCGCTGCTGCCGAAGGGGGCGGTGCTGGTGAACACGGCGCGCGGGCCGATCGTCGATGTCGATGCGGCGGCGACGCTGCTGAAGAGCGGCCACCTGGCCGGCGTCGGCCTGGACGTGCTGCCGGTGGAGCCGCCGGTCGAGCCGGTGCCGGAACTGCTGCGCGCCTATCGGGCGCGCGAACCGTGGACCGAGGGCCGGCTGATCATCACGCCGCACTCGGCATTCTTCACGCCGGAAGCCTGGAACGACATCCGCGTCAAATCCGCCGAGACGATGCGCGCCGCCTTGCTCGGGCCGAAACCGCAGAACGTGATCCCGCCCGACGCCTACTGAGCGCCGATCCGCAACGTCGTCCCGCCGGCCCCGCCCAGCGCGTTGCGCAACGCACTGAGCGCGGCGACGATCGAGGGCGCGGCGCGCGGCGGCCGGCCGGCGGCGGCGCGCGCGGGCGTTTGCAGCAGCCAGCGTACCGGGCGCATGTCCGGCGCGGCACGTTGCAGCGCGTATTGGCCGTCCGGCGTGTCGATCGTCATGCCGTCGTCGCCGGCCGTCACCCGCCCCTCGACGTCCCACAGCAGCAGGCAGTCACGCAGCAGCAGGCGCAGCTCGGCGTCGGTCATGCAGGCTCCACCAGGCCAGGGCAATAGCGGAGTTTCGCGCCGCGCAGCCCGGATTGTAATCCCCGCGCCGCCTTTCCGGCTGAACGATCCCCAGGGGAGAAGCTGATCGCCCCCCGTTGCATCCGGACGTTCCGCTTCCGCCCGACGGCATCGTCCGGCTCGCTTCCGGTACTACCCGCAAGAGGCAGCCCTCCCCATGGTGGCTGAGCATCGCGTGAAGCCGGCGTGACAGGAGCGGCCGCCCGGGTGTCGGGAAATTTTACGTACGATACGAGAGGCAGCGCCATCCGCCGGTCACGGAATGGCCGGAAGGGGGTGTTTTGCCTTCGATTGCACCGGGCTGACCCGGCGGATTGGGGGCTCGCCGCCAATTTGGCGAGAGCCAGCCCAAGGATGGTCGGCCATTGGGCGATGCTGGCCGACCGAAACCGCCGGCGGCATGTCGGAAAAATTTACATGTCACGCAAAGGCTGGCCGGACCGGATCGTTAACGTCTTGTTAACGCGGTCTTGTAACCATTGGCACGAATATTGCTCCCTGCCGTTCGTCAAGGCTGTCATAAGTTTCAGCGGGGGGCTTCGTGTCGCACATTGCTCTGGCGCGGTTCTCCGCGGTCTTGACCGCCTCGGTTGCGACCACCCCGGTATTGCTCGGGTCGGTCGCATCGGCCTTCGTCGCTGCGGTCGCAATGTCGGAGGAGGCGTTCGCCTGTAAGGCCGGCTATTATGGCAACACGGCGACCAGCGGGAGCGCCGCGTCGGCGGGCTGCACCGAGGCGGGGGTGGGGTACTACGTCCCCACGGCCGGGGCGCTCACGGAAACGGCGGCAGGCACCGGCTTCTACGTCCCCACGGCCGGGGCGACCAAGGAAACCGCGGCAGGCGTCGGCAACTACGTCAGCACGACGGCGGCGACCACCGAAACCCAGGCGACCGCAGGCAATTATGTCGGCACGACCGGCGCCAGCGCCGAAACCGCGGCGGGCGTTGGCTATTATGTCCCCACGGCCGGGGCGAGCAAGGAAACGGCGGCAGGCGCCGGCTACTATGTCAGTTCGACCGGCGCGAGCAGCGAATCGGCGTTGCAGCCGCCTTACTACAGCGCCTCGACCGGGTTGACCTCTTCCCAGGCCTCGGTCCCGACCGCCGGCAACTACGTCCCTGCGGCCGCGGCAACCAAGGAAACCCCGGCAGGTGCCGGCTATTATGTCAGCACGAGCGGGGCGACCAGCGAAACGCCGGTACAGGCAGGCTATTATGACACCCACGCGGGGCAGACCGCGTCCACCAGGGCGGTGGCGTTGCCGGTTGGGTACTACAGCGCCACGGCGGGACTGAGCGCGTCCTCCCTAGCCACCCCGTCCCCCCCCGGCTTCTATGTGGGAAGCACAGGGATGACCGCGCCGACTCAGGCGCAGCCCGGCTACTACGCCGCCGGCACCGGCGCGACCAACCAGACCAGAGATCTGGCGGGCTTCTATACGCCGGTCGGCGCACCCGCCCAGATCCCGTGCCCGACGGGCCTGACCTGCACCGGAGGTATTCTGCCGGGGATAACCACCACAGGCTACACGCTGCTCTCCAGTCCCGCCCCGGGTACTTACAGTCTCGGCGCGGCAACCTTGCGCATACCGCTCGGGAGCACCACGGCCACACAGTTCAGCCTCACCGCGCCGGGCGATACGCCCTACCAGATCACCGGCTGGGGCCTTGGCGGGGCTAATCCCGGGCTGTTCACCGTGGATGGCTTGTATGTCGGTGAGGATATCGCGGCGGGGCAGACCATCGACTTCTCCGTCTTGTTCGACCCGATCGCCTACGGGCTGAGCAGCGCTCTGCTGACGATCGACACCACCGACGGCGGCGACCCGAATTACACGATCACCCTCGACGGCCAGGCCATTCCGGAACCGGCGAGCATTGCCGGGCTGCTGTCCGGCTTGGCAGGCCTCGGTTGGGTCGGTTGGTTGAAGCGGCGGTCGCGCAACGGCAAAGACCGAAGCGAGGGGTCGCTCGGTCGCGCCGGCTCCGGGTAGGGGAGCAGACGGCGCACCCCTGTCGCTCGGCGGCTATCCCCGGGCGGTTTCGCGCGGGCCGTACCGGTCATGGCGCCGAGCGGTACCGGGCGCAGTGCTCGCGCCAAAGATCGCGATAGACACGCTCCAACTCAGCGGCGAAGCCAACCGGATCGGACATCGGCGCATCGCGTAGCATCGCGCGCAGATCGGTGCGCAACCGTCGCCGCTTGCCGATGTCCCGGGCCAGTGCCGCGGCAATCGCGACGAACTCGGCTTCCGTGCCGGCCGACAGCGCCCTGCCCGACCAGTCTGGCGTCGCGATGCGCGACAGGATCGCGTGGGTCTGGCGGGAGACGGCGCGGCGGCCCGGCAAAGTGACAACCGGAACCCCCATCCACAGCGCTTCGAAGCTGGTGAGCGCGCCGCTAAAGGGCATCGGGTCCAGGGCGATGTCGACCTCGCCGTAGCGGGCCAGCATAGCGGAATGCTGCTCGTCCCCTTGCAGCAGCAGGCGCTCGGGCGGCAAACCGCGGCTGGCCATCGCGTCGCGTAAGCGGCTGGAGAGCACCGGATCGATCATGCTGCGCCATTTCAGCAGCAGGCGGCTGCCCGGCACCGCGGCGAGCACGCGCGCCCACAGATCGAGGGTAACATCGTTGAGCTTGTTGGCGTTGTTGAAGCTGCCGAAGGTGACGGCACCCGACGCCTCGCTGGGTGGCGGCGCGGGCTCGGGAGCATAGGCGGGCGGGGCGTAGCAGAAGCGGCCATGCCTCAGGCGGACCACACGCTCGGTAAACTGCGCCTCGCCGTCCGCAGCGAGATGTTCGTCATCGAGCAGGATCGCCTCGATCGAGGGCAGGCCGATGGTAGCAAAATAGCCGAGCCAGTGGAGCTGAAGCGGTGCCGGGCGGCGGGCGAACACGCCAAGCCGGTTGCCGCCGGTGTGGCCGGAGAGATCGACCAGGATGTCGATCCCGTCATCGGCGATCACCTGCGCCACGGTGGCGTCGGAGTTGCCAACGATCTGGCGCCAGGTATCGACATTGGCCATGACCGATCTGGTGATGGCATCGGCGATCGTCTGGCTGGCATAAACGGACACGCTGAATTCCGGCCGGTGGTGGCTGGCGATCGGGCCGGCGCCGAGCCAGCCAACCGGGTGACTATAGAGATCGGCGGTGACATAGCCGATGCGCAGGGGACGCTCGGGGTCGAGCGGCACCGGGCGGCGCTGTTGCAGCGGCACCCTGCTTGCGCGCAGACCCCAGGCAGCGGCCTCGGCCACCAGCTCTTGCTCGGTCACGTGGGGTGCGTATTGCATGGCCATCAGCAAATTGGATGAGCAACTGGATTTTTCCGGCGAGAGCGTGATGGCGTAACGATGGCTCGCCAGCGCATCATCGTGCGCGCCGAGTTCTTGCAGCGCACCGGCGACCTCGCTGTGGGCGCCGCCGTCGGTGGGTCGTAGTGCGGCAGCACGCTGCCGTGCGAGCAGGGCGGCCGACGGGCGACCGAGCTGGGCCTGGGCGACGCCGATGCCGGTGAGAACATCCGGATTGTCCGGCAGCAACGCGAGGCTGGCGACGAAGGCGGCGATCGCCTCGTCGTATTTGCGCAGCGCGTTCAGCACGTGGCCGAGATTGGCATGGGCGGTGGCCAGTTCGGGCTCCAACTCGATCGCCTGGCGCGCCGCGGCCAGCGATTCATGCAATCGGCCAGTACGCAGCAGAGCCAGCGCGGCGTTGGAATGCAGGCGGCCGTTATCGGGCTCGATTTCGACGGCGCGCAGGAAGGTCGCCGCGACCTCGTGACCGTCACCGAGCTCGCTGAGCGCCTGAGCGAGAGTTGAGAGGAGCTCGGTGTTGTTGGGATAGTCGGTGAGCACCGCGCGGGCGAGCGACACGGCGCGCGGCGGGTCGGTGAAGATCAGCAGCTCGGCGAGCTTTTGCGCCGATGCGGCATGGCGCGGATCGGCGAGCAGCGCCTCGTCCAGCAGGGTGCGCGCGCCAGCCGGATCGCCCGCGCCGGCGCGCCGCATGGCAGCGCCATAAAGCATGTCCGCAATGGTCGCCGTAGCATTCATGACCGGCCATGCTATAGGTTGCGGCATCATGCAGGAAGTCGATATCGCTCAGGCACTTGCCGCGATCGGTCGGCAGGAAGAGGCACAGTTCATCTTACGACGCATTCTGTCTGGCGCGCCCGAGACTGCGCCGGTGGAATGGCCGCGCGCCGCGGCGGCGCTGTCGATGCTGCTGTTACCCAGCGGGCGGTTCCAGGAAGCGGTAACCCTGGCAGAGCAAGCGATCGCGCACGCGCCGCATGATCCACTGCTGCTGGCGGTGCATCGGCAGATCGGGATGACGCTGTACAGGGACATGTTCTATGAGGAAGCGTTGCCCTGGCTGGAACGGGCGGCGGAGCTTGAACCGTGGGACAAGGCGTTGGCGGCGATGCTGCAGCACGCTCGGCCGCGGGATTATCTGACGCCGGAGATCGAAGACCCGGTGACCGGCCGGGTGCTGCGCCGCTACAACCCGCGCGAGGGGTCAAGCTATATCTATGTGATCGACATCGTCGGCACCTGCAATCTGCGCTGTCCGACCTGTCCGGTGGGGAATTCCGAGCTGGGCACGCGACCGCGCGGAATGATGAAGCCGGCGATGTTTCGCGAGATCATCGCCAAGATCCGCAGGGAGTCGCCATCGGAACGGCCTGAGATCAACCTGTTCAACTGGGGCGAGCCGCTGCTGCATCCGCAATTGCCGTCGTTCATCCAGTTGCTGCGCGAATCCGGGATGGTCAGCAAACTCTCGACCAACCTGAACATCAAGCGCGGGCTGGACGCGGTGGTACGGGCAGCACCTGACGATCTGAAGGTCTCGCTGTCGGGGTTTTCACCGGACAGCTACGGACGAACCCACACCGGCGGCGATCTGGCGCTGGTGCAGCGGAATCTGCGCGCGCTGCGGGAGGCGATCGACCGCCACAAGGTAGGCACCCATGTGTGGGTGAGCCACCATCTCTATCGCAATAACCTCGGCGAGACCGATGCGGTGCGGGCGATGTGCGCGGAGTTACGCTTCGCGTATCGCCCGATCCAGGCTTTCTACATGCCGCTGGAGCGGCTACAGGAGTATCTCGACGGACGCCCCAATCCGCTTGACCACGGCATCATCGCCGAGTTGTTGACCGATCCGCGCGTGAGTCATCGAATGATTCAGACGCTCCGTAGCGGCAAGTTCGATTGCGAGCTGCGGTTCAACCAGACGGTGATCAATCACGACGGGTCGGTGGCGCTGTGCTGCACGGTTTACGACCAGGAGAATATGCTGGGGGTCGACTTCCTCGGGCATGATCACGCCGAGATCGAGCGGCGGAAATACGCCCATCCGTTCTGCGCGAAGTGCTTCAAGGCGGGAACCGAGTACACGCGGGCGGAACTGCGGCCGGTGGGGTAAGGCGGGCCGACGGCCACACCCTGCCGCGCATCCGGACCGCAGCCAAAGCTGCTTCACCTGGTCGAGCGCGGAAGGTTGCGTGTCATGCCGGCCCGATACTGCCGCAGGTCTTGGTCGTCGGCTGCTCCACCTCGCTGTCGAAGGCCCGCGCGAACCCGCTTCTCATCTCAATGATATGCCACGAAGCACTTCTCCGACATGAAGACGTGCGTCTCGACGTAATCGAACACCTCCGGTCGCTTGCCCAAAGTCTCCATCGCCCCCAGCAGCGCCATCCAGTTCAGCATCTCGTGCTGTCCCGCGTGTTCCATCTGGGCGCGCGAGCGGCCGCGCCAGAAGCCGTAATCGCAATGCCCAAGCGCATCGAACATCGCGCGGTCCGCCGCGTGGTCCGGCCACAGATAGCCGTTGGTCGGCGACAGGAAGCAGTGCGACCAGCTCGACGATGCCACCACCGCAACGCGCCACGGCGACTCGGCGAGGATCTCCGCCACCGCCTTGCCCACGTCCATGCAGCGCCACGGCTGCGGCGCCGGCGGATCCTCCGGCATCGATTCGGGGCGGGGAGGCTGGAACAGCGCGGCCATGCCGCCCTTGGCGTGGATCAGGTTGCTGCCGTAGCAGTTGATCGCAAACGGAACGATCGGCCAGGGAAAGCCGCGCCGGTCCCAGTCGAGATACAGCAACGTATTGGTAAACGCGTGCGCCAGGCCGTCGATGTGCAGCGGCTTGTACGCATACGCCATGTCGATGCCGCGATCGATCAGCGCGCGGGCAAGAAAATTCGCTGCGGCGCGCTGGCCGTGCAGCTGCATCTGCCAGTCGCCGGTCTCGCCCCAGCGGTTCGGTTTTCCGCCGTTGCCGTTGTACCAGGGCTGGATTGCGAAATCCTGCTCGAGGCCCATGACGCAGAACGCCGGGATGATGTCCTCGCGGAAATTCTCGTACTGGTCGTCGCCCCAGATCAGCACGATGTCAGGATCGAATGCGTCGAGTGCGCTGCGCACCGCGCGGAACCCGTCCGCCATCCGCGCCCCATAGCGCCGCGCCGAAGCCACCCCGGCGTCGTTGCCGAGTTCGGTCAGCAGCGCGTCGGGCCAGTTCGCGCGGTCCTTCTGCGTCGCCGGCACGTTGGGCGCGGAGAGTAAGTGATGGAAGCCGCCGGGCATGCGCTCGTCGGGCAGCAGCAGGCCGGGGTAGTGGGTGCAGCCAAGGCCAAGGATCTCGCCCATCGACGGCTTCCTCCATGTTCGGATGCTTGTTGTTGCGCGAGGCTAGGCGCGGGCACGGTCCGACGCAAACGGGATGGCGCGGCGTGGCCAGGTTGATCGTATTTGAGCCGATGGGCGGGCCGGGGGCCCGGCGATCGGTTGCCATCGGCGGGTATTGCAACCAAGCAAGCAAGACTCAACACAGATTGCACAGAGAAGAAGATTTAGCCACAGATTTTCACAGAGAGATAAATATTACGAATTACTAATACACTTTCTAGAATTACTGTTATCTTCCTTAGGAAGAACAATTATCTATGCAACCCTGGTGCTGCATCTGCTGCTTTGTGCAATCGGTGTTGAGTCTTGCTCGCTTATGCCGCAGCGGACCCTCCGGATGAGACAAGCTGACCGCAGCCACCGGCCACGAATCCGGCCGATCGCCGGCGCTGGCCTCGCGAGCGACAGGCGGCGGCCGCGGCGGTATCTTGTGGCGGGCGTCATTGTCTCGTGCGAGTCAGGCCGGCGCTGAGCAGACATTGCAATTTTCCGGCGTGGATTGCGTGCCGGCGCTTGCCGACTGTCTCAGCGAGGCGCTCCGCGCCACCGGGCTGGCACCTATTTCGGTCGGCTTGGCCTCATGCCCTACTCGATGGCCCCCAAGACGCCTTGCCGCCACTCGCCCCCGCCCCCATTGAACGTTGCATGAGCGCGCGTCGTCCCGCCCCGCCGATCGCCGAACCAGCCCGACCGGCCGCTCCGCCATCCGTGCCTCGTCACGCGCCGACCCGCCGCGCGCGATCCATGCGGCAAGACCCCTTGCACCGTGGGCCCGCCGCGTGACCCTCCCCCACGCCCTGCTCGTCGCCGGCCCGACCGCCAGCGGCAAATCCGCGCTCGCCCTGGCGCTCGCCGAGTGCCTGCGCGGCACCATCGTCAACGCCGACTCCATGCAGGTGTATCGCGAGCTGCGCGTGCTCACCGCCCGCCCGACGCCGGCCGAGGAAGCCCGCGTGCCGCACAAACTCTACGGCGTCCGTCCCGCCGCCGAGCCCGGCAGCGTCGCCTGGTGGCGCACCGAGGCGCTGGCCGCGATGCGGGCGGCGCACGACGCGGATCGCCTGCCGATCCTCACCGGCGGCACCGGGCTGTATTTCGCCGCGCTCACCCATGGCCTGGCCGACATCCCCGACCCCGGCCCGCAAGCCCGCGCCGAGGCCCGCGCCCTGCTGCACGACCTCGGCGCGCCGGCGCTGCACGCGCGGCTCACCGCCGTCGATCCCGCCACCGCGGGGAAACTCCAGCCCAACGACAGCCAGCGCATCGCGCGCGCCTGGGAGGTGTGGCGCGGTACCGGCTCCGGCCTCGCCGCCTGGCAGGCGCGGCGCGGCGAACCCGCGCCCTGGCGCTTCACCGCCATTCTGCTGGATCCCCCGCGCGCGGACCTGCGCGCCGCCATCGCCACGCGCTTCGCCGCCATGCTGGCCGAGGGCGCGCTGGACGAGGTCCGCGCCCTGCTGACGCAACACCTGGACCCCGCCCTGCCGGCCATGCGGGCGCACGGCGTGCCGGAGCTTGCCGCCGTCTTGCGCAACGAAATCACCCTCGCGCAGGCCGGCCGCCGCACCGAACTGGTCACCGGCCAGTACACCAAGCGGCAGGCCACTTGGTTCCGCCACCATCCCCTGGCGGAGCGCATGCATACGATCCATGCGCGATTCGCAGGACTGACGCAATTTTCGGAAAGGAAATTCGACGAAATCGTCGCATTTGTTCAACCCCCGGGTTGACGCGCCGCAACATTCGCCTTAGTCCTGCGCCTCTTTCGCACCAAGGAGCCGCGTCATGCCGGCGGAATGGACCCAATCCGGGGCTGAAATCCTGCTGCGCGCCCTGAAGGACCAGGGCGTGGACACCATTTTCGGCTATCCCGGCGGTGCCGTCCTGCCGATCTACGACGCGCTGTTCAACCAGAACGCCATCCGCCACATCCTGGTCCGCCAGGAGGGCGGCGCGGTTCATGCGGCCGAGGGCTACGCCCGTTCCACCGGCAAGGTGGGCGTGGTGCTGGTCACCTCGGGTCCGGGCGCGACCAACGCCGTCACCGGTCTGACCGATGCGCTGATGGACAGTATCCCGGTGGTGTGCCTGACCGGCCAGGTGCCCACGCACCTGATCGGCAACGACGCGTTCCAGGAGGCCGACACCACCGGCATCACCCGCCCCGCCACCAAGCACAACTACCTGGTCAAGCGGCCGGAAGACCTGGCTCGCGTGGTGCATGAGGCGTTTTACGTCGCGCGCTCCGGCCGGCCGGGGCCGGTGGTGATCGACCTGCCGAAGGACATCGTGATCGGCAAGGCGCCCTATGCCGACGCCCAGCGCATGCACCCCAGCTATCGGCCGCGGACCGAGCCGGACCCGACCCGGATCGCCCAGGCGGTCGCGCTGCTGAAGCAGGCCCGGCGGCCGGTGATCTATGCCGGCGGCGGGGTGATCAACGCCGGCCCGGCCGCCGCCACGGCGCTGACCAAATTCGCCCGCCTGACCGGGTTTCCGGTGACCAATACGCTGATGGGCCTCGGCGCCTTTCCGGGCAGCGATCCGCAGTTCCTCGGCATGCTGGGCATGCATGGTACCTACGAGGCCAACCTGGCGATGCATGGCTGCGACGTGCTGCTGGCGATCGGCGCGCGGTTCGACGATCGGGTGACCGGGCGATTGAACGCGTTCAGCCAGGGGTCGAAGAAGATCCACGCCGACATCGACCCGTCCTCGATCAACAAGAACGTGCCGGTGGACGTGGCGATCGTCGGCGATGCCGGCCGTGTGCTGGAGGCATTGATCGCCGAGTGGACCGCCGATCCGGCCAAGCCCGACAGCCAGGCGATCGCGGCGTGGTGGCGGCAGATCGATGGCTGGAGGGGCAAGGACTGCCTGAAGTTCACCCAGGACATGGAAAAGGGTTCGATCATCAAGCCGCAATACGCCATCCAGCGGCTATACGAGATCACCCGCGCGGTGAAGCAGGACATCTTCATCACCACCGAGGTCGGCCAGCACCAGATGTGGGCCGCGCAGCACTTCAAGTTCGAGCAACCGAACCGTTGGATGACCAGCGGCGGGCTGGGAACGATGGGCTACGGCTTGCCGGCGGCGATGGGCGTGCAGGTGGCGCATCCCGACGCCCTGGTGATCGACATCGCCGGCGAGGCCAGCGTGCTGATGAACATCCAGGAGATGGGCACGCTGTCGCAGTACAAGCTGCCCGTGAAGGTCTTCATCCTCAACAACCAATACATGGGGATGGTGCGGCAGTGGCAGGAACTGCTGCATGGCGGCCGCTATTCCGAGAGCTACTCGGCCGCGCTGCCGGACTTCGTCAAACTGGCGGATGCGTTCCATGCCAAGGGCCTGCGGGCGGAGAGCGTCGATCAGTTGGACGACGTGATCCGCGCCATGCTGGCCTGCGACACCGCGGTAATCGCCGACATCGCGGTGGACCCGAAGGAGAACTGCTTCCCGATGATCCCGTCCGGCGCGGCGCATAACGAAATGATCCTCGGACCGGAGCATGAGGCCAGCGCAGCCGGGATTACCGACGAGGGGCTGGTGCTGGTCTGAAAGACTTGAAAGGCTCCTCCCCCTCCCCTTGAGGGAGGGGGTTGGGGGGAGGGGTGCGTTCAGCCGCAATCCGTGCCTGAACGCACCCCGCCTCCCACCCCCCTCCCACAAGGAGAGGGGGAGAATATTTAGAATATTTGGTGAAACATGCCCGACAAGACATTACGCAGTGCCACGATCTCCGTGCTGGTGGACAACGAGGCCGGCATTCTCGCCCGCGTCGTCGGCCTGTTCTCCGGCCGCGGCTACAACATCGACAGCCTGACCGTCGCGCCGGTCGAGCGTGACGCCTCGCTCAGCCGCATCAATGTCGTGACCTCGGGCACCGACATGGTGATCGAGCAAATCAAGGCGCAGCTCGACCGGCTGGTGCCGGTGCACCGCGTCGCCGACCTGTCGCGCGAGGGGCCGCATGTCGCGCGCGAAATGGCGTTGGTGAAGGTGGTCGGCACCGGCGAAAAGCGCGTCGAGGCGCTGCGCATCGCCGACACGTTCCGCGCCCGCGTGGTGGACACCACCACGGAAAGCTTCGTGTTCGAGCTGACCGGCTCGACCGACAAGCTGGACGCGTTCATCGACCTGATGCGCGACCTCGGCCTGGCCGAGGTGGCGCGCACCGGCGTGGCCGCCCTGGCCCGCGGCAAACGCACGATCTCGACGGTAAACTCCAGCGAAGGGAACTGAACCATGCGCGTCTACTACGACCGCGACGCCGACGTGAACCTGATCAAGGGCAAGCGGGTCGCCATCATCGGCTATGGCAGCCAGGGCCACGCCCACGCCAACAACCTGAAGGACAGCGGCGCGGCGCAGCTCGCGGTCGGGCTGCGCGCGCATTCCGGCGGCGTCGCCAAGGCGGAAGCGGCGGGGCTGAAGGTGATGGACCCGGCCGAGTGCGCCAAATGGGCCGACGTCGTCATGGTGCTGACGCCGGATGAGGGGCAGGGCGACCTGTATCGCGAAAAGCTCGGCCCCAACATGAAGAACGGTGCCGCGCTCGCCTTCGCGCATGGCCTCAACGTGCACTTCAACTTGCTCGATCCGCGCCCCGACATCGACGTGTTCATGATCGCCCCGAAGGGCCCCGGTCATACCGTGCGCAGCGAATACCAGCGCGGCGGCGGTGTGCCCTGCCTGGTGGCGGTGGCGCAAAATCCGTCGGGTAACGCAATGGAGGTCGCGCTGTCCTATGCCAGCGCGATCGGCGGCGGCCGCGCCGGCATCATCGAGACGACCTTCAAGGAGGAATGCGAAACCGACCTGTTCGGTGAGCAGACGGTGCTGTGCGGCGGGTTGGTGGAGCTGATGAAGGCCGGTTACGAGACCCTGGTGGAAGCCGGTTACGCTCCCGAAATGGCGTATTTCGAATGCGTGCACGAGGTGAAGCTGATCGTCGATCTGGTCTATGAGGGCGGCATCGCCAACATGAACTACTCGGTCAGCAACACCGCGGAGTACGGCGAGTACGTGTCCGGCCCGCGCATCGTCAACAGCGCGACGAAGGCCGAGATGAAGCGCGTGCTGGACGACATCCAGAGTGGCCGCTTTGCCCGCGACTGGATGCTGGAGAACAAAGTGAACCAGAGCAGTTTCAAGGCGATGCGCCGGCGGCTGGCGGAACATCCGATCGAGCAAGTGGGCGAGAAGCTGCGGGCGATGATGCCGTGGATCGCCAAGAACGCGCTGGTGGACAAGACGAAGAACTGAACGAATCCTCTCCCGCGAAGCGGGAGAGGGTAGGATGAGGGTGATCGGGCCGCACGCACCACCCTCACCCAACCTCTCCCGCAAGCGGGAGAGGAGAACAAGCCCATGATGCAGGTCACCCGGGCCGACATTACCAAGCTGGCGGTCGACGCCATCGTCAACGCGGCGAACCAGTCGCTGCTCGGCGGCGGCGGGGTGGACGGTGCCATCCATCGCGCCGCCGGGCCGCAACTGCTGGAAGAGTGTCGGACCCTCGGCGGCTGTCCCACGGGGCAGGCGAAACTCACCAAAGGCTACCGGCTACCGGCGAAATACGTGATCCACGCGGTCGGGCCGGTTTACCGCGACGGCAGGCACGGCGAGCCGGAACTGCTGGCAAGCTGCTACCGCACCAGCCTGGCGCTGGCCGCGCGGCACGGCATCACCTCGATCGCGTTTCCGGCGATCAGTTGCGGTATCTACGGCTATCCGATTCCCGAGGCCGCGCGCATCGCCGTGCAAACCACCGCCGCATGTTTGGAAACCGCCCCGTCGCTCCACACGGTGATCTTCGCCTGCTTCGGCGACGACGTGCTGCGTGCCTACGAAACCGCGCTCGGCGCCCTGGCCTGACCGTACGATCACCCGATTGTTATCCGCCCGGTCCTGCCCGGCTGCCGTAACGGCAGGCAGAGTGCGTGCGCCGTCGGCAAGGTTTGATAACAGCGCGCCGCCGCGGCCTGGGAGGGGGATTGGGCCGGGTGCACAGCGCGGGCAGCGAGCGGACCCGTTGCAACCGATGGTCTGACACCGCGTCGATCGCGTTGCGGTCGATGGCAATGGCGATCGTTTGCGCGCTGCCGTTTCGCGCGGCGCAGGCGCAGTCGGTTGAAGACCTGCAGACCATGTCGATCGACCAGCTCGCCAATCTCTCGGTCACTTCAGTGTCGCGCCGGCCGGAGCAATTGAGCGACGCGGCCGCCGCGATCTACGTCATCACCGCCGAGGACATCCGCCGCTCCGGCTACGTCCGCCTCGCGGATGTCTTGCGCCTGGCGCCAAACCTGGAGGTCGCGCAGCAGAGCGGCCAGATCTACGCGATCTCGGCGCGCGGCTTCAATTCCGAGGTCGACGCCAACAAGCTGCTGGTCATGGTCGACGGTCGCAGCATCTATTCGCCGATCCATTCCGAGACGTTCTGGGACCAGTTGCAAGTCCCGCTGGATGACATCGAGCGAATCGAGGTGATCAGCGGGCCCGGCGGCACCCAATGGGGCGCCAACGCCGTCAACGGCGTGATCAACATCATCACCAAGAAATCCAGCGACACGCAGGGTGGATTGGTAGATGCAAAGATCGGCCCGGTGGACCAGAATGGCCTGGTGCAATACGGGGGGAAACTCGGCGCCGACGGCACCTATCGGGTGTATGGCCAGGGTTTGGGCGTCGGCCCTTCCGTTCATCCGGGTGGCGCCAGCGCCGACGACGGCTGGCATGGCGGGCAGACCGGCTTCCGCACCGACTGGCAGGGCGACGTCGACACCATCATGGTCGAGGGCGACTTCTACCGCAACAACGACGCGGCCGATAACGGCCGGCAATACGGCGGTGACCTGGTCGCCCGCTGGAACCACAAGCTGAACGACGGATCGAACGTGGCAGTGCAGACCTCCTACGATCAGGAGCAGCGCTACGTCATCGGCGGCAGCGACTACGACGCAAACTACGACCTTCAGGCGCAGCATACGTTCACCGCCGGCCGCAACCTGATCGTCTGGGGCGGCGAGTTCCAGGCCACGGAAGACAAGCTGGTGGAAAGCTCGCCCGTGGCCCAGTTCGTGCCGGGCAGCCGCTTGATCGACATCGGCGACGTGTTCGGTCAGGACACCATCGCGCTGACCGAGACCCTGAAGCTGACGCTCGGCACCAAGCTGCAATACAGCAGCTACACCGGCTTCGATTACCTGCCGAGCATCCGCCTCGGCTGGAAGCTGTCGGATACCAACTTCCTGTGGGCCGCGATCTCGCGCGCGGTACGCACACCCTCGCGCCTCGATCGCGACCTGGAGGAGCCGCATTTCCTGGCATTGGCGCCGGATTTCGAGTCGGAGAAGCTTGTCGCCTACGAAGTCGGGTATCGTGGACAGCCCACGCCGCAATCGTCGGTGTCCGTATCGCTCTATTGGAACCAGTACAGCGACTTGCGTACGGTGGATTATATCCCGAACAGCGCGACGCCTTATCAGCTTGGCAACGACGAGGCTGGCAACACCTACGGGATCGAAGCCTGGGGCGACTGGCGCCTGCTGCCGTGGTGGAAGCTGAGCGCCGGGGTCAACCTGATGCACAAGGATCTGCATATCGTCCCCGGCGTCGTCGCCCGCGACTATTCGAGCGGCGACGATCCCGGCTACCAGTTTTCGTTCCGCTCATCGATGGACCTGGCGCACAACGTGGAATTCGACTTTGGCATCCAGGTGGTGGACCGGCTGCCCGATCCGACGGTCGAGGGCTATATCCAGGCCAACGCCCGTATCGCCTGGCACGTCACGCCGGCGATCGAGCTATCGCTGTCAGGCAACAATCTGCTCGCCGCATACCATGTGGAGACCGTGGAGCCCGGCGTCGCCCCGCTTGAGATTCAGCGCAGCATCTATCTCGGCCTGCGCTGGAAATACTGAGCATGTCCTGGCGCACCCCCTCGCACCTGTTGCGCAGCCCGGCCCTTTGGACCGTCGTGTGGCTGGTTGCGTGCGCGGCCCTGCATGCCGCGTGGTCGCAGGGCGCCTCGCTCGAATACGCCGTGAAGGCGACCTACCTCCACAAGTTCGCGCCCTTCGTCGAATGGCCGAACCCGGCCGCCGAGTTTCCCGGCGGCAGCTTTACCGTGTGCGTGGTCGGCAACGATCCGCTCGGCCCCCTGCTCGATCGCGCCGTGAGTGGCCAGGACGTCGCCGGGCGGCCCATCGCGGTCCGGCGCCTGGCGCGCGTGACCGGCAATCCGGGTTGTTCGGTGATGTTTGCGACCGGCTCCGATGCACAATCGGTCGCCGACGCTCTGGCGGCGGTACGCGGCATGCCCGTGCTCACTGTCACCGATGGCGCCACCGATCCTGCCGCCAAGGGCATCATCAATCTCGTCATCGCGGACGATCGGGTCCGCTTCGAGATCGATAACAGCGCCGCCGCGGCCAGTGGCCTGACCATCAGCTCGAAGCTGCTCAGCCTGGCGCTGCACGTGAACGGTGGCAGCCGATGAGCACCCAGGCCCCGACACCGCGTGTCACGTCACGCCTGTGGCGACTCACCCCGGCCATCGCGCTGGCGACGGTGATCGCCCTGCTGACCGCCGGCGGATTGATGGCACGCTATGTCGATCGGGCGAACGCGCGGCAGGAAGTGGACGAAGTCAGCGTGCAGGCGCGCGTGCTGGCCTCGACCGTCACCGCGGCCGTGGCCTTCAATGACCGCCAGGCAGCGCAGGAATACGTCAACGCCATCCGCGCCAATCCGCAGATCGAGGCGGCCGCGATTTACGACGCCGGTGGCAAGCTGTTCGTCAGCTACAAGCAGAGTCCGGAGAGCGACCTGCCGGCGGACGTGCGACCCGATGCGCCGCATTTCGTCAACGACCGGCTGATCGTCGCCGTGCCGGTGAGCGAGGCCGGCGCATCGCTCGGCACGGTCTATCTGCGCAGCTTCACCGAACCGTTTGCTCTGCGGTTGCAGCGCTATGGCGTGATCGGCCTGCTGATGACGATGGCCTCCGTGGTGGTCGCCGTGCTCGGGGTCATGCAGTTGACCCAGCGCCGCGCCAACGAAGAACTGGCACGCCGCGCCGAGCAACTCACCGCCACCAATCAGGCGCTCGAGGCGCAAATCGAACAACGGGAAAAGGCCGAGGAGGCGCTGCGCCAGTCGCAGAAGATGGAAGCGATCGGCCAGCTCACCGGCGGCGTCGCGCACGACTTCAACAATCTGCTGCAGGTGATCCTCGGCAATCTGGAACGGCTGGGCCACCGCCTGCCCGGTGGCCGTCCGGCGGCAGGTGGGGAGCTTCGCCTGATCGAGGCTGCGACGCGCGCGGCGGGGCGTGCGGCAACGCTGACCCAGCGTCTGCTGGCATTTTCGCGCCGCCAGCCGCTGGCGCCGAAGTCGCTGGATCTCAATCGGCTGGTGGCCGGCCTGCTGGAATTGCTCGGGCGCACCCTGGGCGAGACCATCCACGTGGAAACCGTCCTGGCCGGCGGATTGTGGCGCGTGTTCGCCGACGAGAACCAGCTCGAGAATGCCCTGCTGAACCTGGCGGTGAATGCGCGCGACGCGATGCCGGGGGGAGGGCGGTTGACCCTGGAAACGCAGAACGTGCGGCTGGACGAAGCCTATGCGCGCGCGCAGGAGGACGTGCCGCCCGGCGACTACGTGCTGGTGTCGGTAAGCGATACCGGTGTCGGCATGAGCAAGGAGGTGCTGGCCCGGGCGTTCGACCCGTTCTTCACCACCAAGGATATCGGCCAGGGCACCGGACTGGGCCTGTCACAGGTGTACGGCTTCGTCCGACAGTCCGGCGGCCATGTGCGGATCGACAGCGCGCCGGGAGACGGTGCGAGCGTGCAACTTTACCTGCCGCGATTCTTCGAGCTCGAGACGCTCGATGCGGTCGCCGTGGCGCCGCAGCCTGTGCCGCTCGGCCGCCGGCACGAGACGATCCTGGTCGTCGAAGACGAAGACGACGTGCGCAGCTTCACGCGCGACACGTTGCAGGAGCTGGGTTACCAGGTGCGCGAGGCGGCCAACGGTCCCGCGGCATTGCAGACGTTGGAGCGCCATCCGGACTTGCGGCTGCTGTTCACCGATATTGGTTTGCCCGGCGGGTTGAACGGGCGGCAGCTCGCGGATGAGGCGCGCCGGCGCTGGCCGGGTCTGAAGGTATTGCTCGCCACCGGCTACACGCGCGACGCCGTCGTGCGCCACGGCCGGCTTGAGCCGGGTATGGAGCTGATCGTCAAGCCGTTCACCGAAGCGGACCTGGCAAGGAAGATCCGCGAGGTGTTGGATCGATAAACCTCGCCTGCGCTGCGCGCGGGAAAGGTTATACCAACCGTCCGACAGATGACGTACGGCACGGTCCGACTCCAACTGTCATGGCCGGGCCTGACCCGGCCATCTATGCAGCCGCAGTGCCGCGATAGATGGCCGGCTCGAGCCCGGCCATGACGGTCGGGACGTACGGCACGGTCCGACCCCAACTGTCATGGCCGGGCCTGACCCGGCCATCTATGCAGCCGCAGTGCCGCGATAGATGGCCGGCTCGAGCCCGGCCATGACGGGTTGCGGCGGACCGTGCCAACCATGCGAAAGTCAGTGTTTCGGGCGCCCGGTATTACGCGTTCCGCCGGTTCGGCAGCGCCTCCGGATTGACCACGAAACCCGGATCCAATGTGCCATCGAACGCCTCGACGATGTTCTTTGCGGCGCGCACCGACATCTTTTCATAGCACTCCGCTGGGGCCGCCGCGTTGTGCGGGCTCAGCACCACGTTCTGAAGATGCAGCAGTGGGTTGGCCGGATCTGGCGGCTCGCGCAACTGCACGTCCAGCCCGGCCGCCTCCAGCCGGCCGGACGACAGCGCCTCCACCAGCGCCGTCTCGTCCACCAGCGGGCCGCGCGCCGCATTGATCAGCCAGGCGGTCGGCTTCATCAGCCCCAGCATCTCGCGGTTGATCATGTGCCTGGTGACCTCGTCGAGCGGGCAGTGCAGCGTCACCACGTCCACCTCCGGCAGCGCCGCGGCGACATCCGTCACCGGCACGAACCCGTCGGCCGCGATGCGCGGCACCGGGAAGGCCGGGTCGCGCACCAGCACGCGCATGCCGAACGCCGCGCACAGCCGCGCCACGCGGGTGCCGATGCGGCCATAGCCGATCACCAGGATGCTGCGTCCGGCCAGTTCGCCCATCGGCCGCCCCTCGCGCAACATCCAGTTGCCGGCACGCACCGACGCGTCCATCTCGATCGTGCGCCGCGCCACGCCGAGCAATAGCATCATCGTGTGCTCCGCCACCGCCAGGTCGTTGGCGCCGTTGGTCACGCCCACGACCACGCCGCGCCGGGTGCAGGCGGCGATATCCACCGTGTCGTAGCCGACGCCGAAGCGCGATACGATTTTCATCTCCGGCGCGCGCCCGAGCACTGCGTCATCCACTTGCTCCAACCCGACCAGCAGCGCCTGCGCGCCGGGCACGGCGTCTGCCAGCTCCGCGGCGGACGGTCGGGCGAGCTGGCGGATGGTGATGTCGGGGCGCGCCTGCAGGACCTGCATGCCACTGGCGTGCAGCGGACGGCACAGGATGACGGTTGGCATGGTCGTGGTTCTCCCTTGGCTGTTTCAGGCACTGCGGGCGCGCGAGGCGGCGGCGATTTCCACGCGTACGGCATCGACCAGACGCGCCAATTCGAGCGGCTTCAGCAAGACCGGCACGCCCAATGCGCGCGCATCTCCGGCCGAGGCAGCATAACCCGACACCAGGATAACCGGCATTGCCGGCCAGCGGCGGCGGATTTCGCGCGCCAGGCCGATGCCGTCCATGCCGTCGGGCATGATGATGTCACAAACCACCGCGGCGAAATCCCCGTCATCGAGCAAAGCAAGCGCCTCGGTCGCATCCGCCGCCGCGTCAACGCGACTGAAATGTTCGCGCAGGTTGGCCGCGGTCAGCTCGCGTACCGCTGCGTTGTCGTCGACCAGCAGGATTCGGAGATCCGTCCAGGTCACCCGCGGTGCTGTCTGACTCGTTTGCGGCATCGCTTCAACCGACGCCGCAGTGGCCGGCAGGCTGATGCTGACACTGGTACCCGCCCCGGGCGTGCTGCTGATCTCCGCCGTTCCGCCGGCGTTGCGGGCGAAGCCGTAGACCTGCGCCAGGCCGAGACCGGTGCCGCGGCCAATCTCCTTGGTGGTGAAGAACGGTTCGAACACGCGCGACAGAATGTCGGCCGGGATCCCGACGCCGGTGTCGGCAACGGTCATGGCGACGCCGGCAACCCCGTCTGCCAGCGTCACGGGACGCGTCGCGATGCGCAGCACCCCGCCCCGCGGCATGGCGTCGCGCGCATTGGCCGCGAGGTTCAGCAAGGCGAGATCCAACTGCACCCGATCGAGCATGACCGGCGGCAATGGCTCGTGCAGGTCCAGCTCGGCCTCGACGTTCGGTCCGACCGTCTCCCGCATCATGCCGAACACGCCGCGAATGCAGGCATTGACGTCCTCGACCGTGCCCTGACCGAGACCGCTGCGGGAGAAGGTGAGCAATCCACGGGTCAGGCTGACGCCGCGGTCTACCGCGCCACGGATCGCGGCAATCGATCGATGGCCGGCAGCGCCCGGCAATCGGCGCTCCAATAGCTCCAGATTGCCGCTGACCACGGCGAGCAAATTGTTGAAGTCGTGTGCGACGCCGCCGGTCAGGCGGCCGAGGGCCTCCAGGCGCTGGGCAGTTTCCAGCATCGCGGACTCGCGCCGGCGCAGCCGCAGCTCGCGCAACAGCAGCGTCAGGAAGCTGGCGGCCAGTGCGATGCAGACTGCGCCGCCAACCGCGGCGAGCCAGGTCGCCCGGACCAGCGGCGCGTCGAACAGCGGCCGCGGGATGGCGATGTAGACCGTCCAGCCCGTGGTGGGCGACACATAGAACGCCGCGACGTTCGGAACGCCCTCGCGCAACTGCCCGTAGAAGATGCCGGAGGAGGCTTGGCTGCGCGCCGCCAGCGCCACGGGGCTTGCCATTTGCGCCAGCATCGACTCGTCGCCGTGGGTGCGCGCCACCAGGCGGCCGGCCTTATCGGCGACGGCCGCCGTCCATGCCGCGGGGACCTCCGCGGTGAGCATGCGCTCGCGGATTGCGTCGGGACGCAGGGCGGCGACGACGACGAAGCGCACCTGCCCGTCGCGGAGCACCGGCGCCCGCACCGGCAGCGCCAGCGCCGTGCCGCGCGCAATGTTGCCGATCAGCGGCACGCCAAGCCGCACCACCTGACGGAAACCCTCGATGTCGACCACCCGCTTGCGTGGCACGTCGGTGAAGGCGAGCACATTGCCGTCCGGGTCGGCCAGCATGGCTGTCAGCCACAAGGGTTGCGCCGCCTGTTCGCGCTGCAACATCTCGGCGAAGGCGGGCACATCCGCCGGCGTATCCAGCGACGGCAGCCGCGCGAGGGCGGCGACGAGATCGAGCTGGCTCTGCAACTCGGCATCGACCAGGGCCGAGATGCGGCGGGCCCGTGCCAGGGCATCACGCTCCTCCGCGGCCCGCTCGGATCGCAGCGACACGAACGTTGCGACGATGGCGAAGACGATCAGGGGAACCAGCGCCGCCACCAACAGCAACGCCACAGGGCGTGCGCCACGCGTATCCTTGGTCCTGGGCAAGCATCCCCCGTCCGGCTGTCGATCTGCCCATTGTCGGCCGGGCGGGCCGGGTGCCGCCATGCGGCGGTCGCCATTCCCCCCTTGTAGCCATTCCGGCGAAATCGCGACATAACGGCGCCGGAGGAGCACTGCCATGACCGCCACGACCCCCCGCGCCTGGACTCCTAACTCCTGGCGCGCCTGCCCGATCCGCCAGGTGCCGGCCTATCCCGACGAGGCGAAGCTCGCCGCGATGGAGGCCCGCATCGGTCGCTATCCGCCGTTGGTGTTCGCCGGCGAGGCGCGGCGGCTGAAGGCGCAGCTCGCGCTGGCCGCGGAAGGCAAGGCGCTGGTGCTGCAAGGCGGCGACTGCGCCGAAAGCTTCTCCGACTTCACCGCCAACGTGATCCGCGACATGTTCCGCGTGCTGCTGCAGATGTCCGTGGTGCTGACCTTCGGCGCCTCGCTGCCGGTGGTGAAGATCGGCCGCATGGCGGGGCAGTTTGCCAAGCCGCGCTCGTCGGATACCGAGACGCAGGGCGACGTCACGCTGCCGTCCTACCGCGGCGACATCGTCAACGGTCCGGATTTTTCCCCCGCGGCGCGCATCCCCGATCCGGCGCGCATGGAGTTCGGCTATTTCCAGTCGGCGAGCACACTGAATCTGCTGCGCGCGTTCGCCTCCGGCGGCTATGCCGATCTGCATGAGGTCCACCGTTGGAACCTCGATTTCGTCGAACGCTCGCCGCTGGCCGAGCGGTATCGCGACCTGGCGCATCGGATCGACGAGACGCTGTCCTTCATGACGGCCTGCGGCATGACCAGCGCCACCACGCGCGACCTGCGCGAGACCGATTTCTACATCAGCCACGAGGCGCTGCTGCTGCCGTATGAACAAGCGCTGACGCGGGTGGATTCGACGACCGGCGATTGGTACGGCTGCAGCGCGCATTTCCTGTGGATCGGCGACCGCACGCGGCAGCTCGAGGGTGGGCATGTCGAATTCATGCGCGGCATCAAGAACCCGATCGGCATGAAGGTCGGCCCGACCCAGGAGGCGGACGACCTGCTGCGTATCCTGGACGTGCTGAACCCCGCCAACGAGCCCGGGCGGATCACGCTGATCAGCCGCATGGGCGCCGACAAGGTGACGGCGAAACTGCCGCCGCTGGTGCGCGCCGTGCAGCGCAGCGGCCACAAGGTGGTGTGGCTGTGCGATCCGATGCACGGCAACACGATCTCCACCGTGGCCAAGCTGAAGACCCGCAGTTTCGATTCGATCCTGTCGGAGGTGCGGTCGTTCTTCGATATCCACGCCGCCGCGGGCACCTGGGCTGGCGGCGTGCACGTGGAGATGACCGGGCAGGACGTCACCGAATGCACCGGCGGCGCCTTCCGCCTGACCGAAGCGGATCTCACCGAACGCTACGAGACCTTCTGCGATCCGCGGCTGAACGCCGAACAATCGCTGGAACTGGCGTTCCTGGTGGCGGAGGAGCTGAAGCAGCGCCGGGCTCCCGGCCTGGTGCAGGTGGCAGCACAGTGATGGCGAGCGCCACGGGAACGAGGTCGGGATGCAAAGGCCTCCCCCTCCCCTTGAGGGAGGGGGTTGGGGGGAGGGGTGCGTACAACCACGGCCGGTGGCTGTACGCACCCCTCCCCCCAATCCCCTC
>JBEKNT010000026.1:0-28561 GCA_049522565.1 Acetobacteraceae bacterium
ACGATCGCCTCCGGCGTGATGCCGAAATGCTTGTACAGGTCTTCATATTTCGCTGAAGCCCCGAAGCCGTGCATGCCGATGAAGATGCCGTCCGGGGCGAGCCAGCGGTCCCAGCCGAACTTCGCGGCGGCCTCGATGCCGACGCGCGGCGCGCCGCCCAGCACCTGGGCACGGTAGCTCTCATCCTGCTGGGCGAACAACTCCCAGCACGGCAGCGACACCACCGCCACGCCGATGCCGTCGACGGCCAGCATCTCGCGCGCCGCCATGGCGATCGGTACCTCCGATCCGGTAGAGATCAGTGTCGCCTGCCGGGCGCCGTCGCTTTCCGCCAGCACATAGCCGCCCCGGGCGCAGCGATTCTCGGCGGTGTCGGTGCGCAGCGCCGGCAGGTTCTGGCGGCTCAACACCAGCAGGCTCGGGCCGTCGGTGCGGCGGATCGCCAGTTCCCAGCACTCCGCCGTCTCCATCGTGTCGGCCGGGCGGAACACGTGCAGGTTCGGCATGGCACGCAGGCTGGCGAGGTGCTCGATCGGCTGATGCGTCGGGCCGTCCTCGCCCAGGCCGATCGAGTCGTGCGTCAGCACGTGGATCACCCGCTGGCGCATGATCGCACCCATGCGGATCGCCGGGCGCATGTAGTCGCTGAACACGAAGAACGTGCCGGTATAGGGGATCAGCCCGCCATGCAGCGCCATGCCGTTGGCGGCGGCGCACATGCCATGCTCGCGCACGCCGAAATGGATATAGCGCCCGGCATAATTGCCCGGGGTGACGGTGCCCATCCCCTTCACGAAGGTCAGGTTGGACCCCGTCAGGTCGGCCGAGCCGCCGACCAGCTCCGGCGTCGCCGGCACCAGCGCGTCGAGCGCGCGCTGGCTGGCCGCCCGGCTGGCAATCTTCGGCTTGCTCTCGGCGATGCCCTGTTTCAGCGCCGCCACCGCCTCGTGCCAGTTCTCCGGCAGCTTGCCTGCCACGGCGCGTTCGAACTCGGCCCGCATGGAGTTGTGCGCCAGCCGCTTGAGCCAGGCGCGGCGTGGCCCGGCGCCGCGCGCGCCAACGGCGTGCCAGCGCTCCAGCAGATCCGGCGGGATGGTGAAGGGCGGTTCGTGCCAGCCGAGCGCCGCCTTGGCACCGGCGGCTTCCTCCGGGCCGAGCGGCGAGCCGTGCACCGCGTTGGTGCCCGCCTTGTGCGGCGCGCCCAGCCCGATGATGGTGCGGCACAGGATCAGCGTCGGCTTCTTCGACCGCGTGGCGAAGGACAGCGCCGCGGCGATCTGCTGCGGATCGTGCCCGTCCACGTGCTTGGTGGCCCAGCCATAGGCGGCGAAGCGCTTCGCCACATCGTCTGAGAACGACAGCGACGTGTTGCCGTCGATCGACACGTGGTTGTCGTCGTAGAGCATGGTGAGCTTGGACAGGCAGAGATGGCCGGCCAGCGCACCCGCCTCGTGGCTGATGCCTTCCATCATGTCGCCGTCCGAGGCGATCACCCAGGTGCGGTGATCCACCAGCGATTTGCCGAAGCGGGCCGCCATCATGCGCTCCGCCAATGCCATGCCGACGGCGGTGGCGAAGCCTTGGCCAAGCGGCCCGGTGGTGGTCTCGATCGCCGGGTGCTCGCCGTATTCCGGATGGCCGGCGGCGGGCGAGTGCAACTGGCGGAAGTTGCGGATGTCCTCGATGGTCATGCCGGCATGGCCGGTCAGGTGGATCAGCGCATAGAGCAGCATAGAGCCGTGGCCGGCGGAGAGGACGAAGCGGTCACGGTCCGGCCAATGCGGGTCGGCGGCGTCGAACTTGTGGAAGCGGCTCCACAACGCGGTGGCGACGTCGGCCATGCCCATCGGCAGGCCGGGGTGGCCCGACTTGGACGCCTCGGTAGCGTCGATCGCCAGGGCGCGGATGGCGTCGGCCATGCGCCGTTCGGGCGTCATGGGTCTCGCCAATATGGCCGCCTGCTGGGCGAGCGCGGGGTTCTCGGCGACGAGTTCGGTGGTAGCGGCCATGGTCCCTCCTCGTGGCCTCGGCGCTATACGGGGCGGGCCGGGAGGCGGCAAGGGGGCCGGCCAGCGGAGGCGGTCACGGATTGGAGTCGGGCGGGGCGCGGGTGACGAGATCTCTCCCGCGCTGCGGAGAGGTCGAGACGCACAGCGTCAAGAATGAGGGTGATCGGGTCGCCCCGCAGCACCCTCGCCCTCGTCGCTCGCGCGCCGCAGCCCTGTCCCGCCGCAGGAGGCAGAGGTCAGATCAGTGCGCGGCCGTCCCCCGGTGTTGCTGGGCCCTTGCCGCCTGGTTGCGGAACAACTGGTCGGCCTGCTTCTTCTGCTCGTCGGACAGCGCGGTGTACAGCGTCTGGAACGCCGGCACGAGCTTCTGCATATCCTGCGCCCGGGTCTGCTCGATCTGCGCGTAGGACTGCATGTTCTCGACGGCGTTCATCGTCTCGAAGCTGGCGGCGCGCTGCTGATAGGCTTGGTCGAGATCCTTGGCGTTGTCGCGCATCATCTGGGCGAACTGATCCCACTGCGACTGCTGCTGCGCGGTGATGTGCAGGCGGGTGTGCAGATCGGCGATCCGCTGCTCGGCCATCTGCGCCATCGTCTGGCCCGGCGCGCGGCTGGCGGCGGTGCGCGCGTGGGTGGTCCTCGTGTGGTGCGTCGTGGCCGTGGTGGCCGGCGCCGGGGTGGCTGCGCCGGACGACGGTGTGCCGGCGGGAGCGGTCGCGGCGGGAGGTGTGGCGGGCGCGGCCGCCGTCTGGGCGAAAGCGCTTGTGCCGAGCCCCCCAGCCAGGACGGTTGTCAACAGCAGTGCGGAAGCGGCACGGGCAAGCAGCAACGCTTTCATTCGAATTCTCCGAATCATGGTCGAGGTGAGGGGCGCGGCAATCGTTCACATACCTGCGCGGCGCCTAGATTGGGGCGAATTGTGGCGGCACCGGTCTGCTCTCCCAAAAGTGTGCACCGGAGGCAGTGATAGCATTCACGTTGGCGCGAACGGACCACCCTGTCAACATTGGTCGCGGGAATTGCATCTGCACTGGCACTAAGCTGCCAATCCCATATCACTTTCACTTCGGTTAGCCGTACGAGCGAATGTGAGGTACCTCGCGGTTTCGCGCGTTGCTTCCGTATCGAACTAGCGGGCATCCTTAGTAAAGTTTCAGTACCGGAAGGGAATATCAGGATGACTGTAGTGGCGCCCTCGACCTGGACATGGCTTGGCACGACCACCGCGTGGGCGGATTCGGCAAACTGGAGCCTCACCAACGGCACCGGAAACTCAAATAATTACCCGGCTGCCACCGATACCGCGATTCTCGACACCGGGACGGTATCGCCGCTGGTGATCACGGGCTCGATACTGAGCAGCAATACGATCGACCTTTCGGGCGGCGCGGTGCTCGACTTCGCCAACGGCAGCACGCTTGATGCCGCGTCGGTGGTCAATGACGTGTCGAATTCGGCCACCATCAACCTGACTGGCGCCACGTTCTACGACTACGGCAACATCGAGGATATCCAACCCGGCGCGGTTCTGACCATCAATCTGAACGGCGGAACGCTGGTCTCCAACGGCAATGCCGGAGATATCGGTCTGAATGCCGGGCAGCAGGGTGTGGCCAATAGCGGCACGATGTTCGTGATCGGTGGCACGATCGCGGATCAGGAAGTCCACGTCAATGACGGGACCGCGGATATCACCTCGGCCCTGATGAACAACGATCTGCTCTCGGTGGACAACGGTCTGCTGGACATCGCGCAGCCGACGACGGTGGCGCCACAGGGCATTTCGTTCGTGTCTGGCGGGACCAGCACGGTCAAGTTCGACGCGCCGGGCAACTACAACGGAGGGATCGGCGGGTTTGCGGCCAACGACACGATCGATATCGGGACCCAGCAGGTCGGATCGATCGTCTACAGTGGTGATCTGGGAGGCTACGCGCAACTGACGTTGGAGAATTCCAGCGGCGGTACCATCTTTTCCGCCATCCTGAGCGGCGGAGATGAAGCGAATTTCCCAGCGGCATCGGGCACTGTGAGTGCAACGGGGGGTACCGTCGGGAGCTTCCAGGTGTCGCAGGGAACGGGTCAGGACACCCTGGTCACCGAGGCTACATCCTCATCGTCGCCGCCTGCGACGCCAGCGTCGGAGGACTTCTTCGGCGCAGGTACAAGCGACATCCTGTTCCAGAATGTCAACTCCGGAGCGCTGCTTGATTGGCAACTGGCGAATGGTGGCTATGCTGGGGATCAGGTTATTGCCGCTGCCACCTCTGACTGGGAGTACCTTGGCACGGGCGATTTCTACGGCGGCGGCACAAGCGATATCCTGTTTCAGAATTTGAACTCCGGTATTCTGCTCGATTGGCAGATGGCAAACGGTGGCTATGTTGGCTCCAATGCCATCGCAGGTGCCACCTATGATTGGAAATTCCTCGGCACCGGCGATTTCACCGGAAACGGCACGGACGACATCCTGTTTCAGAACAGCAACTCGGGCGGGTTGCTGTATTGGAACATGCAGAACGGCGCCTACAATGGATCGGTAGCGATAGGTGGCGCGACGTCCGACTGGAAATACGTGGGGGTCGGCGATTTCACCGGAAACGGCACAGACGACATCCTGTTCCAGAATACCAACGGCCAACTGCTCTACTGGCAAATGCAGAACGGTACCTACGGCCAATCGGTGGCCCTGGCCGGTGCCTCATCGGACTGGAAGGTCCTTGGAACCGGCGATTTCTATGGCAACGGCGTTTCCGATATTCTGTTCCAGAACACCAACTCCGGCCTGTTGCTCGATTGGCAAATCACCAACGGCACGTACAACCAGGCCGTCGCGATCGGTACCATCGGTGCCAATGAGAAGTTTATTGCAACGGGCGACTACACCGGCAATGGCACCGACGACATCCTGTTCCAAAACACCAGCAATGGCCAGTTGATGTATTGGCAGATGAACGATGGTGTGCACTCGCAGTCCGTATCCGTAGCCGGTGCGACGTCCGACTGGAAAGCGCTCTCGGGCTGAGCCTTGGTCAAAAGCATCGCCGAAGCGCTGTTCCAGCGGGAGCAGCGCTACGGCGTGCCATCTGAGAGATAGGCATCGCGCCGTACCTGCTGTCGCGGAGCGGTGCAATGCGGAGCTATCGCCGGGCGCCGAGTTCATTCTCCAGGTAGAGGATGCGCATGCGTGCCTCGATCAGCGCCATATGCAGACTTTGGAGCAGCAGCGGATCGTCGGCTGCGGTAGCCGGAAGATGCGTAGCGTCGTCGCCGACCAGGCGAGCGAGGGTCCTGTCGAACGGCTGCAAGCGGTCGTTAATCAGCGCCTCGATGAGTCGCACCGGGTTGACGACGGGTGCGCCAATCTTGTCAGCGGCGATATTCAGCGAGATGGCAATCCTGTCGCCCGCATCGTCCACCATCCATCCGTTCGACGCGTCCGGCAGATCGTGTTTCCACCAGTCGAACCGGCCGAAGCCCAGGGCGCGCAACATCGTAAGCAGCATGTCACGCGTGTAGCCGTATTGATGCGCTTCCAGGGGGTTGTCCAAGCGCCCGACACCGAACAATAAGCCGGCGGCGCACCACACGTTACGACCCTCGGCGATCAGGCGCGCGAGCAGCGCGAGGTCTGGTACGGCAACCCGCAACCGTCCACCGATCCGAAGGACCCGGGCCCATTCGGCAAGTGCCTTGAACGACAGTGGCCACGGAATGTGCTCGAGGACGTGGCTTGCACAGATCTCGTCCACCGAGCCCGACGCGATACTGTTCAGGTCAGTGGCGTCGGCAACAATATCCGGCTCGCGCGCCGGGTCGATGTCGACCGTCAGGAATCCATCAGGACGGTAGTCGCGACTGCCGAGATAGAGGCGCATGGCGAATCCTTCGGAAACATGCGACGGCGCAATTGCCGGTGCCGGAAAGGCCGAGCGGTTCCGACCCCACCCGGCGCGCCAGTCACGACCTCGAAGATCGCACGGCTAACCGACGGGATCAGGCAAGACAGTGCGGAACTGCGTCGGCAGCACCAGGAACTCTCGCAAAATACGATCGGCCACCGCGCTGGGTTCCTGCTGCGTCATGCAGCGCGGCGCTTCGAACCCCTTCGCGCAGGAATCCATCCAGGTGCGGGTCATCCACCAGCAGTTGCCGCAGGTCGGCGGGTCGATCTTGATATTGCCGGGATAGCCGAAATAATCGCTCGGCGTCGGACCGAACACCACAGCGGAGCGGGTGCCGACGCACGCCGCCAGGTGCACCAGGCCGCTCTCGTTGTCGAGGTGCAGTGCCGCCTGCGCGATCAGACTGGAGGCCTGGTCCATCGAGGTCTTGTTCAGCAGGACCAGATCGCATTCCTTGATCGGTTCGCTGGTCACCGTGCCGAGCTGAACAAAGCGCATATGCGGCATTGCCACTTTCAACCGGGCCACAACCGCGCCGAAGTGAGGATAGCATTTCGTCGCGCGGCGGCCGCTGATGACGAAACCGGTGTCGAAGCCATTATGCACGGTGATGTACTGACCTGGCCGCAGTCCCAGGCGGGCAACGGCAAAACTATCCTGTGGCACCGGGAGCAAGTCGCCGCCATAAGGCAGGCCAGCCATCAGATGCAGGAAATCCCGGCGCGTCGCTCCGCAAAACACGGCGGTGCGCGCCAGGAAGTTGTCGAGCCAGGGATGACGTTCGACGAACAGATCGATCTTCGGACGAAACTGGATCAGGTCGCGCAGCAACTGCGCCAGCTCCGGACATTCGCGCACCGACCTCCAGCGCACCTGGTCGCCGTAAACGACGGCGAACTGATTGAGCCTCAAGCTGGCGTCGTAGTCGCCGAGCGCATGCTCGAACGAGATATCGTGATAGGCGGCATGAAATCCGCGCACGTTGCCGAACGCCCAGTTCGCCACTTTCGGGTCGGGCGCGAAGACGTCGAATCGCATATCGCCGACACGGGCCGCGGCATCCCGCAGAAAGCGCGCGATGACCAGGCAATCGCCCAGGCCGCCGGTGACGGCGAAGGCAAGATACGGCTGCGAGGGCACGCTTTCCTCCCGAACCCGGGCGATCGCTGCGCGAACCTTTGCCGTTCGGCCGGCGGCGCGCAGGTTGCGCAGTAACAGCGGCACCTTCCGCAGCAACATCCGCGCCGAAAGCGCGAACACCGCCTTCCAGCCGCGCGTCGCGCGCGTCTCCTGCAACAGCCGCATGGCACGATGCAACCGCCACCTCAACTTGTGGCTGCCGGACCAGGCTGGAACGGCCTTATCAGGAGTCGAGGGCCAGGCCATCATGCGGGGGGGATTCAACTGCATGGTCGCTCAGGACTACTGCGTTGCCGCGTTGAGCGTCACCTGGGTTCTGGTCGGATGCGCGCTTCCTTCGTTCCTTTCACGCGGAATTTATCGTGCCCGGGGATGATGCGCCATCCGAGCCGGTATCTCCGAGCGAGCGTACCACTTTCGCCATCGATGCCCAGCGCGGCAAGGCGACCACGGCCCCATGCAGCGCCCGCGTCCGCACCGTTCCCCACGACGCTCTGTCGCGAAGCAGATTCAAGCTAGAACCCCGCCCGCATGTATTGCGGCGGCACCTCCGGCTTCACCCCCAACGACTTCGCCGCGCGCAGCGGCCACGCCGGATCGGCCAGCACCGCACGCGCCACCAGCACCACGTCGGCGCGGCCATTGGCGAGAATCTCGGCCGCGTGGGTCGGCTCGGTGATCAGCCCGACCGCGCCGGTGGCAATGCCGGCGCCGTGCTTCACCGCCTCGGCGAACGGCACCTGGTAGCCGGGGTGCAGCGACGCAATGCGCTGGTCGGATGCGACGCCGCCGGAGGAGCAATCGACCAGGTCCACATCGCCTCGCGCGGCAAGCCGGCGGCACAGCGCAACGGTGTCGTCGATGGTCAAGCCGCCTGGCATCCAGTCGGTGCAGGACAGCCGCACCCAGAGCGGCAGGTCGGCCGGCCATTCGCTACGGACCGCATTGATCGTCTCCATCAGGAATCGGCTGCGTCCCGCCGCGTCGCCGCCGTACGCATCGGTGCGATGGTTGGAGATCGGCGAGAGGAACGAATGCAGCAGGTAGCCGTGTGCGGCGTGCAGCTCGATGACCCGAACGCCGGCGTCGCGTGCCAGTCGGGCGGCATGGGCGAACTGGCCGGCGATTTCGCCGATCTCCCCGGGGGTCAGCGCGTGCGGATCGGTGGCGCCGGCGAACATCGGTATCGCGCTCGGCGCCAGCGGCACCCAGCCGCCGTCGCGCGGCGCGATCGGCACACCGCCCTCCCACGGGCGTTGCACCGACGCCTTGCGCCCGGCATGCGCGAGCTGCACGCCCGGCACCGCGCCGCCGCGCTCGATGATCGCCACCAGCCGGCGCAGCAGCGCCTGGTGCTGCGCATTCCACAGGCCGAGGCAGTGCTGCGTTATGCGGCCGACCGCCGAGACATGCGTCGCCTCGGTGAACACGATACCCGCGCCGCCCATAGCGCGGGCACCCAGGTGCTGGATGTGCCAGTCGTCGCCCAGGCCATCGGTGGCGCTGTACTGGCACATCGGCGAGACGACGATGCGGTTGCGGGCAGTGACCGAGCGGAAGCCGATCGGCTGGAAGAGCAAGGGCGTGTGCGGCATGCGGGCGAGGACCTGATTTGAATGTCGAAGCGCATGTCGGATAGGGCCTTCGACGGCCGAGGACAACATCCGGCCGACCTGGGCGGTTTATCGGATGCTCGTTGGGGCCGCCCGTGTGCAACCGGCAGGCAAGCGTCCGGCGCATGTCGTCGTGCAACTGAAATCAATGCGACAATTCCGTCCCGACGTTTGTCCGCCAACGCGGATGCTGGCTCACCGATTCGGCCAACTTGCCACACTATCCGGTTCGTTGGTTCGACCGACGCCGGCTTGATCCAAATCAAAGACCCACGTTCATCGGCGAGCTAGAAAACACGTCGCGGAACAGTTCGGGCCAGTGTGAAAGCGAAGTGCCTTCGCGCTACGAGGTCCGGGCTCGCGGCGCAGGAGCAGGCGTTGGCATCGGACAGGGGCGCCGCGTGGCAATGTCAACAACCGGCCGGCGCGGATCAAGGTGGCCGGGAGCCCAGGCACTTGCATCGCAGGACGCATCGCGTCCGCGAGCGGCGACCGGACCGCCGCAGCGTTTCCAATGACGGAAAAAGCCTTCCTGCCCAGTGGTTGTCGTTTCGGCAAACCCGGTGGAGGTCCAACGCATGATTGGCTCGGTTCTTCTTGCGGTTGGTGTTCTGGCAGCCTTTTGGGCGATGCTGACCTATAATCGTCTGGTGCGGCGCAAGAACGTCGTGGCCGAGGCATGGAGCGGCATCGAAGCGCAGTTGAAGCGCCGCGCCGATCTGATTCCGAATCTGGTCGAGACGGTGAAGGGCTATGCGAGCCATGAACGCGAGACTTTCGACGAACTCGCACGCCTGCGTTCCACTGGCCAGGGACAGGCCGATATCGGCGCGCGGGCGCAGACAGAGCAATCGATCACGGCCTTGATCGGCCGGGTACTCGCCGTCGCGGAAGCCTATCCGGAGCTGAAGGCGAGCGCGAACTTCGCGTTGCTCCAGAAGGACCTCGCCGACATCGAAGATCAGACCCAGCTCGCACGGCGCTACTACAATGGCACGGTGCGCGACTTCAATGTGATGATCGAGCAATTGCCGTCGAACATCATCGCGAAACTTGGTGCGTTCAAGACCGCGCCGTTCTTCGAGATCGAGAACGCCGCCGATCGCGCACCGCCAAAAGTGGCATTCGCCCGATGAGGCGCATTACCCTCATCGTCGCAGTCCTTTTCGCCATTGCCCTGGCACCGGCATGCGCGGCCGAGTTGATCACCGACTTCGACAGCCATATTCAGGTCGCTCCGACGGGTGTCGTGACCGTTACCGAGTCGATCACGGTCAATTCCGCGGGGGCGCAGATCCGGCACGGAATTCTTCGCGATTTCCCGACAACCTACACGGATCGGCATGGCGTGCAGACTCATGTTGGCTTCCACGTGATCTCCGTGTCGCGCGACGGCCGGGAGGAGCACTATTCGGTCGAGGCGATCGAAGCGGGTGAGCGCGTGAGAATAGGCGATCCCGCCGTCGAGCTTGTGCCAGGCAAGCACAACTTCACGCTTTCCTATACGACGGATCGGCAGATCGGCTTCTTTCCGAATTACGACGAGCTTTACTGGAATGTTACCGGGAATTTCTGGACATTCGGCATCGACCACGCCAAGGCGACGATCGACCTGCCGGCCGGGGCACGCATCATGCAGTCCGCCTTTTATACAGGCCCCGCGGGCGCGACCGACAAGAACGCGTCCGGCAAGCAAATCTCCGACACGGAAATCACGTTCGTGACCACCCGCCCGCTAGGTCCCGCCGAAGGTCTGACGGTTGCTGTGGGGTTCAGCAAGAACGTGGTCATGCCGCCGTCTTCGACGCAGCAGGGCGCCAATTTCCTGCGCGATAACGCGCGTTTGATCGTGCCGGTTGGCGGCATGATCCTGCTGCTCGGCTATTTCATGGTCGTGCGGTACGCGCACGGCCGTGCCCCGGCACGCGGCACGATCATCCCGCGCTTCGGGCCGCCGCAGGATCTCTCGCCCGCAGCAGTGCGCTTCGTTCATCGCATGGCCTATGACCGCAAATCCTATGCGGCGGCGCTGATCGACATGGCGGTAAAGGGCTATCTCCGCATCGAAGAAACCGGTCGCATCTACATGCTCACGCGCACGGGAAAGGCCGAAGGCGAGGCCGGGCTCGCACAATGCGAGGCGCAGCTTGCCGGCAAACTGTTCGCGGCGGGCAGCAGCATCGAGATGAAGCAGAGCAATCACGATCAGATCGCGCAATCCATCACGGCGCTTCGGACGGATCTGGTGAAAGAGTACGAGCCGGCTTATTTCGTCACCAATGGCGCTTGGCTTTTCGGCGGCATCGCTATTCTCCTGGTGACCATGGCCGCCACGGCGCTGCTTTGCAATCCGCCATTCGTGGCGGCACTCCTGCTCATTTGGCTGTCGGGTTGGTCGTTTGGCACGTCCAGGATTGTTCATTTCGCCTGGAACGCGTGGAGGGCAGCGTTTTTGGACCCGGGCCACCGCATCCGCAAAGTATTCGTAGCAGCCGTTGCCAGCCTCCTTTCGATCATACTCGTCGTTGGCTGGGTTTTCATCGCCATCCTGATCACGCTGTTCATTTCCATGGTTGCCGTATTGGCGCTCAGCGCGGGCAGCGTCGCGTCCTACGTGTTTTATCGATTGCTCAAAGTGCCAACCCTCAAGGGCGCCAAAGCCCGGGATGAAATCGACGGTTTCCGCCTGTTTCTCGTCACCGCAGAGAAGGATCGCCTCGAAGCGCTGAACCCGCCGGACGTGACCCCGCAGGTGTTCGAGCGCTTCCTGCCCTATGCCATCGCGCTCGATTGCGAGAACCAGTGGAGCGAGAAGTTCGAAGCGGAAGCGGCAGCGGCCGGCAAGACCCCCGAAACGCGAGGACGTGACTATACACCAGGGTGGTATTCGGGCCGGTCCTTCGATGCGTCGAGCGCCGCGGTCTTCGTCAGCGCGCTCGGCGTGTCGATCGCCGCCGCCGCGGCCGCGGCGGCTTCGGCGCCAGGCTCGACTTCCGGCAGTGAAGGCGGTGGCTCGAGCGGCGGGGGCGGCGGCGGCGGGGGCGGCAGCGGCTGGTGAGTGAAGCGGGCATTGGTCACGCCGCCGAAGTGCTTGGCTGCCGCACCGGCGTCGTCTAGCCTGTTCATGACACCGCCGTGTCAGCATCGGTGTTGCCGGCGAAGAAGGAAACCAACCCGGTGATCAACGCCATCTGGCGGCCGCCGGCCGTGGCGGATGCATGAACATCCTGTCCATCCAGTCCTGGGTCGCCTACGGCCATGTCGGCAATGCCAGCGCGGTGTTCCCGCTGCAACGGCTGGGCGCCGAGGTGTGGACGATCAACACCGTGCAGTTCTCCAACCACACCGGCTACGGGCATTGGACGGGGCAGGTCTATACCGGACCGCAGGTGCGCGACCTGGTGGACGGCATCGCGGCGCGCGACGTGCTGCGGCACTGCGATGCGGTGCTGTCCGGCTACATGGGCGACGCGGCGATCGGTGAGGCGATCCTGCACGCCGTGGCGCGGGTGCGGGCGGAAAATCCCGCCGCGGTGTATTGCTGCGACCCGGTGATCGGCGACGTCGAAGAGGGCGTCTATGTGCGTCCCGGCATCGAGGCCTTCCTGCGCGAGCATGCCCTGCCACAGGCCGACATCGCCACCCCCAACCGCTTCGAGCTGGAGCGGCTGACCGGCCTGCCCTGCGCCACGCTCGCCGAGGCAAAGCAGGCCGTGGCCGCGCTGACGGCGACGCTGCGGCCGGAGGGATTGCGCTGCGTGCTGCTGACCAGCCTGGATACCGAGGAAACGCCGGGCGACCACCTCGATCTGCTGGTGGGTGAGGCGGGGCGCTTCCACCTGTTGCGCACGCCGCGCCTGCCGGTCGCGGTGAACGGCGCCGGCGATGCGATCGCCGCGCTGTTCCTGTTCCATCGGCTACAGAGCGGCAGCGCGGTGGCGGCGCTGGAGGCAGCCGGATCGGCGGTATACGGCTTGTTGAAACGTACCGCGGAGGCCGGCTCGCGCGAGATCCTGATGGTGGCCGCGCAGCAGGAATTCGTTGCCCCCACCACATGGTTTACCGCGCAGGCGTGCTGAGATGCGGCGCGTCACCTCGGCCGGCGTGATCGTCACCGACCGCCACCGCCTGCTGCTCGGGCACGCGACGCACTCGCCGCGCTGGGACATTCCGAAGGGGATCGCGGAGCAGGGCGAGAGCTTTGTCGCCGCGGCGGTGCGCGAGCTGGAGGAGGAGACCGGGCTGGTGGTGCCGGCGGACGCGCTGCGCGATCTCGGCGTGCATGCGTATCGGCCGGGCAAGGACCTGGCGCTGTTCGCCTGGATGCCGGACGAAATGCCGCGGGCCGAGCATCTGGTGTGCCGGTCCATGTTCGCGCTGCGCAGCGGGGCGATGGTCCCGGAATTCGACAAGTTCGGCCTGTTCGCATGGGACGCCGCACTGGGCAAGGTCGGAAAGAATCTGGCGCGGCTGCTGACCGAACTGCGCGGCGATCTTTTGGACGCGTCGTCCAGCGATGCCTGATCCGGTCCCAAGCGCTGCATGCCCCGCTCGGCCCTGGCGGCGCGACACGCTTGTTATGCCGTGACCGCCTCGCCGAGCAATCGGTGCACGATGCCGCGGAACGCCGCCGTGTAGTCCCATGCCGATACTCGCTCCGCCGCGTCGCGAGCAGCCGCGCTCATTGTTGCCCGGCGCGCGGGATCGGTCACCAGGGCACGGATTGCGGCCGCCGCCGCGTCGGGCCGATCAAAGTCGACGAAACAGGAATCCACGCCGTCATGCGTGATCTCGCGGTATCCCGCCACCGCCCTGCTGGCACAGATCGGTGGCACGCCGGCCCGCATTGCCTCGAACACGGCGATGCCGAAGCTCTCATAGCGCGACGGGTGCAGGAACAGGTCGGCCTCGGCCAGCAGCGTGCCGACATCGGCGACCGGCCCGGTGAATTCGACCCGGTCGGCGATTCCGGCCGCAACGGCACGCTGTCGCAGCGTTGCCGCATCGGGTCCATCGCCGGCGATGACGAAGCGGCACGGCAGGTCGCGCAGCCGCGCCGCCATCTCGATGACGGCCGCATAATTCTTCACCGTATCCAGCCGGCCCGCGCTCAATATCGTCACCGGGCCGGCACGCTCCGTCCGCCGCGCGAACCGCTCGCCGCGAAACACCGGAGGCAGCACGACCGGGTCGAGGCCCGGCAACAGCTCGAACCGTCGCAGCTCCGCCGCATGCGTCGCACTCGATACGACGACCACGTCGGCGATGCGGATCACGCGGCGCTCGAGGTGCATGTACTGCGCGAAGCGCAGCAGCGCCTGGCCGCCATACGCGGCGAACCATTCCTGCCGCGGAATGCACGACAGCGACAGATAGATCAGGCGGCGCGGCCGCGTCCGCCGCAGCAGCGGCGCGAAATGGCAGTCGAGCGCGACCACGAGATCGGCCGCCGCAAGCTCCGCCGCCGGCACCACGCGCGCAAGATGACGGGCTCGCACCAGCGGTGCCAGCCGCCACAACGCGCCCATCGGCGGCGGTGGCGGCACGGTCACCTGTCGCACGAAATCCACCCCGCTGGCCGGCGGATCGTGTGACAGCACGGTCAGGCGGCAATCGGCGGCCAGGCCGGCGACCAAATGGCGCAAGATGGTGACGCCACCGCCGATCGAGGCCAGGCCCTGGTTGTTCAGAAATACGACACTCGGCCGACCTGACACGGCGACCGGCGCATGGTTCATCGCGCGGCGAGGCCCGCGACCCGCCTGACCCGGTTCACCACACGATCGGCCAGCGTGTATCGCCAGTCCACGGAGAGGCGCTCGCGGGCGCGGCGGACCTGCGCGACGGACAGGTGTCGGGTCGGCAGCACCGGGCCGGTGAACGCGCCCAGCGCCTCCCAGTCCATATGCTCGACATCGCCCAGTTCGCGGCTCGCGCGCAGTTCGTCGAACAGCGGCGTGCCGGGGTATGGTACGAAATAGCCGAATTGCACGCTGTCCGGTTTCACCCGGCGCAGCCACTTCGTGGTATTGCGCACGGTTTGGCGGCTCTCGTCGGGCAAGCCGACAATCAGGTGCACATGCACGCGCAGACCACGGGCGCGCGTCCAGCCGATCGCACGCTCGAACAAATCCAACGATTTCGGTCCATCGCTCTTCGCCACCGCAGCGAACATCGCCTCGTCGGCCGACTCCAGGCCGTAATGGATCTCCCGGCATCCGGCGCGCCACATCAGGTCGATCAGGTCCTCATCGACCAGGTCGTAGCGTGTCTCGCAGACCCAGACGATGCCGAGGTCGCGGCGGATCAGTTCCTCGCAGACCGCGCGGACATGCTTTGGGTTGATTGTGAATACCTGGTCGCGGAACAGGATCTGCTCCACACCAAACTCTGTCTTCAGCCGCTCGATATCGGCGCCGACGTGCGTGGGGGAGCGATAGATCAACCGGCGACCGAAACCGTACGGATACGGACAGTAGCCGCAGCGGTATGGACAACCTTTCGTTGTAAAGACCGTCGCATAGCGCATGCGCCGACCGAAATAATAGTCCGATTCATAACGCGTGAAGTCGAGCAATTCGTAGGCCGGGAAGTCAATGAAATCGAGGTCCTTCATCGGCATCCGCGCCGGAAGGGTGGCGAGCGCGCCGGCACGCCAGACGCTACAGCCCTGCAACCGGTCCGGCTCACCCGCCAGCAGCGCGGCGACGTTCTCGGCGACCAGTAATTCTTCGGCTTCCTCCATCACGGCGTCGGCCTGGCCATCGCGCAGGATGCGCTCCTTGAACCATTTGCCGGTGGCGCCAACCAGGATCACCTGTAACCCCGGCGCCGCCACGCGCGCGCGGGTAATGAGCTGCAGATCGTGCTCAAGCGAGGGCAGGTTCACCTGCGTCACCAGCACGCGGGGTCGCTGTTCCCGGAAAATCGCGTCGTATTCCGCCAACTCCAGGCGCTCGCGGGCTTGCAGGTCGAAGTAGCTGAAGTCGATGCCGGCCTGCTCAAGCCGGCGGGCGATATAGAGGTAGGCCGCATACGGGACCTCGTAGAAGCCCGGGTCGTGCCCCCAGTGCTCGCGCACGGACTCCAGGGCAGTACCCATGCCGCCGGACCATTCGCGGAAAACGTTCTTCCGTGGCGGGCTGGGCAACTGGACGATGATGGCGTCGGTCAACCGTTCCTCCGGTGGTTCGCAACTCGCCGGTAGAGCGCGGCGTATCGCGCGGCAATCGCGCCGAGATCGAAGCTCGCGACCACGGACCGGCGTGCCGCGGCCCCCACTTCCTCACGGACCGCCGGCAGCCGCACCAGATCGCGCACCGCCGCACAATACTCCTCCGACGTATCGAACAGGAAGCCGGTTCTGCCGTGCTCCACGAACGAGTCGGTCACACCGGGCAGGCGGCGGCTTACCACCGGAAGCCCGAAGGCCATCGCCTCCAGCAGCACGTTGCCGAACCCCTCCTCGCGGGAGGCGAACACGAAGGCGTCAGCCGCCCGGTAAACCATCGACGGGTCTTCCAGGTAGCCGACGAGCATTATCTCAGCGGCGCATGGCGAGGCGGCAACCATCCGTCGCAGAGCGTCAGCGTAGTCATCCTCGAGATCAGGACCGACCAGCACCAGCCGCAGCCGCTTGCATGTCGCTGCCAGCTTGAGATGGTTCTCGACCAGGAACATGACATCCTTGCGACGGCAGATGCCGCCGACGAACAGCAGGACGAAATCGTCGGCGGTGAAGCCTCGGCGAGCCCGTTCGGCCTCACGCGCGGCAAGGTCGACCGGCGGAACGACGACACCCTGCGGGATCAGGTGGACGCGGCTCGGCGGCAGCACGGCCAGGCTGTCCTGGTAGAGCTTCGGGCTGATCCCGACGACGGCGTCGATCAGCCGGCACAGCCGGCGCACCAACGGGCGATAGAGCGGCCGGTAGCCGAGCACCGTGCTGCCCAGACCATCGTCCAGGGTGCTGGACTGCACGATATGGCAGCCCGCCAGGCGCGCGATCGCGTGAAGCAGGAAAAATCGGTCAGCGGCGGTATGGAAGTGCACCACGTCGTAGTGCCTCACGTGGCCGGCGAACCAGGCGGTCATGGCGCGGTTCAGCCGGCGCGGGGTCCGGACCGAGTCGCCAAAGTAGTGGATTTGGCCGATCGGACCGGAAGGGTCGCAGCGGGATGGCGCGCGTGTGTTCGCGACAATCACGTCATTTTGAAAACCCAAGTGATCGAGCTGGAGCGCCAGTTTCTCCAGGTAGAGACCTTCGCCGGTGAAGTCCGGGCGAAAATAGCCGAACACATGCAGAATGCGCAGAGTTGGTTGCATTGGATCGGCGTCGCCGCTCCTCGGGATTTGACGCGCCGTGACACCCGCCGCGGGCCACCAAACTAATGCCTCACCGCTGCGTGACAACAAATATCTGCTGGGGGCCTCTTTGGCCCCGCCAGGCGAGGCGGATCGCCGCGGCAATGCGCGACCTGAGGTCTAAAGCCGGCTGGGGCGGCCGGCAAGTGCGGTGTGCAACCTCGGCGTGCATGCCTCCGGGTCGGCAAGGGGCCTGCGCTGTTCACCTGGACACGGTAAGGCGACGCCCAACAATGAACGAATCGATTGATGGCACGCGGATCCGTTTCCCCGTCATGGTCGGCGTAGGCCGGCCATCCACGACTTTGCTGTGCCGCAAGCGCCACAGTCGTGGATGGCGGGCCTTCGCCCGCCATGACGTGTAGGCTCGTGCCCAGCGATCCTCGAAGCAGTTATTCTTGGGCGTCGACTAAGGCCAGGGCGAAGCGGCACGGCGACTGGCGCGGATGCGTGGCGACCGCGGGGGGACAGCCTGATGCGGGTGCGCTGCGATCGCGCGCCACGATAGTATCGGCCGGTAGTCGGACGATCGCCCCCCCCTCAGTGTGGCACCGGCGCCGCGTCCTCGCCCATCGGCACGCCATGCGCCTCGATTCCGAAGCCGACCAGCACCGCGATCACCACCGCCACGACGCCGGCCACGCCGGCCAGTGCCCAACTGTAGTTGTTGCCCATCCGCTCGCCGATGCCCGCTTGCAGCGTGGCGTTGTAGGAGGCCAGCAGGTTGCCGAGCTGATACACCACACCCGGGAACGTCGCGCGGATGCTGGCGGGCGACAGCTCGTTCAGATGCGCCGGAATGACGCCCCAGGCACCCTGCACGCAGATCTGCATCAGGAACGCGCCGATGCCCAGGGTGAGTGCCGTGCTGCCGAACGCCCAGAGCGGCAGCACCGGCAGCGACAGCAGCGCCGCCAGCACGATGGTGACTCGCCGGCCGATGATCTGTGACAGCATCCCGAACCCGATGCCGCCGATCACCGCGCCTGCGTTGTAGATCAGCGCGATGGTGGTGATGGTGACGTGGTCGAAGTGGTGCTGCACGCCCAGGAAGATGTTGGGATAGATGTCCTGCGTGCCGTGGCTGAAGAAGTTGAATGCGGTCATCATGATGATGCCGTAGATCGCCAGTCCGGCATGCTGGCGGAGCACCGCAATGATGGACGGGCGGGGTGCGTGCTGGCGCGCCTTCCAGTCCGGGCTCTCCGGCACGTTGCGACGGATATACAGCACCAGCAGCGCGGGCAGCGCGCCGACCATGAACAACCCGCGCCAGCCGACCAGCGGATAGACGAAGTAGAAGGCGATGGTGGCGAGGAAATAGCCCCCGGGATAGCCGGATTGCAGCAGCCCGGAGACCCAGCCGCGCCATTTTGCCGGGATGGTTTCCATGGTCAGCGAGCTGCCGATGCCCCACTCGCCGCCCATGGCGATGCCGAACAACGCGCGCAGAATGAGGAAGGTGAGCAGGGTCGGGGCGAGGCCGGAGAGCAATTCGAGAACGGAGTAGCAGAGCACGCTGATCATCAGCAGCGGGCGGCGCCCGAAATGGTCGGCCAGCCTGCCGAAGATGAAGGCGCCGACGGCGCGCATCGCCAGCGTGAGGGTGACCGCGACGGTCACCGTGGTGATGGTCACGCCAAATTCCCTGGCGACGTCGCTGAACACGAAGACCATGAGGAAGAAATCGAAGGCGTCCAGCATCCAGCCGAGGAAGCTGGCGATGACCACCTTGCGCGCTCGATCGATGTCGCCCATTCGCGTCTCCCTGGGGCTGGCATGCCGCCGGCCGGACCATTCGGAGCATGATCGGATGTTTCCCTCCGGCCGACGCTCTCTGCCGCAATGTGTCCACCTCGCGACGTTTCGGGCAAAGCACGGAATGGTGAGATGCCGGTCGAAGCAGGCGTGTCCCGATTTCCCAAACGGAGCCGGCCCCTCCGCTGGCGGCGGCCTGGGGGCGGTGGCGCCGCGCGCGGCAACGGCGGAGGCCCGTGCCACGTCGCCCAACCTGATCCGATCAAGGGGGAAGCTGCGCCACAAGAGCTTGCGCCGCGCCATGGCTGTGTCGTTCGCACAGGCCGCTCCGACCGTCATGGCCGGACCTGACCCGGCGATCTGTGCGGCCGAGGTGCCGCGATACATGGAGGGGGCAAGCCCGGCCATGACGGCCGGGGCTGTCCGTGCCGTCGATCGATCTTTCCGGCACCTGGTACTATTTCTGCTGCCTGACGTGGGAGAGGATAGAGGATGTCTGACCAGGAGTTGCGGGAACGGGTCAAGGACCTTTCGCAAGTCTATTGGTATCATACAATCCGCCTGCTGCCGGATCTGATTGTTCAAGGCGCGAAGTCGGCCGCAACATTGGACTCCGAGCGCGCCGCCATTCTCGCCGTGGTCGATCTTGCCAATCGCAGCGTGGTCGACGTTGGCACCTGGAACGGATACTTCGCATTCGAGGCCAAGCGCGCCGGCACCAGCCGGGTGATCGCGACGGACAGCTACGTCTGGCGCTCACCGCAGTTCCGTGGGCGCGAAACATTCGAGGTCGCGCGCGCGTGCCTCGGCATCGACGTGGAAGCCAGGGAGATCGATCCGACGGAATTGCCGGGCGACATCGCACCTGTCGATGTGGTGCTGTTCATCGGCGTCTTCTACCACATGATCGACCCGATCATGGTGCTGCAAAAGGTGGCCGCGCTGGCGAACGATCTGCTGGTGATCGAGACGCACCAGGACCTGGTGATGTTGGATCGGCCGGCGATGGTGTTTTATCCCGGCGCCACGCTCAGCAACGACGCGACGAACTGGTGGGGTCCCAACCCCGCGTGTGTGATGGAGCTTCTCGCCACGGTGGATTTCCACCACGTGTTCTACCAGCGCCATCCTGAGTCTGCGGATCGTGGCATCTACCATGCGTTCCGGTCGGCCGAAACCGCGAGACGCTATTTGCGCCGGCCGGTCGATAACGTGACCCTGTTCGACCTTGGGTCGGAAGCCGGACGGCGAGCCATCTTCGGGGCGGTGTCAGCGGCGTTCAGCAACAGGCTCGTCGCAGAACGGGATGCGGCTCGCGCCGAGGTCGCGGCGATGCGCGGTTCCACCTCCTGGGCATTGACGGCACCGCTGCGGGCCGTGAAACGCTTCGGCAGGTGCATTATGCGAACGTCGTAGCCCCGGGCCGACCGACGAATGCCCGTGCGTTACGCCCCTTACCCTCGACGCCGACGCTTGTTGACCGCTCCAGCGGCACGGGAGAGGTGTACGGGCTCGCTGCCACCCGCGTCGGCGGGCGCTGGCCCTGGCCCTCGCCGATCAGCGCGAACGGCGCCCAGTAGAACGGGTGTGCCAGGTTCGCCGGCAGCGTCTTCCCCGCCCCGTCAAGCATCCCGAGTTGCGCCGCGCGCAGCGCCCCCGCCAGCCCGCCGTCACGCCCCGCGGCGAAGCGGCGCAGCGTGTCCGCCACCAGGAAGGCCGACGACTGGTCGCTGATCGACCAGTGCGTCACGAGCAGCGCCCGAGCGCCGGCAAAGAAAAAGGCGCGTGCCAGGCCGGACAGGCTGTCTCCCCCATCCGCGCCCCCCGGACCGCCGGAATTGCACGCTGACAGGATCACTGCATCCGCGTCCAGGTCGAGCCCGAGGACGTCGCTCGACGTCAGCAGCGCACCGGATGCATCGACCGCGCCTTGCGGGTCCGAGGTGACGATCGCCGGCTCGCTTTCGCAGCGCAGGTCGGTCGGCAGCAGCGCGTGCGCGGCGAAATGCAGCACGCGATAGTTCTTCAGGTTTGCCCCCTCTACCGCCGGCACGGTGAACGCCGCGCCCAGCATCTCGTCCGTCGGGGCGGCGCCCAGCAACGCCTGGGCCGCCCCGAGTTCCCGTCGCGCGAAGGGCAGGGGCGGCAGGCCGGCGAATAAACGCGCGCTGTCGGCGCAGGTACCGGGCGGGAAACTGTGTTCCGCCTGAGTCAGCGTCACCGGTCGGAAGTCGCCGAAGCCGAACCACGGCTGCGTCGCCCGCGACGTCGCGGCAATCCGGCGCAATGCCACGAAGTTCGCCGCCGACGGCACGTGCGCGATGGTGAAATCGCGGATCAGCCAGGGTGCCTCGGCCAAACGCACCGAATCCCCCGGCCCGGTGAGCAGCACCGCGAAGGGCAGCGACAGCAGCGCTCCGGACGGCGCCAGCACCAGCGCCTTGGCCCCGGCCAGCCGCGGCGCCACCGGAGCCAGAACCGCATCGTACAGCGCATGCGCCGCGTCGGTATCGAAGCGCGGCACACCCGCCGTGGTCAGCTCGATGCCGGCGCGCACGCGGCGCACCAGATCGCCGACCGCGGCCGCGCCGACAGGCAATGGCGCCGCGTCGATCCGGCCGTTGCGCAGCGCGAACACCCAGCCGGTATCGCCCGCCAGGGTGATGGCGACGAACGCCTCGCCCGGCTGCAACGCCGCCAGCACGTCGGCGGTCGGCGCGACCTCCTGCACCAGTTGGCCGTAGTTGGGCGCGGCAGCGTGCAAAGCGGCGTCGGCATCCGCCAGATCGGCCTGGGCGGCGGCAATGCGCCTGTCCAGGTCGGCTGGCGCAACCGGGACCGCGGGAGGCGCCACGATCCCCGGCGGCACGCCGCGCGCCAGATCGTCGCGTTGACGATACAGCTCGGCCAGCGTCTCCCCGGCATCCTGCCGCCGCCGGATCGCCTCCGCTACCTTCGGGTCGCGTGCGTTCGCCGCCAGCCGGGCCGCGGCCTCGGCGATCTGCCGCGTGGTCAGGCTGTCCTGCGCCAGCTCGGCGGTCTCGAACATCGCCGCCAGCAACTGTTGCGCGTTGGCCGGCCGGCGCGCCGCCTCCGCGGCATAGGTGGCCAGGCACGGCGCCAGCAGTGCCGGATCGGTGCCCGAGCGCAGGTGACGCAGCAGATCCGTCGCGGTGCGGCACAGCTCCAGCGCTCGGACCGTCTGGCCTTGCCGGGCCAACTCGGCGGCGTCCAGCAGCCCGGTCTCCGCCACCGGACGGGTTTGTGGCAGCACTTCGCCGAAGGCGGCGGCGGACTGCGCCAGGCCCGCCTCGGCGCTGGCGGTCCGGCCGGCCGCGGCGGCAGCCGTGGCGGCGGTGCGGGTCAGCCGCGCGGTAACCACAGGCAGCACGATGTCGTTCGCCGACGCCAGCCGCTGCGCCGCGCCGATCATCGCGGCGCTGTCCTCCGCCAGGCCCATGTGGCGCAGCACGATCGCCTGGTAGCGTTGCGTCTCCAGCACGCCCATTAGCGCCGACTGCGCGGTGGGGTCGATGGTCGGCCCGCCGGCCGGCAGCGTGCCCAGCGACGCCACCTGTACTCTTACGTCCGACCGCGCCGCCAGCATTTCGGGGGGCACAATCGCCGCGTAGGCCGTCTCGGCGTCGCGCAACAGCGCGCGGGCCGGTGCCAACCTGCCCTGGTTAAGTGCGTGCAGCGCGCGATAGTGCAGCAGCCCCGCCACGGCGACGCGGTCGGTGGCGTTCGGCGCCAGTCGCTGCGCCCGGGCGAACAGCGTGTCCGCCTCGGCAAAGCGGCCCTCATCGGAGACCTGCAAGGCCAAGTGCATCAGCGGCCCGACGGTGTCCGGATCGTCGCGCCCCAGCGCTTTCTGCTGCACCGCCAGCGCGGCGCGATACGCTTGCTCGGCCGGGGCAAAGTTCTCCGCCAGGTTGGCGCGGGCGCCGAGCGTCATCAGCGCGTCGAACTGCCCCACATCGCCGGCGCTGAACGCCCGCGCCGCGAGTTGGTTGGCGAGCAGGGCATCCGCGGCGGACGGGAGCAGGCTGCTGGCGCCCGACGCGGCGACTCGCCCGGACAGGATGCCGATCGAGCGTTGCATCGCCGGCAGGGTCGGCAGGATGCCGTCGGCCAGCCAGGTGCGCCCATCGACCGACGCCACGATCGCCACCTGCGGCCAACCGCCGATGCGGCGCTTGCATTGCAGCAGCAGCGCCGGCTGGTCACCGAGGATCGCGCTGCGTGTCGGCGCCTGGCAGGCAAAGCGCCGGTCCAGCGCCTCGCGCCACGCCCCGCCGGTGGCAAGCGCCATCAGCGCGTCCGCACCGGCTTGTGGGCCGCCGCGCACCACCGCCGCCGGCTGTTGCCAGGTGCCGCAGAACACCTCCGCCGCGTCCTCGCGGTCGCCGGGAAGCTGGTTGCAGGTTTCGCCGCTGGCATCCTGGCCCAGCCCGATGGCGGCCTGCCGCTTGGCGGCGCCGCCGACATAGGCGTCGGGCGGCGGCGGCGTGCAGGCAACCGCCACCGCGAGCAAGGCCAGCGGAGCCAGGAGCGGGCGCATTCAGTAGTCCTCGAACGAGATGTTGGGCGGCACGACGTCCTGCGGCGCGAGCTGACCGGTCAGCAGCGGCGGGTTGGTCAGCACGAGCAGGCTCAGCGCCGGCAGCGGGAGCAAGGGCGGCAGGGCTTGGCCGGGGAGGAACCAGGAAAGGCCGCCCAGCACCGGTTGGCTCATCGGCGGCATGGGGGGGATGGTGGTCGGCGCCGGCGCGCAGGCAGCGAGGCCGATGGTGCAGCCGTTGAATGTGTAATTCGCGCTGACCGCCGGGGTGATCTGCCCCAGTGCCGCGGCGGCGGCCGTTGTCACGCCGGCCACGCTGCCGGTCAGGGTCGCCGTGCCGCCGGCGCCGAGCAGCAGCAGCCCGCCGACCTGCATGGCGCCGCTTGCCGTGCCGCTGCCCAGCGCAAGCACGAGATTGGAGTCCGGCCCAACCAGGTTGGCGAAGGTCGCGGTGCCGCCGGCCGCCGGAAGCTGTATGCGCAGCGTGGTGGCCGGCGGGTCGGTCAGCATCGCCGTGCCGGTCTGCACGAACTGGGCAATTGCCCCGAAATTGGATGGGAGGGTCAGCACCTGCAACGTGCTGCCGCCGGGCGCCGGGGTCGCCCCGGACTGCTGCACCAGCGGTGCGCCGACAGTCGCGATGTTGCCGGCCAGCGTCATCCGCCCGGTCGCGCTGATCGTGAGGAAATCCGCGGCGACCGGACCGGCGATGGTCAGCGGCGAGGCGTCGAACAGCGCCAGGCTGCCGCCGGTCACGGCGAACGGCCCCAGGTTGGTGACGGAGTTCGCGTTGCTCGCCAGCCCGACATTGCCGGCGACCCCGTTGGTGCTTTGGAGCGTCGTGATGAAGATCTGCCCGCCGGCGGTTTGGCGGACGCCGCCGCCGCTGATGGTGCTGATGTCCAGCCTGCCGGCGTTCGGGTCCGTGGCATTCAGGGCGATGCCGGCATCCGCCTGGAGGGTGATCGTGCCGACCTGGCCGCCGGTATCCGTCATCAGGTTGGCGTTGAGGGTCAGCGTGCCGCCGGACCCCTTGGTCAATCCCGCCTGGAGCGTGAGGTTGCCGCCGCCGCTGGCGGTGATCGGCGAATTGACCACGATGTTGCCGGTCAGGGTCTGCATGGTCAGGCTGATGCCCGATTGCAGGACGATCGGCGCGTCGGTATCCACCGTCAGGTTGTTCGTCGCCTGGAGGATGACGTTGGCGGCCGAATCATCGATCGCGCGGGTGCTGACGGTCTGGTCTCCCGTATCTGTGCCGTAGGTGATGTCGGGCAATGAGGCGTCCAGCGTCCCGGCACCGGCGACCACGTCGAGGTTGGTAGGATCGAGCAATAGCGTGCCGACGCGGCCGGCCGGCGCGGCGAGGTTCACCACGCCGGTCATGCCGAGATTGGCTCCCGAGACCTCGACGAACCCGCCATTGCCGCCTTGCGGGCCACCCGTGGCGCTGATGGCGCCGTCCATCACGGTGGTCCGCACGGACAGCACGGCGACCCGCCCGCCATTGCCGCGCGCGGTGGCATTGGCCGCGATGGTCGCACCCGGCGCCACCTGGACGTTGGTGGCGGTTTGCTTCGACGTAACGTCCGGACCGCCCGCGGCGCGCGCCAGCGTCGTGCCGAGGGCGATGACGCCGCCGCCGGCCGGACCCGAGGCGTCGATCCGCGCGGTGGGGGCGATGGCGACGGTGCCGTTGGTATTGACCTGGATGTTGCCACCGCTGCTGCCGGGCGCGCTGCCGGTGGCGATCAGTTGTCCGGTGACGGTAATGCTGCCGCCGACGCCATTCAGCACGATGGTGCCGGCACGATCGCCGGCCGTGCCGGCCTGCTCCTTGCCGCCGACGTCCACCAGGGTCTGCACGACGCCGTCCGCCGCCCGCGCGGTAAGCTGCACCGTCCCGCCGTCGGCCCGGATGAGCCCGGTGTTGGTGACCAGCGCCGTTGCTCCGCTCGGCGCCTGCACGACCTGACCGGTGACGTCGATCGCCATCAACCCGTCGCCGTACATGTCGAGCGTTGCGGTCCGCGCGCCGGCCAGCACCACGTGCCCAAGCCGAGCGTTGATCACGCCGGAATTCGCCACCTGCGGCGCGACCAGGGCGGCGAGGCCGGCGTCTCGCACCGTGATGGTGCCCTGGTTTGCCACCATGGCGCCGGGGTTGGCGGCCTGGTTGAACACCATGCGCCCGGCCATAAAATTGGCATTGCCGATGCCGGCGGCGGCGACCATCAGGCCCGCGGTGTTCACCTGCGAGCCCTGGTAGAACATGACGCCCGACTGGTTGGTGATCACCACCTGCCCATTGGCGTCGATCTGTCCGGCGATCTGCGAGGGGTTCGGTCCGACGACGCGATTCAACGTCACCGCACTGGACGACGGTTGCTCGAACTGCACCGTTTGCTGGCTGCCGATGTCGAAGCTCTGCCAGTTGATGGCGGCGCGCTGGGTGGATTGGTCGATGGCCGTGGTGGTGGGCGACTGAGCGATCGTCGCGGCGCCGGCGACCACGCTGCCGCCGGCAGGTCGCGCGTTCGGCGCCGGCTGGGCGTGCGCAGATAGCGCGAACGCCAGCGCAGCACTCGCATGCAAGGCAGTGCCGGGCAACAGGCGGCGACCCATCGCAGTTTCCTCCGTCGGACGGCAAAGGCTAGCGCAGCGTTGCCGGCGGGCGTGCAACGGATCGCGTGAGCAGGCTTCAACTTATCAAGATCGTGACTCTGTCCTTATAATTGTGTGATTGCCGGAGGCTGCACGGAAAAAAATTCTCGGGTCCGTCCAGCGGCACGAGTGATTCCTACGGGAGCATCGTGCGCCTGCCTGGCATCGTCGAGACGGGTGGCCAGCGGTTTCCGGTCCGGCCGACAGCGCTCTATACGCCGCCGCTATACTCCGGCCGCCGGCGTGACATGGCATTTATATCGGGCAATACCCCATATCGTTGGCGGTTTCATCGCAGCGATGGAGTGCGACGTGAGCGACGTCCCCCACAGTTCGTTTGGTTCGCCGCATCCGCAGGACACGGAAATCCCCCTGCGCATGGAAGAACGCAGCTCCTATCCCACGCCGGGTGAGATCATCAGCCAGATCACTCGCGTGGTCGCCGTCTGTCTGGGTCTGGGCCTGCTGGCGCGCGTACTCGTCGCCTTTGTCGGCATGCACTAGGATTCCGCCGCGTCGCGCGACGCCGGCCGCTTGATCCAGGTCAATGCATTGGCGGAAGCGCGGGGACACCTTGCCTCCAAATTGGTAGAGGAAATGCCGCCGGGCCGTTGAACCCGGGGGTCGCGGAGCGATGCGACGTGGGTGAGGCTGCTGCGGTTCGCAGGAAGAGAATGCTGCGGGGCAACCCGATCACCCCTACCCTTGGTGTTGCGCACCTCGCGTTGATTCGCTTCGCGGCTCAACCCCACGAAGCGCGAGAGGTTCCTACGGGTCTATATGCCGCCTATATGCCGCCGCGCCGCGCGCCACATCGAAAATATATGCCGCTCGGCTTAGTTGCTGCCCCCACGACGCGACCACGCCCGCCCAGCGGCGGCGGATGCGGCCAAGCATCGCCAAGCTATTTCGAAAGGACCGTCGTCATGCTGGACGTCATCTACTTGCTCGTGGGGGCCGCGTTCCTTGGTGCCTGCGTGCTCTACGCCTATGCCTGCGACCATCTGTGAGGACACGGCCATGGTCATCGATTACCTGCTCGGCGGCGTCGTCACGATCGGATTGCTCGCCTACCTGGTCTTCGCACTGGTCCGCCCCGAGCGGTTCTGAAGCTCCCGGCGATGACCTTCGGTGACATCCTGGGAGGCATCGTCTCCATCGGATTGCTCGCCTGGCTTGCGTTCGCGCTGACCCGTCCCGAACCGTTCTAGAACATCTCAAGCCGGAAGGCTGTCCCCCATGACCATCAACGGATGGCTGCAGATCGCGCTCTATTGCGTGTTGCTGCTGCTGATCACCCGCCCGATCGGCGGCTACATGACCCGCGTATTCAATGGCGAGCGCACGACACTTTCCCCGGTGTTGCGCCCGCTGGAGCGCGTCACTTACCGGCTGTGCGGCGTCGACGAGACGCAGGAGCAGCATTGGGTGAGCTACGCGATCGCCATGCTGGCGTTCACCTTTGCCGGCTTCGTCGTGCTGTACGGATTGCAGCGGCTGCAGAACGTGCTGCCATTCAATCCGGCCAGCCAGGACGCGGTATCGCCCGACCTCGCGTTCAACACCTCGGTCAGCTTCATCACCAACACCAACTGGCAGTCGTACGTCCCCGAGACGACGATGAGCTACCTGGTGCAGATGGCCGGTCTCACGGTGCACAACTTCGTCTCCGCCGCCACCGGCATCGCGCTCGCGGTGGCGCTGGTGCGCGGCTTCGCCCGCCGTTCGGCACAGACGATCGGGAATTTCTGGGTCGATCTGACGCGCTGCACGTTCTACATCCTGTTGCCGGCCGCCATCGTGGTGGCGCTGGTGTTCGTCTGGCAGGGCATGCCGGAGAACCTCGGCGCCTATACCGAGGCGACCACGCTGGAAGGCGCCAAGCAGATCATCGCCCAGGGGCCGGTGGCTTCGCAGGAAGTCATCAAGATGCTGGGCACCAACGGCGGCGGGTTCATGAACGCCAACTCGGCGCATCCGTTCGAGAACCCGACCGCGCTGACCAACCTGATCCAGATCCTGCTGATCTTCTCGCTCGGCGCCGGCCTGACCAACCTGTTCGGCCGCATGGTCGGCAGCGAGCGCCAGGGCTGGGCGATCTTTGCCGTGATGTTCGTGCTGTTCATCGCCGGCGCGACCGTGACCTACTCGGTGGAGTCGCAGGGCAATCCGGCCTTCACGCCATTCCACGTTGACCAAATGGCAAGCGATACCCAAGCCGGCGGCAACATGGAAGGCAAGGAGGTGCGGTTCGGCATCGCCGACTCGACACTGTTCACCACGATCACCACCGACGCGTCCTGCGGTGCCGTCAACAACATGCATGACAGCCTGCTGCCGCTCGCCGGCGCGGTGCCCATGGTCAACATGATGCTGGGCGAGATCATCTTCGGCGGCGTCGGCTCCGGCCTGTATGGCATGCTGCTGTTCGTCATCGTGGCGATGTTCGTCGCCGGGCTGATGGTCGGGCGAACGCCGGAGTATCTCGGCAAGAAGCTGGAGGCGAAGGAGGTCAAGATGGCCATGCTCGGCATCCTTATTCTCCCC
>JBEKNT010000027.1:0-28283 GCA_049522565.1 Acetobacteraceae bacterium
CCGTCCACCATGTTCAGGATGCGCTCCACCTCGCCGCAGAAATCGGCGTGGCCTGGCGTGTCTACGATGTTGATTCTTATGTCCTTCCAGGCCACCGAGGTGCATTTGGCCAGGATGGTGATGCCGCGCTCGCGTTCCAGTTCGTTGCGGTCGAGCGCACGCTCGGCCACCTGCTGATGCTCTCGGAAGGAGCCGGACTGGCGGAGAAGCTGATCGACCAGCGTGGTCTTGCCGTGGTCGACATGGGCGATGATCGCGACATTGCGGATTTGCATAAGGTGCCTGAACGGGAGGGATTGCTGCGGCGCACACATAGGGAATCCCGTGCCCAAACGCGAGGGGCGATTGGACAATGCCGCCCTGCGCGCTTCACCGAACCTTGTAGCCCGGCGGCGGCGCCGGCCGCCTACCTACCTTGGGTGGCACCATTGCGGGGGTTTGCCCATGCTTCGTCTGAGCTGCGCAGCGTTGTTGCTTGGGGTTCTGCTGCTGCCCCTTTCCGCGCGTGCCGACTGCCACCATCGCCGGCTGGACAAGGTGATCGACAGTGGCAGGATCGTGCAGTTGGACGACGGTAGCCAATGGGAGGTTTCCGACTTCGATCAGGGCGAGGCGACGACCTGGCAGCAGGATGCCACGATCACCGCCTGTGACACCGAACTGATCAACACGGAGGAGCACGAGACCGCCGAGGCCCGCCAGGTGAAACGTGGTGAGGCCGTCCCGGAAGCAGACTGACCGGCTGGCCGGTGATGTGGCGCTTCAGGCGTCCGTCGCTGCGCTCCTCACAATAACCTTGCCATGAGACGATCGGCTTCATTGAGCCGGCAGCGGCGCTCGGCTAGGGTCGCGCCGCCCATGCGCCATTTCCTTCTCCCCCTCGCCATCCTCCTCTGCCCGGCCGCGCCGGTTTTGGCGCAGGTGACGGTGGACCTGCACGCGCTCGACGCGCTGCCCGGCGCGCCCGGGTCGCCAGCCCGCCGCCCGGCGCCGAGCCCCCCGCCCGCGCCACGGCCTGCCATCACCGGAGCGCAGCCGACCGCGCCAGCCAAGCGGCCGGCCGTCACCGCGGCGCCGCCAACCGCGCCACCCCCGGCCGTCGCCGCCGCGCCGCGTCCGGCCATTCCCCCGGCAACGCCAGCCGTTGCAGCACCCCCTGTGGCCGTCGCCTCGGCGCCGTCAACCGCCCCGGCTCCGCCCGTCGCGCCGCCGCCCCCGGCTGCCGCCGCGCCGCCGCCGCCCGCCACGTTGCCCGTGGCCCCGCCGCCGGTTGCCTCCATCGCGCCCATCCAGCCGCCCGCGCCACCCGCCAACACGCCGCCTCCGCCGGCACCCCCCATCGCTGCCGGCGCAGCCACCACCGCTGCCGCCACCCCGGCCGGGCTACGCCTGACCTTCGCCAACGGCCAGTCCGACCTCAGCCCGGGGAGCGCCGACTCGATCAAGCAGTTCGTGCAGGCAGCGCCGACCGGCGACGCCACGACATTCAACGTGCTGGCCTACGCATCCGGCGATCAGGACGATCCCTCCGTGGCGCGACGGCTGTCGCTGGCGCGCGCCATCGCGGTGCGGGCCGTATTGATGACCTATGGGGTGCCGTCCAGCCGCATCTATTTGCGGGCGCTCGGCTTCGAGCCGGGCCAGGGACCGCCGGATCGGGTCGATGTCAGCGTGCTCGGCGCCAACGCGAGTGCGGCGACGGGGCAGCGATGACCCGTCCGACCGTCTTCCTGGTCCGCATGGCGGTGTTCCTCGTCGCGGCCGCCGGCGTCGCCGCGCTGCTGTCGCCGGTGCTGATCCGCGCGTTCGACAACAACCCCGAGCTGAACGCCTTCATCCTGTTCGTTCTGGCGCTCGGCATCGCCTGGAACCTGCGACAGGTTGTGCGACTGACACCCGAAGTCACGTGGATCGAAACGTTCCACACGGCGCGCGCACGGCTGGCCTCGCTGCCACCGCCGAAGCTGCTGGCGCCGATGGCGCGCATGTTCGCCTCGCGCGAAGAGCATGCGCGTGGCGAGCCGGGCCGGTTCACGCTGTCCACCACGGCGATGCGCAGTCTGCTCGACGGCATCGCCTCACGCCTGGACGAGAGCCGCGAGCTGTCGCGCTACATGACGGGGTTGATGATCTTCCTCGGTCTGCTCGGCACCTTTTGGGGCCTGCTGAAGACGATCGGCGCGGTGTCCGACGTGATCGGCCACATGTCGATCGGCAGCGGCGACGTGAACACGATGTTCGAGCAATTGAAATCCGAACTGGCGCAGCCGCTGGCAGGGATGGGCACGGCGTTCTCCGCCTCGATGTATGGCCTGGCCGGCGCGCTGGTGCTGGGGTTCCTCGACCTTACCGCGGGCCAGGCGCAGAATCGTTTCTTCAACGAGTTGGAGGAATGGCTCGCCGGTCAGACCCGCCTTGGGTCCGGCGCGCTGGCGGAAGGCGAGGGCTCGGTGCCGGTCTATGTGCAGGCGCTGCTGGAACAGACGGCGGAGAATCTGGAGGCGCTGCAACGCGTCATGGTGCGCGGCGAGGAGAGCCGCGCGCAGGGCAACCAGGCGGTGGTGACGCTGAACGAGCGCATGGGCATGCTGACCGACACGATGCGCACCAGCCAGCAGCTCATGCTACGCATTGCCGAGTCCCAGCAGGCGCTGGCGCCCGCGCTGCACCGGCTGCATGACATCCAGGGCGGCGACGATGTGGCGCGCGCGCATCTCCGCAACATAGAACTGTATCTGCAACGACTTCTCGCGGAGTCGGAGCAGGGAAGGTCGCAGACCGTGGCGGAGTTGCGCAACGACCTGCGCGTGCTGACCCGCACGGTGGCGGCGCTGGCCGAGGAGCGGAGCTGATGATCACGAAACCTCGCCCACGGGAGAGGTAAAGTCTGATGCGCGCACGCCGGCACGTCAGCAACGGCCTGGAGGCCTGGCCCGGCTACGTGGACGCGTTGTCCACGCTGCTCATGGTCATCATCTTCGTGCTGTTGGTGTTCGTGCTGGCGCAGGCATTCCTGTCCGTCGTGCTGTCCGGGCGCGACAAGGCGCTGGATCAGGTGAAGCAGCAGCTCGCGCAACTGACCGACGCCTTGTCGCTGGAACGCGTCCATGGCGCGGAACTGCAGACGTCGGTCGCCCAGCTCAGCCAGCAGCTTGCGGCAACCGCCAAGGCGCGCGACACGCTGTCGCAGCAGCTTGCCACGTTGCAGTCGCAGGCTCAGCAGTTGACCGCCCAGCGCGACGCCCTGCTGACCCAGGTGCAGCAACTTGGCGCCCAGCGTGAAACCGTGAGCCAGCAGCTTACCCAATCCAACACGCAGCTCGCCGATACGCAGCGACAGCTCGCCGACGCGCAGCAGCAGCTCGCCGACATGAAGCAGCAGATGGCCGAGCTGGATAAGACGGTCACCGCCGACAAGGCGACCATCCAGGCGCGGCTGTCGGACCTTGCGACGTTGCAGGAACAGGCGCGCGCGCTGGCCGCATTGCGTGATCAGTTGGAGAAGCAGGCGCAGGACGCCGCGGCGCGCGCAATGACGGAGCAGGAGCGGCGCGCGGCGGTCGAGGCGCAGTTGGCCGACGAGAAGAAGCTGGGCGATTCGGCGCGGGCGCAGATCGCCTTGCTCAATCAGAACGTGGACCAGTTGAAGGCGCAGCTTGCCGCGGTATCGCAGGCGCTGGATCTGGCGCAGACCCAGGGGCGCGACAAGGATGCGCAGATCGCCAACCTGGGGCAGAAGCTGAACGCGGCGCTGGCGGCGAAAGTGCAGGAGCTGCAACAATATCGCAGCGAGTTCTTCGGCATGCTGCGCCAGGTGCTGGCGGGACGGCCGGGCATCCAGATCGTCGGCGACCGGTTCGTGTTCCAGAGCGAGGTGCTGTTTCCGGTCGGCAGCGCCGAACTCTCGCCGGCGGGCGAGGCGCAGATGACCGCGCTGGCCGTGACGATCAAGGACATCGCGACGGAAATCCCGCCTGACATAAACTGGGTCCTGCGCGTTGACGGCCATACCGATCCGCAGCCGGTGAAGGGTGGGGGGCAGTTCGCCTCGAACTGGGAGCTGTCGGCGGGGCGGGCGATCACGGTGGTGAAGCTGCTGATCGCCGACGGCGTGCCACCCGATCATCTGGCTGCCACGGCGTTCGGCGAGTACCAGCCGATCGTTCCGGGCGACACGCCGGACGATTATGCCAAGGACCGGCGGATCGAATTGCGGCTGACCGACCGATAAGCAAAGCAACCGGCATTCATGCCGCTACAGTCGCTGCGGCTCCCGCGGTTGCCGTGCGCCCATCGGTCAGGGCTTCAATCGCCGCCTTGAAAGCCGCCGGCATGGTTGCCACGTCGAACTGGACATGCAGTTGGCCATCCGGCGCGATTGCGCGGATTGTGAAACGGCTGCGCTCCCCGTTGCGGCGATCGAGCACCAGCGTGCCCTGCTGTTCCAGGCCAGCGCGGCAACGGTCGGCCGTGATCGCCGCGCCACCCGCAGAGGCATCGCACAAGGTGCCAGCGATCTCGGCATGATCGAGGTCGAGGATCACCGTGCAGGGTTCATTGACGGCAACGCGTGGTCCAAGGCGGCGATCGGCGTCCGCGGTCGCGGTGCGGATGGTGCGGACCAATGCACCGCGCAACGTTGCGATGTCGTCCGCCACCACCCCAGAGGCCACCCGCAGCCGACCAGCCTGCTGCCCGGTGGACGCCGCGTCGTTCGATACCTCGGCGATGCGGCTGGTGACCTCCTGCACCGCGGCGCCGCTTTCCGCGACGTTGCGCGCGATCTCGTGGGTCGCCGCGGTCTGCTGCTCGATCGCCGCCGCCACAGACATCGCGACGCGGGCCACCTCGTCCAGCGTACGGCCGATATCCTCGACCGCTGTCACCGAGGCCTCCGTCACGCCGCGCAATCCCGCAATCTGCTTGGAGATTTCCTCGGTGGCCTTGGCCGTCTGCGCCGCCAATGTTTTCACTTCGCCCGCCACAACGGCGAAACCCTTGCCGGCATCGCCCGCGCGGGCCGCCTCGATCGTCGCATTCAGCGCCAGCAGGTTGGTCTGGCCGGCGATGTCGGCGATCGTCCGGACCACGGTGCCGATCTGCCCGGCCGCCTCCGACAGCGAACGGATCGTCTCGCGCGCGTCGGCGCCCTTCGCCGCGGCGGCGCGCGACACCGTGCTGGCATGCTCCACCTGCGACGACACCTCGCGGATCGAGGCTGCCAGCTCCTCGCTCGCCGAGGCGACGATCTGGGCATTCCGCATGGCCTGATCGGCGGCGCCCGACACGCGCTCGGCGTTCGTGCTCACCCGTTCGGCGGAACCGGCCATTGCATCCGCATCCCGTGCCATGGCGCCCGTGCGATCGACCACCCGCTCCACTGCGGCGCCCGCCTCCCGCTCGATCGTCAGCGCCATCTTGTCGACGGTGTCGCGCCGGATCGTGGAAGCCTTGCGCTCGAACTCGGCGCTCTCCCATCGCCCGAAGGCGAGATGCGCGCGCATCGCCCGCAGCATCGCGGTCACGCTGCGGAACTCGCGCACTGCCGGGGTCACGATTGCAATCTCGAAATCGCCCCGGATGATTGCCTCGAACTGGGCCTCGACGTCCTTCAGGCAGCGCCGCACCGTGCGGAGCAAGGCCCAGCCGAGCGCGAGCACCAAGACCAGGCCGCCGCATACGGCGACGCTGCCGACGATCAGCCGTCGGTGCAGGCTCGCCACCGATCCGGTGTACGCCGCATGACCGATGGCAATCTGCTGATCGACGAGGTCGCGGTCGGCGTCGAATGCGGCCTGGAACAAGGCCGGTGCCCGCTTCTGGAACAGATCGTCCAGTTGCACCGCTTCGCCTCGCCGCGCGAGGTCCAGCGCCGGCTCCATCACATCGCGCAATAGCGCGCCATAGGCGGCGGCGAATTTCGCCGCCAGCGCGCGCTGTTCCGGCGTCAGCTCCGTCGTCTCGTAGGCCCGCCAGAGTTCGGCGATCTGCGCGATGGCGGCGCGAACCGGCGGCTCGCGTTCCTTGAGTGCCTCCTCGGGTTTCACGCCGCGCCCCAGTGCGACTGTCAGTTGCGCGATCTGATTGCGGTTGTCGCGCATCCGATCCAGCACGCCGCGTTGCTGATTGACCGACACCAGGTCGCGCTCATAGACGTGGCGCAGCACGCCGTTCGACGCGGCCATGCCGGAAAAGCCCAGCCAGCCGACCGCCACGATCACCAGAACGGCGGCGATCGCCACGCCCGTCATGCGCCCAAGCACCGAGCGCCCCGTGTCGGCCATCGTCGTGCGCCAGCCGCGCTTCACCAGTTCGCCGGCACGCAGCTCGATGTGCTTCGCCTTGCCCGCGCGGATGGCGGTATAGGCTTGCTCGGCCTCGGCAATCTGGGCGCGGGTTGGCTTTGAACGGATCGAGATGTAGCCGGTGATCCGGTCGCCTTCGACGACCGGTGTGACGTTGGCGCGAACCCAGTAGAAGTCCCCGGTTTTGGTGCGGTTCTTCACCAGGCCGTCCCAGGGGTGGCCCGCCTTGATGGTGGCCCACAGATTGGCGAAGGCGGCCGGTGGCATATGCGGGTGGCGCACCAGATTGTGCGGCGCACCGACCAGGTCTTGCTCGGAATAACCGCTGACCGCGCTAAAGATGCGATTGACGAACGTGATGCGCCCGCCAGGATCCGTGCGGGACACCAGCGGTTCGCCGTCAGGCACATCCCGCTCGTGCTGCGTGATCGGCTCGTTGACGCGCATGTGGCATTCCCGGCCAGCGGATGGTGCGGTGACGCCGGTCCCGGCTGGATCCCGTCCCGCGTCCGAAGCGACAGGAAAGCGCAAATTGGTTAGGAATTGGTTAGGGTCGCCGAGGCGTTGTCGCGGTGGACGCCCGATGCCGGCCAGATCGTCGGCGCCGCGCTGGCCGAACGGCCCTGGGCGACCCAGCCGGGAGCGCATTCGCGAGCCGCGGTTCGCCCGGGCTGCGGCCGCCGGCCAGAACGATCCTGTAGCGTTTTGATATCGCTGGAGCATAGGGCTGCCACCGCCGCTTCGACGCGGCACCGAACCAATTTGCGCGCCGGCGAGGCGATCGGTCGCGGCCACCTCCCTGATCGTTTCGTAACACGGGCCGCCGTGTCTCCATTTAAAGGACTCACAAGTGTTTTTGATGCCAACACGGAGAACCTATTTGTCGCCGCTTCGTTGAAGCGCCATCGAAGTGGCGCGGGAAGAGGTGGCTTCCCTGCTCGGGGAGGTCCAGGCAATGGCTACCAGCACCAGCAATCCCAGCGGCGGGAGCACGAAGCTGACGCTGCTGGCGTCAGAGAAAGTGGCGGCAGACGGGACGATCGCCGTCGTAGGCGCGAGTTACACAGACAGCTTCGCGCAAGACAACCCGGGCTCGCTGTATCTCAGCATCAGCGACGATAGCGGTGCGCTGTATGGTTATTATCCGGCCTCGGGTAGCAACACTTCGGCCGACGCGGCGGGGACCGGCAGCAATGCGATCACCTTTCAGGGCTCGTATGCCGATGTCGAGGACATCATCAACAGCCTGACCTACGTCGCGGCGGGTTCCAGCGGCACCGACGACATCCATTACGATATCTGGAACCAGGCCGGGACCGAGACGACTGGCGACGTGCCGGTCACGGTCACCGGCGACGGCAGCAGCGCCACCGGCGCGACGGCCAGCGCCGGGCCAACGCTGAGCGAACCAGCGCGCGAAACCGTCGCAGCCGGTGCGACGCAGGCGGTCAGCGGCGCTTATTCCGACAGCGTGGCCGCTAGCAATCCGGGCGCAATGTTCCTCGGCATCACCGACAGCGGCGGCGCGTTGCGGGCCACCGACGCGTCCGGTGCAGCCGTGGCCGGCTCCGGCACCAACAGCATCATGCTGAACACCGACTACGCGGACGTGGAAGCAGTGCTGAAGAGCCTCACCTACACCGCCGGCGCCAACCCCGGATCGGACACCATCAGCTTCGACATCTGGAACCAGGAGGGTGTCGAGACCAGCGACACCGTCCCTGTCAGCATCACCAGTGGCGGCGGCTCGACCGAGACCTGGACCGGCGCGGTGAGCGACGACTGGAATACCGCGGGGAATTGGTCCGGGGATGCGGTGCCGACCAGCGGCGATACCGTCGTCATTTACGGTGACACGACGAACCCTGCGACCTTGTCGAACGCCACGCTGACCGGCGAAACTATTACGCTGGGCGGAAGCGGCAACAGCTCCCCGGTCGTGTATTTCAATAACGTCACGCTGGATTCGCTGTTGCAGTCCGGCAGTGCCGGCCAGGTGCAGATCGGCGGCACGCTGACCGTCGGCGCGCAGGGCACGCTGCAAACCGACGGAAACGCCACGTTGACGCTCAACGGCATCGCGGAGACGATCGTCAACGATGGCCTGATCCGCGGCGCGACCGGCGGGACTCTGCTGATTTATAATGGGCCATCGGCCGGCACGACCGCCGCCAACCTGATCAACCACGGCAGCATCGTCACCAATGGCGGCAATATAGATTTTGCTTCGACCGGATCGTTTCCCGGCAGTGCGCCGGATTGGACATTCGTCAACGCCGGTAACGCCGCCATTGCGAATGGCGGCGATCTGGTCTTGGACGGTACGTTCCAGGGCGGCGACGTGGCGTTCAGCGGCACCGGCGCACTGTCGCTCGAGCAAGGCATGGCCTTCGCTGATGGCGCGACGGTCAGCGGGTTCGGCCAGGGCGATCGGATTGCGTTGGAGAGCCAGACCGCTGGGCAGGGCGGCCAACCTGGTTTTGCCAACGGCACGCTGGACGTGACCGGGGGCGGCACGTTGGAGCAGGCGATCCCACTCACCGGCGGTAGCTACACACTGGGGAATTTCGAGGACCAGACCGTTGGCGGCTCCGGCAATGCGTCAACCGTCGCGTATGCGGCAGGCGGCCAGCCCAGCGGGATCCTCAATCCGGAGGTGGTCACGCCAGCGTCGGCCTCGGTCGCGCAGGGCGCCACCCTCGCGCTGAACGACGTATCGATCGAAAACCTTGGAACCTCCGGCAATCTCTCTATCGTTGCGGGTTCCGGGACATTGTACATGGACGGGGCGAGCGGGTCGGGTACGCACCAACTTACCGTCGGCCCGGCATCGACGAGCCAGATCAACGCCGACCTTGCCAGCCTGACCTATGTCCCTGCCGCGGGCGCGACCTCCGATACGGTGTCGATCGAGGCCGAACCTCCGGCTCCGGTGGATACCACGCGGTCGATCCCGATCAGCATCGCCGGCGGCGGCGGTCCCACACTGAACGAGCCGGCGAGCGAAAGCGTGGCTTCGGACGGCACCGTTGCGGTCAGCGGCAGCTATTCGGACAGCTTCGCGGCGGGCAATCCGGGATCGCTGTTCCTGGGTATCAGCGACAGCACGGGAACGCTGAGCGCGACCGATGCGTCGGGCCAGGCGGTGGCGGGCTCCGGCAGCGACAGCATCGCGGTGCAGACCGACTACGTGGACGTCAATGCCATCCTGGCGAGCCTGCACTACATGGCTGGCGGCAGCGGCGGTTCCGACACGATCCAGTTCGACGTGTGGAACCAAGCAGGGGTGGAGACCGCTGCCAGCACGGCGGTGACGATCGATCCGCCAAGCTTCAATGCCGCTGCCACCGATGCATCAAGTACCATGATCGCAGATTTCGCGGCGACGGGATCAGGCTCGTCCGGCACGACGACGCCGGCCGATACGAGCAGCGGCTCGTCGGGTGCCCTGCTGCTGAGCGACGCCGTGACCCATCCGATCGGACTTCCGCTGACCGGGAGCGAGTAAGCGGCGATCGCGCCGGTTTCCCACCTGTCATTGCGAGGCGCGCGGCGACGCGGCAATCCCCTGCCTGATGCGCCGCCGCGGCTCCGCAGGCGGGGGATTGCTTCGCCGCCGCGCGCCTCGCGTCGTCCGGGGGTGGGCTCACTGCGACGTGGCCAGCCGCCGCACCAATCCGAGGTTCCAACGCACATAACCCGGCTGCACGAACCCCAGTCGGTCCCGGATCGCCGCGTGCGCCGCGGCCAGCCGATGGAACGGGATCGACGGGAACAGGTGGTGCTCGGCATGGTAGGGCATGTTCCACATCAGCAGGCGCACGGCGGCGGTGGTCAGCGTGGTGCGGGTGTTGGTCAGGCCGTTACGGTCCAGTGTGCAGCCGGTATGCTCCGCCAGAAGGTAGGCGCGCAGGAACGGTTGGCCGAGAAGCTGCGGCCCGATCCAGTACAGCAGCGGCGTCGCCCAGCCGAACAGCAGCGCCGAGCCGACCGCGCCGCCGGCCAGCAGCAGCGTCATCGCCCGCACGCTGCGGATCACGCGCGGTGCGGCGGCGGGACTGACATAGGGGTAGCGGCGCAGGTCGCCGCGCCAGCAATCGGCGATCACGCGCAGCCGCAGCGACCAATACGCCAAGCCGAGGATGCGGGCGGCGTAGCTGCGCAGGTCGCGCGGGTCCGGCGCATCGAGCTCCGGATCCTGGCCGACGATCTGGGTATGGCGGTGATGCGCCAGATGGAAGCAGGTGTAGAACTGCGCGTTCAGCAGCGACGGGCAGGACACCAGCCAGCCCACGATCGCATTGGTGCGGCGCGAGGCGAACGCGGTCTGGTGCATCGTCTCGTGTGCCGGCGCGAATAGCGCCACCTGCACGAGGCCGAGCGCCAGCATCGCCGGCAGCAGCGTCCAGCCGGAGGCGACGGCGACCAGCCAGCCAGTGCCGCAGAGCAAGGCGAGGTGGATCGCCAGACGGGCCGCTCCGCGGACATCCGAGCGGGTTTGCAGGGCGCGCAGTTCAGCGGCACCCAGCACGCGGTCGGAGAGGATTGTCATGCGGCGCCTCCTGCCTGCCGGTTGGGCATCCGGGGGTGGTCCGTCATGAATGATGGTGCATGTCGCGAGCGGGGCGCAAATGCCAGGCCGCCACCCCGATCCGCGTAAACGTGCACGCTGAGGACGGCCCGCACCGGCTCAGCGGCCGCGATGCTGTGCGTTTTGGCCATCTGAAAGCTGCCCCCGCAAGGGAGCGGCTTGCGGCGGATCCCGCCGGTCCGCCAGGCCCGCGGGCGTCGCACAGAGATGCGTCAGGGTTCGGTCGGCGTGACGCATGCGCCAGGCCAGCATGCGGCGGGCGGCTTCCGCCAACAGCATCGCATAGGCCGGATCGGCCGCGACATTGTGCGTTTCGTGCGGGTCCTGCCGGAGATCGTACAGCACCGGCGGCAGTGCCGCGAAATGCACGTACTTCCAATCCTCGGTGCGCATCGCGCACATCGCGGCCTGGTCCACCTCGAGCCCGAACGGTGGCCGGTGCGGATCAGGCCAGCCGCCGCGGAGGTCGTACTCGAAATGCACCGCGTCACGCCACGCGGCCGGTGTCTCGCCGCGCAGCCATGGGGTCAGCGGTACGCCGTCGCAGGCCCTCGGCACCGGGATGCCGAGCCAATCCAGGATGGTTGGCATCAGGTCCACCGCCTCGGTGAAGGCGTCCACCCGATGGCCATGCACCGAGTCGCTCGCCGGATCGCAGATGATCAGCGGCAGGTGGTAACTCTGATCGAACCAGCCAAGCTTGCTGAGCAAACCGTGGTCGCCGAGTTGCTCGCCGTGATCCGCGGTGAAGATCACCAGCGTGTCCTCAGCCTGTCCGGTTTGCTCCAGCGCCGCGAGGATCTGGCCGATGGCGTCGTCTACCTCGGCGATCAGACCGTAATAGGCGCGGCGCGTCAGGGCGATCTCATCTTCCGTCAGCGGCTGCAAGGGGCCGGAGGCACCCTGGAAGTAATTGGCGCGTTGCTGACCCGCGAGCCAACGGGTCATCAGGGGGTGCTGCGCGGCTTCGGCCGTCAGGCTCGCCGCACCGATGGCCGGCGGCAGTGCGGCCGCATCGACGGCTGCGTGCCAGGGCGCCGGCGCGGCGAAGGGCGGGTGCGGCCGGAAGAACCCGCAATGCAGCACCCAGGGGCGGTCCTTGCGGCTCGCGTGCAGGAAGCGGATGGCATGCTCTGCCGTCCAAGCGGTGTCGGACGCCGCGGCAGGGATGCGCGCCGGCGCGGCGCTGGGCCCGGGCGGGCCTTCCGGGGCCATCAGCGCCATGGGTTGGTCCGGCAGCACCACGCCCTTGCCGCGCACCCAGGCGAAGTAGTTGCGCCATTCTCGTTCGTCGAAATGGGCGAACACCCGCCAACCGGCCTGCACATCGCCCCATTCGGAGAAGCGAATGTCGTCCTGCGTCGTGGTGCGCGGGTCGGGGACGGTCGTGGTGTAGCCCACCAGGCCGGGGTCATGCCCGGCGCGGCGCAATTCCAGCGCCAGATTGGGGTGACGCGCGTCCAGCGGCACCCCGTTCGCCACCACGCGATGGTTCATCACATAGAGGCCGGTCAGCATGGACGCGCGCGCCGGACCACAGGGTGCGCTCTGCCCGAAATGGCGGGTGAAGGTGACGCCGCGCCGCGCGAGGGCGTCCAGGTTCGGTGTCCGAACCGCTGGGTGGCCGAGTATGCCGAGGCAATCTCCCCGCCATTGGTCCGCGATGATGAACAGGACATTCTTCCGGCGGACCATGTGGATCGTGCCTCCAATCGGCTGCTTCTACGAATGCGCCAGCCGTCTCGCCAGCGCAGGCTGCGGTGTGTCGCAGGCGATTCCCCGGTTGTTCCGAGGCGAGAGCCATTGGCGCGTCATGGCGGAGGCCAGGCACGCAGCCGGTGGCCGCGTAGTACCGCGACCTCCGCCAGCACGCGTCCGGCATGGCGGATCGATGCCGGTGGCAGCGCGTCGATGCTGTCGAACACGGGCGCCAGCGCCCGCGTGGCACGCTCCGCGTGTTCCGGCACCAGCAGCAGCACATCCTGCCCGATGAAGCGCTGCGGCGGGTCCGCCAGGCCGAACTGCCGCGCGTCGCGGTTCAGGCACAGCACGGTGATGTCCGGACCGAGCGCGTAGGCGATTTTGCCCGCGTCGCGCCAGTCGGGCACGCCGACCACCGTGCCGGCCGCCAACAGCCCACGGGCGGCAAGGTCGGTGCGTAGCGAGGTCCAGTCGATCGCTTCCAGGTCGGGGTCCTGACGGGCCACGCGGGCAATGACGGGGTGCAGCCAGTCGAACCGCACCTGCGTGGCGACGACCGTGACGGTCAGCACGACGAACACCGCGGTGTCCCGCAGGGCGCGGCGCACCGCCGGATGGGGCAGGCGGCTAGCCACCGCCTGGCCGAGCAATGGGAACAGCAGCAGGTAGCCGGGCGCGGCCCAGTGGAACAGCACGCGCTGGCTCGACCAGGCGGCGATCAGCGCGAACAGCAGGATCGGCGGCGCTGCGAGACAGACGAGCAGCCAGGGCCGCCAGGCACCCGGGCCGCGGCGCAGGGCTGCGAGGAACAGCGCCATCATCGGGACCCAGATCCACGGCAGGACGAACAGCGCCTCGCCGCCCAGCACGACGAGCGGGCCGAGCGGATGGAAGCGTGCGCCTGCTTCGGCCCGCTCGCCCTGGAAGGCGAAGGAGGCCCAGTGGTGCGTGGCGTTCCAGACGACGACCGGGGAGAACACCAGGGCCGCGAGCAGGACGGCGAGGTATGGCTCCGGGCGGGCCAGCCAGCGGCGGTGGTCGCGGCTGGTCAGCAGGTAGGCGAACGCGCCGGCCAGCGTCAGCGCGGCGGAGTATTTCGAGAACAGGGCAAGACCGGCGCACAGGCCGGCGCCTGCCCACCGGATCAGCGCGGCGCGGCCGTGCGCCGGCAGGGCGCGCACCAGGCACAGGACGGCACAGAGCAATGCGCAGTCCAGCGGGCCGTCCGGCAGCACCCAGGTGCCGGTGGTGATGCCGAATACCGGCGAGAGGTTCAGCAGAACCACCGCCCAGAGCCCGGCGCGTTGGTCGGCGATCGCGGCGCCGAGGCGGAACATCAGCCAGGTGGACAGCGCGAACAGTGCGATGAAGGGCAGGCGCACGACGATCGGCGCCTCGGTGCCGGCGAGGTGGGACGCTGCCCAGGCCAGCCACCACGACGCCGGCGGGTGGTCGAAATAGCCGAGGCTCAGGGCACGGCCAGACGCAACCATGTAGCTCTCGTCCACGCCGAGGCCGAGCGCGGCGCCGAAGCCGAGCCGCACGAGAGTGGCGGCGACCAGCAGCAGCATAAGCTGGCGCGGCACGGCGTCGGCTTGGGTCAGCGCCGGTTGAGAGACGCTCCCCGCATCGCGGTGGATGCGCCACCAGGGATGACTCTTGTTCGGGCGGTCCAGGCTCAACCCATCATGGCCGGGTTCGACCCGGCCATCTGCCCCCGCTCGCCCGTGCGCCGATGGCCGGGTCAAATCGCGCCATGACGAGGAAGGCGACGGCCATGTCGGGTCGGCTGCGTCGATCGGCGGGGCATTTGCAAGGTGGCGCGCTCAGCCGCGCAAGGCCCGGCGGCGTTCCAGGCTTGCCGCGGGCCAGAGGGTCCTGCTGTCGTAATAGGCGTCGAAGGCCGGCACCCCGTCGGGCAACGCGACCCAGGGCAGCTTCGAGCGGACGTAGATGTGCACGTCGGGCGTCAGTGCCGCAGGATCGTCGAGCGTGCCGACGCGCACGAACCGTATCGTGTCGCGGCCGCCATATTCGCTCCACAGCGCGGTGCCGCAGGCGGTGCAACGGTGGATGCGGTGCGGCTGGCCGCTATCGGTGGGCATGGCGGAGGGCGCGGTCTCGCCGGACAGCAGGGCAACCTCGCGGGCCTCGATCAGCGCGTTGATGGCGAAGGCGCTGCCGGTCTGGCGCTGGCAATCCCGGCAGTGGCAGCAATGCACGAATAACGGCGCTGTGCCGAGGCGATAGCGCACCGCGCCACAGGCGCAGCCGCCTTCCAGCAGGTTGGTCATCGAGGCCCTCCTATCGTGCGGGCGAGGTTATACCGCGCGGTAACCGATCGATGTACCGGCACGCGCGTGTCAAACATCATGACGGCTCAAGCCCCATCGGCATCAAGATAAGGCGCGCGTGGAGCAGAGTCCTCCCCCCTTTGAGGGAGGACGTTCGGTCCGAACCGGGTGCGTCGGTGACACGATAGATCGCGGAGATGGGTGACAGCTTTGCTGCCGGGCAAAGGGGGAGCTTTGCGGTCGGATGCAAGGAAGGCCGCGGGTTGGACGCGAAGCGGCGGTTCATCGCCGCCTGTCAGAAGGGCGATCTGCCGATGACGGCGCTTTGCGCGGGGTTTGGGGTCAGCCGACAAACCGGCTACGAGTGGCGGCCCCCTACCGGGCGGCGGGAGTGGCTCGCCTGGAGCCGCGTTCGGATGCGCTGCCCCATCCGGGACATGGGATGTCGGATATGAGAGACCTGCTGCGGCGGGAGGGTTCGAGTCAGCCACATCGCCAGAGCATGCGGGGGTGCTGTTGAGCCAACCGTTTGCGCCTCTGCGTCCGCCGAATGATCTTTGGTGCATCGACGTGAAAGACTGTCGCGGCGTTGCGCCAGATGCCACCGGCGCGGTGTTGCCCTCCCCCTCAAGGGGGAGGAAGCCCGCGTCCTTCGTAATCCTCTTGTTCTTCTGGTTCCTCTGCGCCTAACTCGGCCCTTACTGTCGTGATGCCCGCATGACCGCCGCCATCCTGCCGCGTCGCCGTCGCCCCCAGCTTCGCCATCTTGCGACCGGACTTGGCGCCATCATCGTCGGCAGCGTGCTGCTGACGGCGCTCTTCGCGCCCATCCTCGCGCCGCACGATCCGTTCGCGCAGGACCTGATGGCACGCCTGATCCCACCGCAATGGATGGATGGCGGCTCGGCCGCGCATCCGTTCGGCACCGACCAGCTCGGCCGGGACTATCTCTCGCGGCTGATTTACGGCGCCCGCATCTCCATGCTGATCGGGACGTTGACCGTGGTCGCCTCCGGACTGATCGGTATCACCCTCGGCGTTCTCGGCGGTTATTTCGGCGGGCGCGTCGACGATGCGGTGATGTTCATCATCACCTCCCGGCTTGCCATCCCGCTGATCCTGGTCGCGCTGACCGTGGTCGCACTGGTCGGCAGTTCGCTGACCGTCGTGGTGGCCACCCTCGGCCTGCTGTTATGGGACCGCTTCGCCGTTGTGGCACGCACCACGACGATGCAGGTGCGCAACCTCGACTACATCGCCGCGGCCCAGGCGGCCGGGGCGTCGCGCGCGCATATCCTGTTGCGCGAGGTGCTGCCGAACATCCTGACCCATCTCGTGGTCGTCGCCACACTGGAGATGGCGCTGGCCATCCTGCTGGAGGCGGCGCTGTCGTTTCTTGGCCTCGGCGTGCCGCCGCCGCTGCCGTCCTGGGGGCTGATGATCGCCGAAGCCAAGGACTACATGTTCTTCTCGCCCTGGGTCATCATGATCCCCGGTATCGCGCTGTTTGTTCTCGTGCTCGGCATCAATCTGCTGGGCGACGGGCTGGGTGATCTGCTGGGCACCGGACGGCCACGATGAGACCCGTCCTGGAAGTCGCCAACCTGCAGGTCACGTTCGGTGGCAGTGTGGCCGCGGTCCGCGGCGCGACGCTGACGGTGAACCGCGGTGAGACGCACTGCCTGGTGGGCGAATCCGGATGCGGCAAATCGGTGACCGCCCTGGCGGTGATGAACCTGCTGGTACGCAGCGCCGAACGTCGCGCCGACGTGCTGCGCTTCCATGACACCGATCTGCTCCGCCTCTCCGAGCGCGGCATGGCGAGGCTGCGGGGCGACAAGGTTGCCATGATCTTCCAGGAGCCGATGACCAGCCTCAATCCGGCCTACACGATCGGCTCGCAGATGGCCGAAGTGCTGCGGCGCCACCGGCGCGTTTCGCGCATTCAGGCCATGGACCGCGCGGCGGAATTGCTCGGCCGGGTTGGCATCACCGCGCCGGGCATGCGGCTGACGCAGCATCCGCATCAGCTTTCCGGCGGGTTGCGCCAGCGGGTGATGATCGCCATGGCGCTGATGTGCGAGCCGGAGCTGCTGATCGCCGACGAGCCGACCACCGCACTCGACGTCACAGTGCAGGCGCAGATCCTGCGGCTGTTGCAGACTCTGCAACGCGAGCTTGGCCTGGCGTTGCTGCTGATCACCCACGATCTCGGTATCGTCGCGCGCATGGCGCAGCGGGTGTCGGTGATGTATGCGGGCGAGGTGGTGGAGAGCGCATCGGTCGAGGCGCTGTTCGCCGCGCCGACGCACCCCTACACGCGCGGGCTGTTGGCTTGCATCCCGGTGCCGGGTGGCTTGCGGCGCGATGCACCACTCGGCAGCATTCCCGGGGTGGTGCCACGCATCGCGCCCGGCTTCGTCGGCTGTGCGTTCCGCGATCGCTGCGCGCATGCGATGCCGGAATGCGCCGAGCGGATCCTCTCCCGCGAAGTGGGAGAGGGTAGGGTGAGGGTGATCGGGTCGGCACGCAGCACCCTCACCCTACCCTCTCCCGCCGAAGGCGGGAGAGGAAGCAACGACCACCAATACCTCTGCCGCCTGGCCCCCGACTGGCCACGCACCGAGGCCGCATGACCCTCGCCATCGAGGTCCGCGACGTCCGTCGCGCCTTCTACATCCGCTCCGGCATGACGACCCCCGAACGCGTCGTGCGCGCGGTCGATGGCGTGTCCTTCACCCTCCGGGCCGGCGACGTGCTCGGCATCGTCGGCGAATCCGGCTGCGGCAAATCGACACTGGCGCGGCTGATTCTCGGCCTTCTCCCGGTCAGTAGTGGCGATGTACTGGTGGATGGGCGGCGGCTCGCGACGGTGGATCGGCGGGAGCGCGCGCGGCTGATCCAGCCCGTGTTCCAGGACCCGTTCTCCTCGCTCAACCCGCGGCAGCGCGTGCGCGATATCGTCGGCCTGCCGCTCGCCGCGCAGGGCGACATTCCGGTAGCACAACGGCGCGACCGGGTGGCGGAGATGCTGGTGCGAGTCGGTCTGTCCACGGAAATGGCCGAACGTTTCCCTGCGCAACTCTCCGGCGGCCAGCGGCAACGTGTGGCAATCGCCCGTGCCCTGGTGCTGCGCCCGCGCATCGTCGTGTGCGATGAGCCGACCAGCGCTCTCGATGTCTCGGTGCAGGCGCAAATCCTCAACCTGCTCGCCGAGCTGCGGCGCGAACTCGGGTTGACCTATGTGTTCATCAGTCACAACCTCGCCGTGGTGGAGCACATCGCTACCGAGGTCGCGGTGATGTATCTGGGCCGCTTCGTAGAGCAAGCGCCGGTGGATGCGTTGTTCCGCGATCCGCGGCACCCTTACACGCAGGCCCTCCTGGCGTCGGTGCTGACGCCAGAGCCGGACAAGGGCATTCCCGATGTCGGCCTCGGCGACACCTATCCCGATCCTGGCAACATTCCATCCGGGTGCCGCTTCCATCCGCGGTGCCCGGTGGCGTTCGAGCGCTGCCAGACCGAGACGCCGGACGGGATCGTGCGCCACGGCCGATTGATCGAGTGCCTGCGCGCGGGCGATGCCTGACCGTCCGGCAAGCTAGGAAAATTTTGCTTGACGCCGTGTTAGTTATCTGTTATCTGTTCAAACGACATCGCGCCGTGCCTGCCATCGCCACCGCAACCTTATTGCACCCGAACGTCGCTTTCGCGCATTTCATCAGGAGACGAACCGTGAATTTCAGCTTCAGCGATTGGATAGGTGAGGTGACGACCGGGCACGGCGCGATGATCCTCGGGCCGACAGTGCTGGCAGCGTCGTCCGGCACCATGACCTGGCCGACGGCTGTGCCGTTCCTTGTCGCGGGTGTCGTCGGGCTGCTTTGGCCGGAAAATACGGCGCTGAAAAGCGCGGCGCAGACCGCGGCCACCGACGTCGAAAACCTGATTACCGCGTACCGCACCGGGCTGAGCCATGGCGCTGCCGGCGACGCGCCCGACGCGGCCGTGGCCTCGTCTGCGCCTGCGTCCCACAGTGGCGCGGCAGTGTCAGCGCTTGCCATGCTGGTCGCGACCGGGCTGGCGCTGACCGCTTGCGCCAACCAGACGCCGGCAGAGCAGAGCGCAACCGAAACGACAATCGCCTCCGGCCTGCTGTGCCTCGCCGATGCCTCCGGCAAGGTCGTCGCGACTGCCAGCACGAACGACTCGAATGCGATCAAGGGGGTGAATGCCGCCATCGCCGCCGGCAACGTGTTGCTGACCGATTCGGCCTGCCAGACCGCCTTCGCCAGCGGAGCAGCGGCGATGCCGGTGAGTGGCGGCGCGGCTGCGCCTTGATCTTCGCGATGGCCCGGCGCGTTGGCCACGGACGAGGTGCCGGCCACGCTGCGGAACAATCCTGCGAACTTTCCGGCCGCGCTCCCATTGCCATGGCCGGGCCGACCTGGACCGTATGCCGGGCGGCGGACGGTCCGGGTGACTGGGGTGGGTCAGGCCCGGCCATGACGGGGGGAGCGCGGTTTGCCGGATCGGCGGCCGGGAGGCGGCGGCAGGAATCGGGCTGCCGCGCTGTGGCCTGACCTGCCGGCCGGCCGGCGCCGACACGATGATGCGCGGCAAATCCCGCGCACGGCAACCGAGAAGCGCCGCCTCGCCGTGAGCTGACTGCCGTGTTATCTCTTGGGTGCCATGCGCACCCTCTACACTTGGCTGATCCCCGCGATCTGGTCCGCCTGGGGGCTCTACTGGTGCATCGCGGCGCTAACCGCCAAGCCGGTTCGGCGCAGGGAAAGCATGGCGTCGCGGCTGTCGCACTATATCCCGCTATTGCTCGCGATTCTGCTGCTGGTTTCGCCGCGATTTGCCGGCACCATGCTGGACGCGCGGTTCCTGCCATGGTCCGCGCTGCTGTTCTGGACCGGCACCGCTGTACTCCTCGCAGGACTGTTCTTCAGCGTTGCGGCGCGCCGCCACCTGGGCGGCAACTGGAGCGGCAGCGTGACGCTGAAGCAGGGCCACACATTGACGCGTAGCGGCCCGTACCGTTTTGTCCGGCATCCGATCTACACCGGACTGCTGCTTGCGATCTTCGGTAGCGGCGTGATTGCGCTGGGCGAGTGGCGCGGATTGCTGGCTCTGGCGCTGGTCACTGCGGCATGCCTGCGCAAGGTCCAGATCGAGGAGCGGTTCCTGCTGGAGCAGTTCGGCGATGCGTACGCACGCTATCGCCAGGAGGTCGCGGCGCTGGTTCCGGGTGTGCTGTGACGCGGCCCTGTACACCTCTCCCGCGCAGCGGGAGAGGTCGGCGCGACGCGCCGGGTGAGGCACGTGCTGAGCGTGGGTGCGTCACGCCGCTCACCCGCGTCGCTTCGCGCCGCGACCTCTCCCGCGCAGCGGGAGAGGTGTCCTCATGCCATGCGCCGGCGCTTGCGCATCGATGGCACCTCCGGGTGCGGCGCCTCCTCGTCGTCGGGCGGGGCCAGCGCGGCTAACAGCGCGTCGCGCAATTGCGTCAGCTTGCGCTCGTTCTCCACTTTCAACCCGAACACGTCCTTCACGTAGAACACGTCCACCGCGCGCACGCCGTACGTCGTGACATGCGCCGATGCGATCTGCAACCCTTGCTCGCTGATCGCCGCGGTAACGTCGTGCAGCAGGCCCGGCCGGTCGCGGCCGTTCACTTCCAGGACCGTGTAGGTGTTCGACGCATGATTATCGATCACCACCCGCGGCGGCACGTGGATGGCGCGCATACGCCGGCCGATCAGCGCCTTCGACATGCGGTGGATTTCCGCGTTCACCCGCAGCCGTCCCGACAGCGCTTGCTCGATCAGCACCGCCAGCCGAGCCAGCCGGTGCGGCGCGTCGAACGTGCCGCCGGCCGCGTCCTGGATCCAGAACGTGTCCAACGCCATGCCATTCGTCATGGTGTGAATGCGCGCATCGACGATCGAGGCGCCCGCCACCGCCAAGGCACCGGAGATCTGGCTGAACAAACCGGCATGGTCGGCGCAATACACCATCACTTCGGTGACGGCCCGCGCCGGCAGCGGTTCGGTATCCACTGTCAGCGGCGCTTCCCGCACCTCCGCCTCGCGGATCAGCCGCGCATGACGCGCGTGCGTCTCCGGATCGAATGACAGCCAATAGCCGGGATAGCCAAGTTCGTAGAAATGCGCGAGCTCTTCCTTCGACCAATCCGACAACAGCGCTGACGCGGCGTGCTGGGCACGTTGCAGGCGCACATCCCGCTCGGTGGTGGACAGGCCGCCGGCCAGCACTTCCGCCACCCGTGCGTACAGCTCGCGCAGCAGCGTCGCCTTCCAGCCGTTCCATACCTTGGCGGACACCGCGCGCATGTCGGCAACCGTCAGGATCAGCAACAGCCGCAGCCGCTCCGGCGACTGGATCGTGTCGGCCAGGTCGAGGATCGTCTTCGGATCGTCGATGTCGCGCTTGAACGCGGTCTGGCTCAGCATGAGATGGTGTAGCACCAGCCAGGAGACCGTCTCGGTTTCCTCCGCGGTGAGGCCCAGCATCGGCCCGACTTCCAGCGCGATCTCCGCGCCGATCTGCGAATGGTCGCCGCCGCGCCCCTTGGCGATATCGTGCAGCAGCATCGCCAGGTAGAGCGCACGACGCGACTGCAAATACTCTACCAGTTCCGAGGCGACCGGCGCGACCTCCGCCAACTCGCCGCGCTCCATCGCGTTCAACACGCGAACCGCCTCGATAGTGTGCTCATCGACGGTGAACACATGGTAGGTGTCGAACTGCATCTGGCCGACGATGCGCGCCCAGTCCGGAATGAAGCGGCCGAGGAAACCCGTCTCGTTCAATACCGAGAGCCAGCGCGCGCCGTCGGGATGCGGGCCCGACGGATGACCGCCGCGATGATACTCAGGCTCGCGGCCGCACATCAGGTCCATGTAGATGGCAGCGGCCTTCGGATCGCCGCGCAGTTCGATCGCGCGGCGCTCGTTCTGCACCATCGAACGCAGGGCCAGCGGGTGTAGCTCCAGGCCGCGGTCGCGTGCCACTTGCAGGATGCGCAGCATCTGGATCGGCTCGGCATCGAAGTCGCGGCCGCCGATCGGCAACAGCTTGCCCTCGGCGAGTAGAAAACCGGCTTCGAGCAGGGCCTTGTCGGTCTCCGGTGCTACGGCCGGCGGACCCAGTGCGGCGCGCAGAATGCCCGGCTCCAGGATGCGCGTCAGCCGCACCACCTCACGCGCGATGAGGAAATAGTGGCGCATGAAGCGCTCGACGCCGTCCTGCTTGCCGTGCCGCGTGTAGCCCATGCGCGCACCGACTACCGGCTGCATGTCGAAGGTCAGGCGTTCCTCCGCGCGGCCGGCGACATAGTGCAGGTGGAAGCGGACGGTCCACAGGAATTCCCAGGCGCGCCGCCCGTGCCGCGCTTCGGCGTGGGTCAGCACGTCGCCCACATCGGCGAGTTCGCCCATGGTCTGCGTGTCGTAGAAGTAGCGCGCGATCCAATAGAGCGTCTGAATGTCGCGCAGCCCGCCGCGGCCTTCCTTGACGTTCGGCTCCACCAGGAACGGACTGTCGCCGTAGCGCCGATGGCGTGCCGCACGTTCGTCCTGTTTGGCCGCGATGTACTCCGCGACGCCCGCGTCCTTGCAGGCCTGCCGGAAACGCCGATGGAAATCGGCGAACAGCGCGCTGTCGCCGGCGATATATCGCGCGTCGAGCAAAGCGGTACGGATCGTGGTGTCCTTGCCGCCTTCCACCAGGCAATCTTCGATCGACCGCGTCGCGTGCCCGACCTTCAGCCCGAGATCCCACAGGAAGTAGAGCATGTACTCGACCACCCGCAGCGTCTGCGGCGAGGGTTCCTCGGCGGTGAGGAACAGCAGGTCGATATCGCTGAACGGCGCCAGCACGCCGCGCCCGTAGCCGCCGGTCGCTGCCACACTGAGCTGGTCCGGCTCGTCCAGGCCGCTATCGGTCGTCGCGTACTCGAACAGCGCGCCGATCACCCCATCCACCAGCTTGCCCAGCAGCCGCGCCGCCTGTAGTCCGGTGAGTTGCTCCTGCTCGAATGCGTGCTGGACATGGGTCTGGATGCGGGCGAGATGGCGCCGGAAGGCCCCCAGCGCCGCGTCGCGCGGGACCGCGCCTTCCTGGTTGGCCAACGCGGCAAGCGCGTCAGTCAGGATCGAGGCGGCGGCCTCTGGTGCCTTCGGCAGGGTGACGGGCATCAACATCCTGGCGAGCGTACTATGTCCCGGCGGTTGCGGAAACCGGCAACAGCGCCTTGAGGCGATAGAGCGCCTCCAACGCCTCGCGCGGACTCAGGCGATCGGGGTCCAATTCGGTCATCGCGGCGTGCAACGGATCGAGCTCGTCGGCGGCCGGAAGCGGTTCCTCCGCCGTGCCGCCGGCGAACAGCGGCAGCGCGCCGAGCGGTGCGCCGGCACCCAGCGGACCGCCATGTTTCTCCATTAAAGCAAGCAGTTGCGCGGAACGCCGCACCACCGGCGCGGGCACGCCCGCAAGCTCCGCGACATGCACGCCCCAGGACCGTTTGGCCGCGCCCGCTGCCACCTCGTGCAAAAAAACCACAGTGCCCTTCCATTCCTTCACCCGCATGGTATGCGGCGCCAGTCGCGGCAGGCGATCCACCAGTTCCGCAAGCTCATGGAAATGTGTGGCGAAAATGGTGCGGCAGCGGATCGCCGAGTGCAATGCCTCGAGCACCGCCCAGGCGATCGCCAGGCCGTCGAGCGTCGCGGTGCCGCGGCCGATTTCGTCCACCACGACCAGGGAGCGCGGCCCCGCCTGGTGCAGGATCGCCGCGGTCTCGGTCATCTCGACCATGAAGGTGGAGCGGCCGCGCGCCAGGTCGTCCGACGCACCCACGCGGCTGAACAGCCGGTCCACCACGCCGATGCGCGCGGATTCCGCCGGTACCGGCAGGCAGGCCTGCGCCAGCACGACGATCAGTGCGTTCTGCCGGAGATAGGTGGACTTGCCGGCCATGTTCGGCCCGGTGAGCAGCAGAACGCGGCGTTCGGGGGACAGGTCGCAGTGGTTGGGGACGAAGGCGGCGTGGCCAGCCAGCGCGGCCTCCACCACCGGATGCCGGCCGCCGCGGATCTGGAATTCGTCGCCGTCGGTCACCACGGGACGGCACCAGGTGCCGGATTCCGCCAGTTTCGCCGCCGATTGCGCCGCGTCCAGCAGGGCGAGCGCGTCGGCGCAGGCGGCGAGCGCGTCGGCGTGTTCCAGCGCGCTGCGTACCAGATGCGCGAACACGCTGCGTTCGCGGGCGGCGGCACGTTCGCCCGCTTCGGAGATCCGGCGGTCGAGTTCGGCGAGGTCGGGCGTGGTGAAGCGCGCACCGTTGGCCATACCCTGGCGCAAGGTGAGTTCGGGGAAGGCGCGCAGCTTCTCGACATTGGCAGCCTGCACCTCGATGACGTAGCCGAGCTGGGCGTGGTGCTTGATCTTCAGGCTGGCGACGCCGTAGCGCTGCGCGCAATCGAGCTGCATCGTCGTCAGCACCCGGCGTGAGTCGTCGCGCAGGCTGCGTTCGGCGTCGAGTTCGCCGTCGAAGCCGGGGCGGATGACGTTGCCGTCCTCCAGCCGGTGCGGCGCCGGATCGGCCAGTGCGTCCGTCAGCGTCCGCGCCAACGCCGGATCGGTCGCCAGCGTGCCGCGCGCCGCCGCCAGAACCGGCGGCAGCGGACCTTCCAATGCGGCCTCGGCGTGATGCGCCGCGGCCAGCCCGTCGCGCAGTGCCGCAAGGTCGCGTGGACCGCCCCGGTTCAGCGACAGCCGCGCCAGGGCACGGGCAATGTCGGGCGCCGAGCGCAGCGCCGCGCGGAGCTTTGCCGCGGCATCAGCGTTCGCGAGCAACCAGGACCAGGCGTCCTGCCGGTCGGCGATCGCATCCGGGTCGGTCAGCGGCGCGCCAAGCCAGCCCGCCAGCATCCGCGCCCCCGCTGGGGTGAGCGTGCGTTGCACGGCGGCATACAGCGTGTGCTGCCCGCCGCCGTCGCGCGCGCGCTGGATCTCCAGGCTGGCGCGCGTTGCTGCGTCCATCGCCAGCACCCCGGCGCGACCCTGCGGCGAGGGGCGGGCGAGCCGCGGCAGGCTGCCCGCCTGGGTGGCGCGCACGTACTCCAGCGCCAGCGCGGCAGCGACTGCCTCGCCGTCGGTGAAGCTGCCGAACGCGTCAAGGCTGGCGGCGCCGAACGCCTCGGCGAGGCGGCGGCGGGCGACAAGCGGCGGCGATGCTGTGGGCTCGGGTGCGCGCTTGTCCGCCCAGTCGCCCAGCGCGATGGTGGCAGGGGCGAGGATTTCCGCCGGCTCCAGGCGGCCGAGCAGAGCGGGGAGTTCCGCGGGCAGCAGTATGGCGGTCTCAAACAGGCCGGTGGAGACGTCGAGCCAGGCCGCACCGATCCCATCCTGTCCCTGCGCCAGGGCGAGCAGCAGATTGGGCCGGCCGGCCTCGAGCAAGGCGTCTTCGGTGATGGTGCCGGGGGTGATGAGGCGCACCACCTCGCGGCGGATCGGCGCCTTGCCGGTGCGGTTTTTCGGGTCCTCCATCTGCTCCGCCACGGCGACGCGGAAGCCGCGGCGGATCAGGCGGGCGAGGTAGGCTTCCGCGGCATGGTACGGCACGCCGCACATCGGGATCGGCGTGCCGGCATGCTCGCCGCGATGGGTCAGGGCGATGTCCAGGGCGGCGGCGGCGGCTTCGGCGTCGGCAAAGAACAGCTCGTAGAAGTCGCCCATGCGGAAGAACACCAGGGCGTCGGGATGGTCAGCCTTGGCGGCGAACCATTGCGCCATCGCCGGGGAGGCGCCGTCGGCACGAGGGACAGAAGCCATGGATGTCATGTAGCCTGTGGCAAGGCGATGGGGAAACCCCAGTCCAACGGAACGATGGGATTGAGCAACAGCCTCGCCGGATCATGCCGCCGCTCGGGGCAAGCGCCCGAGGGCAGGTTCCGGTCGGTTCCGTGGCTTGACTGCATCCGCGAATGCAAGGCGCGTGCGACCTTGCAACATCCCGCTGTGCTTCAGGCGCTTAGAAGCCTGGCTCTCGTCGTGCTTGCGGCAGTCGCCATCAGCCTCGCGGTGCCGCGGATGCAGACGAGCTTTATCGGCGCCTTCCTGGGCGGGAGACGCGCCGTCGAACCGCCACCCCTTGCGTGTCACCAGGTGAGGATCGTCCCTGAGTGCCTACCAGAGTCTCCAAACCAGGTTGCGGTCGTCGCAATAATTCGTAACACTGGGCAAATCCCCCGCCGAACCGATAGGATCGGCGGCACGCCCCTCCCGGCGCAAGCGTAAGGAGTTTCGCCATGCCCACCCCGATGACCGCCGGAGTCACGCAGCAAGGCAGCAGCGTGGAGGGAAAGGTCTGGCACATCCTCGGCCAGACCTATACGCCGCTGAGCCTGACCGAGAGCAGTTTCTCGTGGCACGCGCTGCTGCCGCCGGGCACGTTCGTGCCGCCGCATGTCCATCCGACACAGGACGAGTTCATCTACGTGCTGGAGGGCAAGTTCGACCTGCTGCTGGACGGGCAGGCCGCGAAGGCGTCAGCCGGCGACCTGATCCGCCTGCCGCGCTGCATTCCGCACGGGCTGTTCAATCGCACCGAGGCCAACATCACGTGCATCTTCTGGGTGTCGCCGACGCGCAAGCTGTGGGACCTGTTCCACGCCATCGACAATGTGCCCGACCCGGCCGAGATCGTGCGTCTCGCCGGCATGCACGAGGTGGAGTTCATGCCGCCGCCAGGATGACCGCTCACCGCGCGCGGTTCACCTGCTCGCGCGCGAACCCGGCCATCGAGGCGTAGCCGCGCACGATCGCCTCGCGTTCGGCGTGCGAGGCAACAGCGTTTACGTCGGTGAAGCCGTCCGGTGCGCGTTCCTCCAGCACGTCGATCACCCGCTCGGGGCCGCCCTTGCGGTTGTTCAGCACGATCTCCGCGGTCATCGGCCGGCGCTCGGCGTCATAGGCGGCCAGCGCCTGCGGCACCGGCGCGCCGGACGTCAGGTGCCGTGCCAGCGAGCATGCATCCAGCACGGCCTGGCTCGCGCCGTTGGAGCCCACCGGGTACATCGGATGCGCCGCGTCGCCGAGCAATGTGGCGCGACCGAACGACCAGCGCGGCAGCGGCTCGCGATCGCACAGCGGGTATTCGTAGAACGTGCCGGAGGCGCGGATCAGCGCCAACGGATCGACGAAATCGAGCCGGAAGCGATCGCGCATGAAGGGCTCGACGTCGTCCCATTCGCCGGGGCGGTTCCAGTCCTCGCGGCGTGGCGGCGGCGCGCTGGCGGGGTCGGCGATGCGGGCCATCACCGCCCAGTTGGTCAGTCGCCGCTGCGGCGCCGCGGGATCGAAGTGGATCGGGTAGAACACGAATTTTCCCCCCATGCCGCCGGCGATCACCATGGTGCGGCCATCGATATAGACCGGCCAGTCGGCGGCACCGCGCCACAGCATGGTGCCGTTCCACACCGGCGCGCCTTCGTCGGGATAGAACGCCGCGCGCAGGGTGGAATGGATGCCGTCGGCCCCGACCAGCACGTCGCCTTCGGCGGTGAATCTTTGTCCGTCATCGCGCTGTTCGAATTGCGCCGCGACCCGATCGCCGTGTTCGGTGAACGACACCAGCCGGCAGCCGCCGCGCATCTTGTCGGCACCGAGCCGCTCGCGCACCGCGTCGAGCAAAACGGTGTGCAGCTTGCCGCGGTGGATGGAGAATTGTGGCGTGTCGAAGCCGGCATCGGTGCCGCGCAGTTCACGCCAAACGACCTGACCGAAGCGGTTGGCATAGATCAGCTCGCGCGTGCGGATGCCGGCGCGGTCCAGTGCCGGCAACAGGCCGAGCGCCGCCAGCTCCTTGATCGCGTGCGGCAGGGTGTTGATGCCGACGCCGAGCTCGCGCAGTTCGCGCACTTGCTCGAACACGGTGCATTCGATCCCTACGGCGTGCAGCGACAGCGCCGCCGCCAGCCCGCCGATCCCGCCGCCCACGATCAGAACGTGCATCGTTGGTGTCTCCCTGTCGCGTCACCAGGCGCAAACAGGTGCGGTGATCGTGCTGGCCACGGCCGTCCTGTTCCACCCGGGAGGGAAGGTTGCCTCGGTTCTGGCGCGATTGCACGCGGGCGTTTGTGCGCCGTCTTGCCGCCGCCGGATGAGCGGCATGATTGAAGTTGGCCACCGTGTTCCTGGATGGCCGTCAGCAAGTATCGGTTGCCGGACGGCGGGAAACCTGCCTGCGTGATCGTCAGGCGTCGGGCCGGCAGCGCCTTGCTGGCGGAGCAGGAGTTACGGCGGTAGTTTCGATCGCGCCACTTCGGAGCCGGCATCATGACCAGGATTTCCCACGTT
>JBEKNT010000028.1:0-27887 GCA_049522565.1 Acetobacteraceae bacterium
ACGAAGCAACCTCCCGCCCGGTGAGCCAGGGACGCGGCTTATCGGGCGGGAGGTTGCTTCGTCGCGACCGCTCCTCGCAATGACAAGGGGTTCCGAGGCGATGATTGACATGCACACCGAACCGCCGCGCGACGATCCACTCCGCGACGACGGCACCGCGTACACCCAGGCGCCCCCGTCATACGACGCCGAACTGACCGAAGTGCGGCGCGGCACCCCGATGGGCGAGCTGCTGCGGCGCTACTGGCATCCGGTGGGCCTCGCCGCCGACGCGGGCGCAACGCCGCGCCAGGTGCGTGCGCTCGGCGAGGACCTGATCCTGTTCCGCGATGGTACCGGCGTGCCCGGACTGCTGCACGCACGCTGCTGCCATCGCGGCACCACCCTGTATTACGGCCGTGTCGAGGCGACCGGCATCCGCTGCTGCTATCATGGCTGGCTGTTCGACACGGAAGGCCACTGCCTCGACCAGCCCTGCGAGCCCGAAGGCGGCCGCCAGCGCGGGCGCATCCGCCAGCCGTGGTATCCGGTGCAGGAACGTTACGGCCTGATCTTCGCCTATATGGGCCCGCCCGAGCGCAAGCCGGTTCTCCCCCGCTACGAATGCCTGGAGGTGCTGGACGAGGGCGAATTCCTGGAAGCCGACGACACGTCGCTAGGCGGTGGCGGCCCGCCGATCATTCCTTGCAACTGGCTACAGCATTTCGAGAACGTCGTCGATCCGCTGCATGTGCCGATCCTGCACGGCGCGTTCAGCGGCGCGCAGTTCACCGCGGCGATGGCGGCAATGCCGCAAGTGGAATTCGCGGCGACCGACACCGCGGTGACGGTACGCTCGCAACGACCAGCCGAGGACGGGCGCGTGTTCCATCGCGTCACCGAGGCCGTGCTGCCGACCCTGCGCGTCGTGCCGAATCCGCGCGTGGCGCAGTTCGCCCGCGTCGAATCCATCGGCTGGGTGCTGCCGATCGACGACACCTCGTTTCGCATCTACGTCGCCGGACGCGTGCGGCAGAAGGGCGACATCGGCCGCATGCGCTCGAAGTTTGGCGGGAAATTCTGGTGGGAGCTGACCGAGGCGGAACATCGCGCGCTGCCGGGCGACTACGAAGCCCAGGTCGGCCAGGGACCCATCACGCTGCATGCGGAGGAGCATCTGGCGAGTTCCGACCGCGGCATCGCCATGTTACGCCGGTTGCTGCGGCGCCAGGTCCGAGCAGTGGCGGAAGGTCGGGATCCGGCCGGAACCAGCTTCGACCCGGACGCGCCGCCGGTGGTGTTCGAGGCGGGGAACTACGTCCGCGATCGATGAGTTCAATCCCCGGCGCGACGGCGGCGCCACCCGCACAACCGGTGGCCGCCACCGTTCCAGGCAGGGAAGATCGTTTGCCGGCAGCCCCTAATCCGCCGATCCGCCGACCGTTCTCACGCCCACGTTGGCGCCCCGGGACAATCCGCGTTGCGCCAATGAACCGGTGTCTCTTCCCGACAAGTCGGCGAGCAAGGACCACACCTTGGCGGGGTCCATCGGCACGTCCGGGTCGTTCAACAGCGTGTCAAGTTCGTCCAGTTTCCGGGCGTAGTCGTCCTGCGTCATAGGCTTCGCGGCTCCTGCACTGACAGATCGCGTCCAGTCTCCGCATGAAAGCGGCGGCGATTGGGCGCAATCATGGAGATAGGAGCCTTACTGGGAGGTTAACGGGGCCGGCCTATCACACCGACGATAGCGCCGGGGCGGCGACGCGGACCGCCGGCTGAGCCGGATTTTGGCAACGCAATTCGCCCTCCGGCGCGGCGTCCCGGCCGCGTTGCCATCGCCAACCCGCCGCGTTCCGGGGCGCGGACACAGATGCAACGATCTCAGGGGCCGGGCGCACGCCCGATGTGTGGCCGCGGTGATCGTGCCCGCCGGTTACGCGGCACCGCTCAGCCGATGAAACGCACCAGCTTGCCGACCGGGGCGCCCAGCACCTCATCCTCTCGCATCACCACGTTGCCGCGCACGATCGTGGCTACCGGCCAGCCGGTGATGTCCATGCCGGCGAACGGGGTCCAGCCGCACGGCGAGACGATCCACGACTCCTCGATGCGCCGCCGCCGCTTCAGGTCCACCAGCGTGAAGTCCGCGTCGTAACCCGCCGCGAGGCGTCCTTTGCCGACCGCGCCATAGACCCGCGCCGGGCCGGCGCACAGCAGGTCCACCATGCGGGTCACCGACAGGCGGCCGGCATTCACGTGGTCGAGCATCACCGGCACGATGGTCTGCACGCCGGTCAGCCCGGCAGGGCAATCCGGCCAGGGCAGGTGCTTTTTCTGCCGCGAATGCGGGGCGTGGTCCGACCCGACCGTATCCACCGTGCCGTCGTTGATCGCCCGCCAGGCCGCCGCCTGCACCTCCGCCCCGCGGATCGGCGGGTTCATCACCCCGAACCCCTCCAGCCGGTCGTAGCAGTCCGGCGCGACCTGGGTGAGGTGGTTGACCAGCACCTCGCAGGTGGCGATGTCGCGGAAGTCCTTCAGGTAGTCGAGTTCCTCGGCGGTGGAGACGTGCAGGATATGCGCCGGCCGGCCGGTGGCGCGGGCCAGCGCCATCAGCCGCCGCGTGCCGAGGAACGCGGTCTCCACGTCGCGCCATTCCATGTGGCTGCGGTAGGGATCACCCGACTTGAACAGGTGTTTGCGGTCCTGCAGCCGGTACTCGTCCTCGCTGTGATAGGCGATGCGCCGCCGGCCCGAGCGCATGACGCGCTCCAGGTGTTCGTCGTCCTCTACCATCAGGTCGCCGGTGGAGCTGCCGGCGAAGATTTTTATCCCGCACACGCCGCGGCCGAGTTCCAGTTTCGCCAGTTCCGGGATGTTGGTCTTGGTGCCGCCGACATAGAGGCCCATGTCGCACCAGGCCTCGCGTTCGACGTAGTCCTGCTTCCAGGCGAGTTTTTCCGCGTCGGTGATCGACGGCGCGGTGTTGGGCATGTCGAACACCGCGGCCAGGCCGCCAAGCACGGCGGCGCGAGTGCCGGTCGGGATACTTTCCACCGCCTTGTCGCCGGGGTCGCGCAGATGCACATGCGGATCGATCAGGCCGGGCAGCACGAACAGGCCGCTGGCGTCGACGGTCTGGTCGGCGGTGGCATCGGCGGGGACGCCGAGCGCCGCGATGCGCCCGTGGCGCACACCGACGCTGGTCGCCTCGGTCCCCCAGGGCAGCACGCAAGTGCCGTTGCGGATCAGCAGGTCGAAATGCGCTGGCATGTTGGACACCCTTGGTTTGGCTGGGTCAGGATCGCCATGGCGGCGGATGGGTCAAGACGCATGGATCAGGACGGGTGGATCAGGACGGGTGGGTCAGGCGGATGGATCGCGACGTGTAGTCCAAAAGACGTGGGTCATGGCAGGTAAGTCACCCGGCAACCGAATCGCCGCGACGCGTTAACGCGATGCTAGCTTGTTAGGCGCATTCCTCCAGCCGGTGGGAGCGGTACCGACCGGCGAGAGCAGTACCGGCTGGAACGGCGTGTCCCCCGCATGAGCCGCTGCCTCAATGCGAGCCGAGGTGTGCAATGCAAAAGCCGACTCCCGGCCCGGTCTGGCGGATCCTCGGATGGATCCTGGTGCCGCTGTACTACCCCGAATACCGCCGGCTGTTGATCCGAAGTTATGTTCTGTCGGCACGCCTGGAACTGCTGTGCACCTTCTTCGCGGTGATCTCGCCGTTCGCCACCCCATCCCTGCTCCGGCTGATACGCGGCCGGCTTCAACGGCTGCGTGAGGACGTCGCGGAGTTCGGTCGCCTGGTCCGCATGCCGCGTGCACGATTAACGCTATCGCGCACCCAAGTCACCCAGCCGGTCAGCAACGGCAGCGAATTTCAAAATCCCTGGACGTAAGGGTGCGGCCCGCCGGGTCGGTCCTCGCCCTGACCCGGCGGCGGAAGCGCCGGCGGCTTCACGCTCCAGTGATGTCGAGCATACGCACGTTGCGACGAATGCGAAAACGTGCGTGCCTGCTCCAGGCTCGCGTATGGTTCCGCGCTTGGCTGGTCGCACCGGCTGGAGACATCGTCCATGCGGCGTTTCATCCTGGCGGCGATTCCATTGCTGGTGCGGGCGGCCTCGGCGGCCCCGCCGGATGATGCCGACCCGACGCTCGCCCCCTGGTTCAACGACCTGCGGCAACCCTGGACGAATGCGTTGTGCTGCTCGATGGCCGACTGTCGCCCGGCCGAATCGCGCATACAGGGTGACCATTACGAGGCGTTCGTCGGTGGCGAATGGCGGGTTGTACCTGACGACAAGGTGCTACAGCGCAGCGACAATCCGACCGGACATGCGGTCGTTTGCTGGACGCCGCGGGCAGGGATTTTATGTTTTGTCCGAGCGCCGGAAAGTTGAGCGGTCACACAACGCTGCATGCGACGATGCGGAGCCTGAGAATGCAAAGACCCCCGCACGCACGAAGGCGTTTGAGCGGGGGTCGGTTTTGCGAAGTCGAACTTCGCGCTCGGGCTGAAAGCGCCCGGCTATATCTTGGACTTACGGGTTCCGCTGCCGGTGCCAAGCAGGCCGACAACCCCGAACATCCCAGGTGGAGTCATGCGGTTTATGCATCCTCCTTCGCTGTTGGACACGCGATAGACTTGTGCCGAACCGGGGGCGTTGTCAAGCCTTGTTGTGCAGTGTTGTGCAAGCAAATGGCGCGTGATGCCTGACGACGAGCAACAGCCGCGCGGCGACACTCCGGCCGGACGCATGGTGGTGCACAGGACGCCGTGCGGCGGGAGCCAGCGTTCTGTGCGTGCGCCGGAAAATTGAGCCGCACCACGAGGTGCTTGCGATAAGCGGTGGCCGAAAAAGCAGAGACCCCCGCACGCGCGAAGGCGTTTGAGCGGGGGTCGGATTGCGAAGCTATACTTCGCGCTCGGGCTGATGCCGCCCGGCTATGTCTTGGACTTGCGGGTTTCGCTGCCGGTGCCAAGCGGTCCGACAACCCCAAACATCCCAGGTGGTGCCATTCTGTTTATGCATCCTCCTGTCGTTGAACACATAAGAGATTTGTGGTTGGAAGTGCATTTGTCAAGGCGTGTTACCTTGCGCTGACACCGCGACAAGCAAAAAATATTCCTGAGACGTATTAGATAATTTCCGATGAACGATGCATGCCGGAGCGCACAAAACGTCATGCGCCGCCCGGCACCGCCGGTGGAGGGCATATGCCTTCCTGGCGAATCGGAAGCGGCATGCCGCACGGCGCCGGACCCGAGGGCGGCGCGAAGCGGGCACGGCCGCGCCGGCCGTCCACCTGATCGGCCTTCCCAGACCTTATCCTCGCGCCCCGTAGCGTGCCATGGCCCGGCGCATGGTGCCGGCTGCCGGCGCAGTCGGTGCGGTGGCTTATCGTCCCGCCGCCATCTGCTCCGCGAGGCGCATCAACACTGGCACCGCGGCGGCGAGATCGGCGATGCGGACCTTCTCGGTTGGCGTATGCGCCTCGGCGATGTCGCCGGGTCCGAGCACCACGCACGGTGCGATCGCCTGCAACTCCGAGGCATCGGTGCCGTAGGGCGCGGTGCGCGGCGGCTTACCCGCCGTATCGGCGCACAGGCGCACCAGGGGATGGTCCGCCGGCAACTCCGGGGGAAAACCCTCGCGCGCCTCGGTCACCGACACGCCGGCGCGGGAAGCGGCCGTGTACACCGCGTCCAGCACAGGCGTGGGATCGAGTTTCGCCGAGTAGCGGAACTTGATGCGCGCCGTCGCCAGCGGAACGGTCACGTTGACCGCTGCGCCATGGTTGTCGATCACCAGGTTGAAGTCGCTGAAGGGTGGATCGTAGTCGGGATCCTGCAAGCCACGGTCGCTGCGCAGGCGCTCGAACACCGCCTGCATCTCGACCAGGAACGGGATCAGCGCCCAGTTGGCGTTACGGCCCTTGCCGGTGCTGCTGTGCGCCTGCACGCCGCGGGCGACGCAGGTGAAGGCGATATGGGCACGGTGGCCGCGCACCGGGATCAGGCTGGTGGGCTCCACCACGACGATGCCACGCGGCTTCACCCGCCGCACCAGCTCGGATTGTGCGGCGATCAGCCTGGCGCCCTGTTTGCTGGTCTCTTCATCGGTGGTGAGCAGCAGGGTGATGGGCACGCTTGCCGGTAGCGAACGCGCGGCGACGATGGCGGCGGCGACGGGGCCTTTCATGTCGGTGCTGCCCAGGCCGTGCAGCGTGCCGTCGGCATCGATGTGTGCCGACCAGGGGTCCTGCTGCCAGCCGGTGTCGGGCACCGTGTCCATGTGACCGGACAAGGCCAATCCCCCTCGCGCGGTGCCGCCGGACGGGCCGCGATGCGCCACCAGGACGCGCTTCGCCACGCCGGCCGGGTCGGTATAGTCGAGGCGCTCGATGTCGAAGCCGGCAAGGGCGGCTTCGATCCGTTCGGCCACGGGCAGGTTGGAGACGAAGCTGCGGCTGTCGATGCGCACCAGGTCGCTGGCGAGGTCGATGAGAAGGTCAGAGGGCTCGGGCATCGCGCGGGGCGCTCCTGCGGTCGTGGGAAGGGTTGTTGTAGCAGCCAGGACCGGGGGTGAGGGGAGAACCGCCCGGAAGGGAACCGGCGCGGCGCCGCAGTTCCGTTCCGGGTCGATCGACAGGCCGCCCGGTCGGGCCTGAAATCGCGGAGGCGGCTTACGCCGCGGGCCACAGGTTCGGCAGTACCGCGCCTGAATAGCCTGACACGAACTCGGTCGCCACGCCGGTTGTTGGCTCGAAGCCATGCCGGCGTACCGTGCCGATATTGCCGCCGTACAGATGGATGGAGATCGACGGCCGGTCAGGCAGAGCATTGGCGACGGTGTGGATGTCTCCGAGGTGCGGCGATACGGCCTGCACCATGCCTGGCCGCAGCCGGGACGGTTCGCCGGCGACGAGGCCGGGACCATCCGGCTGGCAGGTGTAGGGCACGGCTTCCTCCATCCCGCGCAACATGCCGACAAGGCCCCACATCAGGTGGTCGTGCACCGGCGTCCGCTGGCCAGGACCCCAGACGAAGCTGACCAGGGTGAATCGGTCGAGCGGATCGCCGAACAGCAGATATTGCCGATAGCGGACCGGATCGCAGGCAGCGAAGGGTTCCGGCAGCCAGTCGTCGTGTGCCACCAGGCCCAAGAGCAAGTCGTGGGCTGGCTCCAGCACGGCATCCTCGGCATTGCCGTGGTGTTCGACCAGGCGGGTCATGGCGGCGACGAAGTCGCGCAGGCGGGTGATCGCCATCGAGCGGAGTCCCCTGAGCGAGAAGACATCGAAAGATTATCGCCATCTGCCTGCAATCGGAAGGGAATTTTCCCTTCTTTTGGCGGGAAAGGAGGTGGTCTGTTCTTTAGGTGATGATTGTGCGGCCGGGTGAATTGTCCGCGGGGCGTTTGCCGCGGCGACGCGGCGGGGTTTTGGCCACGACGCGGACCGCAGCGGCTTGGAGCGCAAAGCGTATGAACCGTACAGGCTGTGGGATGCGGCAACTCAGGTCGGCGCGCGGCACCCTTAGCCGTCAGCTTCCAGCGGCGCGTGCAGTTGCGTGCCGCGACAGACGATGCCGCCGCGGTTGCCGATCTCTACACTGCCGTAACGTTCGGCGTAGGCCGGCGGCAGCGGGCGGGCACCGGGGGCGGCGAGCCACAAGCGGAGGAGGTGGCGCTTCCGCTCGGGCTCCGGCCAGTCCTCGAACGCGGTGCGATCGTGGAGTGTGGTGTGGTTGTGCACGAACTGCATGTCGCCAGGCAGGAACTCCATGTCCAGCCGCAGTTCGGGATCTTCCGCCAGCCGGTCGAACATCTCGAGCGCCGCAAGATCCTCCGCCGTCAACCGCCGTGCCTCCGGAAAGCGCTGCGACGATCTTGTGTAGTGCGGCGAGTAGATCACCGACAGATAGCCGGCGTAGTCGTTGAACACCGGGATATCGAACCAGGGGCGTTTGCCCTCCGGCACCTCGCCGCGGCGATCGGTGGCGAACGGGGTGAACAGCCGGCGCAGCAAGTCCGGCCGTCGCGCCGCCATCACGTTGTAGATCGTCATCGAACTGGTCAGCGACGACAGCCCGCCACGCTTCGCCGTCTTCAGGCAGAGCAGCGCCACGATGTCGCAGGAATCGGTATGAAAATTCTGCCGCTCGGTGGTCTGGTAGATGCGCACGCGCGGATCGGAGGAGGACAGGCCAAGGTCGCGCACGTGGCCGAGCACATGGCCCATGGCGTTCTGCGAGCGGGCGCTGCCGAAATACGTGCCGATGCCCCAATAGGCGGTGGCGCTTTCGGCGATCGGGCGATCCTGGACCGGCAGGCCGCGCAGCAGCACGAAGCCGCGGCCGTTGAGGATTTCCCCCCGCAGGCGATCGAGCACCGGGCCCAGCGTGGGAAGCGGGAAATCCGCCCGGCGAATAGCGGCGATGTCGAGGCCGCGGTCGCGTACCGCTTCGGTCGCCGCTTGGATTTCGGCAAGGTCCGCCGGCGACAGGCGGTAGGTCCACGCCTCCGGATGCCGGGCCAGTTCGGCGCCGATCCAGGCCGAGGGGCCTTCGACGGGCGGGTGTGGCGGACGGATATCGACGTTCATGGCTCGGTCTCCTCGTTTGGGCGCGCGATCCCGCGGGATTGGCGCGGTGATCCGGACGGTTCGGTCCAGGCTGTCATTGCGCGCGGAGCGAAGCAATCTCCCCGGAAAGCGTCGCTTCGCTCGGGTCGTGGGTCAGCTTGACCGTCACCTGCCGACCGAACGCAGCGGTAGCCGGGTCGCTTGGCCTGAACAGCCGGATTCGGTTGCAGGAGGAACATCAGAGGGGGTGCGTACTGCACGAGGAATCCGCACTCCACGCGCCAAAACAGAGTCTCCGCCGCGCCGTTGCCGCTGCGGCTGTCAGCGACGCAGGCACGATGTTTCAGCTTGTGTGCAGCGTCGGCCATGGCACCTCCCGGCCCGCCCTTCGGAGAGCAGGCCGTCGGCCAATGATTTCAGCGGCGGGCCGATCGCGTTGCCGGAGGCCGATGTCAGCCGGCAGCCGCCATGTGCAGCCGGGCGGCGAAGAACGCGTCCACCGCGCGCTTCATCGCGGCGGCGACGAGTTTGCGGTGGTCGGGGCGGCGCAGCTCCGCCTCGTCGCGCGGGTTGGACATGAAACCCATCTCGACCAGCACGCTGGGGATGTCGGCCGCCTTCAGCACGACGAATCCGGCGTGGCGTTCGGGGTTGGGCAGCATCGGCACGTCCTGATCGAGCGAGCCGACCAGGTCGCGCGCCAGGTGCACCGAGCCGACCCGTGTCTCCCGCCGCACCAGGCTCGCCAGGATGCGGGACACCTCCGGCGAGGCGTTCAGTGCCGCACCGCCATAGCGGTCGGCGCTGTTCTCGCGCTGCGCCAGGGCGGCGGTCTGCGCGTCGGAGGCGGTGTTGGCCAGGGTGTAGATGCTGGCGCCGCGCACCTGATGGTCCGCCAGCGCGTCGGCGTGCATGGATACGAACAGCGCGGCGCCCTGCGCCTGCGCCTTGGCGACCCGGTCGTCCAGCGGCACGAACACGTCGCGCGCCCGGGTCAGCGCGACGCGGTAATGGCCGCCGGCCTCCAGCAGGTGCTTCAGTTCCTGGGCAGCGGCAAGCGAGACGTGCTTTTCGTACGTGCCGGAGACGCCGATGGCGCCGGGATCCTTGCCGCCATGCCCGGGGTCCAGCATGACGAGAGGCGGCGGCGGGCCAGTGTCGGGGTGCGGCGGCTTGTGGGAGGCGGCGTGGCGCGCGTGGCTGGCGGTGGCAGCCATGGCGCCCCGCATCCACGGGGGGAGCAGAAAAGTGCCGACCACGCCGGTACCGGAGCCGAGACGGCCCAGCAACAGGCGGCGCGAAATCGGCGCGGCGGGCGACATGGGGAGGGCTCTTAACACATCGGGTTGAGAAATGCAGCTTACTTATTGATTGCGGCCGGTTCATGGCTACGCAATCTCTTCCCACCCTCCGGGGGTGTGCCCCGGCGGATTGCTGCCGGGTCTGCTTGCAGCGATGCTGGTTGCGAAGGGGACACAGATGGCACGCAACCTGTTGACCGATATACCGGGCATCGCGGTGGGGCACGCGGAGGATCTGACGCTCGGCTCGGGTGTCACCGCCATCCTGTTCGATCAGCCCGCGGTGGCCTCGGTCAGCATATTGGGGGGCGCTCCGGGGAGTCGCGACACGGCGATGCTGGCGCCGGAAAACACCGTAATGGCGGTGGATGCGATCGTTCTGTCCGGCGGTTCGGCGTTCGGCCTCGATGCCGCCGGTGGCGTGCAAGCCGCGCTGCGCGAGCAAGGGCGGGGACTGCTGATCCGCGGGGTGCGCGTGCCGCTGGTTGCGCAGGCGATCATATTCGACCTTGCGAACGGTGGCGACAAGGCGTGGGGCCGCTTCTCGCCGTATCGCGACCTCGGCTACGCGGCGGCCGTCGCCGCGACCGCGGAGCCGTTCGCGCTGGGCACGGTGGGGGCGGGCGCCGGCGCGACGACGGCCACGGTCAAGGGGGGTCTTGGTTCGGCGAGCATGGTGACGCGCAGCGGCCATACCGTGGCGGCGATTGTTGCGGTCAACGCGGTGGGTTCGCCGCTGGTCGGCGACGGCCCCTGGTTCTGGGCGGCACCCTATGAGCAGGACAACGAGTTCGGTGGGTGCGGTTGGCCGGGCACGTTCGACACGGCACCGCGGTTGAAGGGCACGCCGGGGACCAGTACGACGATCGGTCTGGTTGCCACCGATGCGGTGCTGACCAAGCCGCAGGCGATGCGGCTGGCCATCATGGCGCATGACGGCCTGGCGCGCGCGGTGCTGCCGGCGCATGCGCCGATGGACGGCGATACGATGTTCGCCGCCGCGACCGGAGCACGTCCGCTGACCGATGCGGCGCGGGAGCTGACCGAGATCGGTCATGCCGCGACGTTGGCGATGGCGCGGGCCATCGCGCGCGGCGTCTATAAGGCCAGTTCGTTGCCGGTGACCGGGGCGCAACGGTCGTGGCGCGAGCGGTTCGCGGATCGGGCATGACCCGTACTTTGGTCAGCGGTGTTTCCGGGCGTGCCGATGCCCATCGCGAAAGTAATGGCGCCGCGGTAACCCGCCAGGAGAGCCGATGCCTCCGACGACGCAGGAGGGTCGGTCGATCGATGCCATGCGAGTTCCCCACCGGCCCGCGGCCGACCCGCCCTGGATGAAACTGCGGAGGTCGCCAGGGGGGAAGAGACTCCCCCTCCCTCAAGGGGAGGGGGAGTTGTTTCTTGCAAGGCGAGGTTGGGGTATTCGACGCCGACCGGCAGCTTCTGTCCCACCGATCGCCCGCCTCCCGCTCGCCGGTCGCTTGATCCGGCCGCCGCCGCGGGGTACGGGCGCGCATGGCAGACGATATCACCGCCGACGTGGCGATCATCGGCGCCGGGCCGGTCGGCCTGTTCGCCGTCTTCGAACTCGGCATGCTGAAGCTGTCGAGCGTGCTGATCGACGCGCTCGGCGAGGTCGGCGGGCAATGCGCCGCGCTGTATCCGGAGAAGCCGATCTACGACATTCCAGCGCATCCCGCGATCGAGGCGGGCGACCTCGTGGCGCAGCTCGAACGCCAGATCGCACCGTTCCACGCGCCACGTTTGCTCGGGCGCCTTGTGTCGGGCCTGGCCGGCGGCGTGGGGGCTTTCACGCTGAGCACTGCGCAGGGCGACACGGTGCGCGCCAAGGCGGTGGTCGTCGCCGCCGGCGCCGGCGCGTTCGGACCGAACCGGCCGCCGATCGACGGTCTGGCGGCCTACGAGGCGACCGGCGCGGTGCAATACTACGTGCGCCGGCGCGAGGACTTTCGCGGCAAGCGTGTGGTGATCGCCGGTGGCGGCGATTCCGCGGTGGACTGGGCGCTGGCATTGAAGGATGTCGCCCGCGTCGCGGTGGTGCATCGGCGGCCGAAATTCCGCGCGGCGCCGGAGAGTGCCGCGCAGCTCGATGCGGCAGCGCAACGCGGTGAAATCGAGATGGTGATCCCCTATCAGCTCCAGACGCTGCATGGCGCCGGTGGCGTGCTGGCAGACGTCGAGGTGGCGACGCTGCAAGGCGCGGCGCGGCGGCTGCCGGCGGACGTGCTGCTGCCGTTCTTCGGGTTGTCGATGGATCTGGGGCCGATCGCGGCCTGGGGGCTGGAAAGCCTGCAACACCACGTGAAGATCGATCCGGCAACCTGCGCGACGAGCCTGCCGGGGGTGTTCGCAATCGGCGACGTGGCGACGTATCCGGGGAAGCTGAAGTTGATCCTTCAGGGGTTTTCCGAGGCGGCGGTTGCGGCGCACGCCATCTTTGGCGTGGTGCATCCCGGGGAGGCGCTGCATTTCGAATATTCGACGACCAAGGGGGTGCCCGAGAGCTGATATGACAAGAGTTTCCCCCGCGGCAGGCGCGCCCCAGTCGGGTAGCGGCGTATTCGGCGCAGTGCCGCACGGTTATTCAGCGCCGTATCGCGCTGTCACTCAAGATGCCACCGACACAAGAGGAAGCGATGCAGATCGGCCGACATAAGCTCACACTGTGCAAGTACGGCTGGATGCTGCATTCCGGGCCGTATATCGGCAAGTGCTTCGAGTTGTATGGCCAGTACAGCGAAGCCGAAGTGAACGTCCTCCGGGCCTTCACAAAGCCGGGGGACACAGTTCTCGATGTCGGCGCGAATATCGGCGACCTGACGGTGCCGATGTCTCGCCTCGTGGGCGACAAGGGGAAGGTCTTTGCCATCGAATCGCACGCTGACACCTATCACACATTATGCGCCAACCTGGCCCTGAACGGCATCCGGAATGTCAAGGCGCTCAACTGTTTCATCGCCGATTCGCCGCAGGTCGACACCTCAGGTCGGTGGGGAAAATTCGGCTATGTCAGCGAAATCTGGGGTACCACCGTGGTCTCCATAGATGCCCTGGCCATCGAATCCTGTTCCTTCATCAAGATCGATGTCGACGGGAAGGAACTGGAAGTGCTGCGAAGCGCGAGCAAACTGCTCGCGAGCAGTCGTCCGGTCATTTATTTCGAGAACGACGATCGGGCGACGTCGGCAGCGCTACTGGATCATGCGATGCGGCAGGGCTACGATTTGTACTGGCATCCGGCGCCGATCTTCGATCCAAACAATTACTTTGGCAATCCGACCAATCACTGGGCTCCCAACGTCATTCTGTCTCTCATGGTGCTGGGCATTCCGAACGAAAGGCGGGCGCAGTACAATGTCCAGCTCCGGATGATCGCCGACAAGGACGCATGGTGGGATCAGTTCCTTAACAAGCCGGCATGAGGCCGGAAGCGGCTTGTTCCATCAACCGGCCGACAGATCACGTCGGGCGCGTGCAGGCTGAAGCCATCGGGCCCACATGCGCATCAGGATAAGGCGCGTGTTGTACCAGGCGCCCGAACGATCGACTCTCGGCTGGCTCGCTCGGACCGCCGCAACCCGTCATGGCCGTGCTTGACCCGGCCATCCATCGCGGCACCGCGGCTGCATAGATGGCCGGGTCAAGCACGGCGTGACGTGGAGAGCGCCAGTGCGACGCGCGATTCCCCTGCGTACGATCGCTTGTCGTGACGCTTATGGGGTCACGCCCGGCCTTGACGACGGCAACGCCGGGGGGACGCCGCAAACGCACCGTCCTTCCCGCTTCACGACAATCGCGAGAAATCCGGCTTCCGCTTCTCCATGAATGCGGCGAACGCTTCCTGAGCCTCGGGCGAGGCCAGCCGCTCGCTGAACAGGCCGATCTCCTCCTGAATCCGCCCGGCCACGTCCGGCACGCCATGCTTGATCAGCCGCTTGGTCAGCCGCACTGCCTGCGGTGGCAATGCTGCAAGCCGTCGTGCCATCTCGCGCGCCGTGTCCATCAGCGCCGCGTCATCCACCACACGGTTCACCAGCCCCCATTCCAGTGCGGTCGCCGCGTCCAACGGCTCACCCAGCAACAACAACGCACTGGCGCGCTGATGTCCGAGCAAGCGCGGGACGAGCAACGAACTGGCGGCTTCCGGCACCAGGCCCAGGCTTGTGAATGGCATCACGAAGCGGGCAGAGCATGCCGCGACAATCAGGTCGCAATGCAGCAGCATTGTCGTGCCGACGCCGATCGCCGCGCCGTTCACCGCGGCGATCAGCGGCTTCTGCAACGACGAGATTGCCGGCAGGAAGCGGCTGCCGCCGCGCGGTGCCCGATCCGCGCCCCGCTCCTGAAAGTCCTTCACGTCGTTGCCGGAGGTAAACGTGTCGCCAGTCCCCGTCAGCAACACGACGCGGATTGCCGGATCGGCATCGGCGCGTTCGAACGCGGCGCTGACCGTCTCATACATGTCGCGCGTCAGCGCATTTTTCTTTTCCGGCCGGTTCAGCCGGATCTCCAGCACGCTGCCGCTGTCCGAAACCACAACAGACTCACTCATCGTTTCCCTCCGGTTTGGCCAGGATCGTCTGCGGGCGTTACCGCGTATCGGATCTGGCCATCAGCTTGCGTAATCCGGTTCCTCGCGGTCCAGCACCCGCCGCCAGGCGTCGAGGTGCAGGCGCGCGTCGATCTTCTCGCCCCAGGCACCATGCCAATGCCGGCGCGCACCCTCCGGCAGATGCCGCAACGGCCGGCCGGTGGACATGGCGGTGAGCTGGTACATCACGGTGCGCTCGGCGATGAACAACTCGTCGAATGCATCATGCACCGTCGGGCCGACGACACTCACGCCGTGGCCACCCATCACCAGGATGCTCGCATTCCCCATCGCCGCGGCAAGCCGGTCGCCTTCCGCGTTCGAATCCGCCGGCGCGATCCCGCCATCGTCCACCGCAACGCGATCGTTCAGTAGCAGATTGTTATGGTGCGCCAGGGCGAGCTGCGGCGTTTCCAGCAATGACAGGGCGGTAAGCCAGCGCGGATGCACGTGCAGGATGCAGGTGGCCTCCGGCTTTTGCAGATGGATGCGGGCATGGATGTGGAACGCCACCTTGCGCAGCTCGCCATTGCCGCGCAACACGCGGCCGTCGAGGTCGCAGACGATCAGCGAACTCGCGGTCAACTCCTGGAACAGGTAGCCGCGTGGATTGATCAGGAAGTGCGGCGCGTCATCCGCCCGGCCTTGCGGCAGTACCAGCGAATGATGATTGCCGATTTGCTCGTTCCAGCCGAGCCGCGCCGCCACCCGAAACACTGCCGCCATGTCGCAACGCAACCGCCATTCCTCTTGTTCGGCGTCGCTCGAGGAGAGCGCGTGGACGATGGCGGGCATGGGCGCGACCTTGCTGCGGGATGACCTGACGAATTCTGCGCGCACGAGTCCGCATTGCAATAGCGGTGTTGAATTAGGAGTAAGGCTGTCCCCGTCGCCGACCTGTACCTGGCCATCAGCCTGCAAGCCTGGGCGTTCTCTTCGCCTCATCCATCCCGCAGCATGCGCTGCCCAAGCCCCTGCGCCAGCATGGCGACGGCAAGGGCATTGAGGCTGACCCCCTCCTGCCGCGCCCGCTCTGCCAGGCTGCGATGCAACGACTTCGGCGTGCGCAGCACCCACTTGCCGCTATAGGCATCGGTGGCGTCCACCGTGGGCGGAGGCACCGGCCGGCCGGCCTCCCGCATCGCCGCGATCCAATCCCGCTTCGCTGCGGCGCCGTTGGCGAGGGCTTCCTCGATCGTCTCCCCATCCGACATGCATCCAGGCAGGTCGGGAAATTCGATCAGATAGCCGCCACCTTCCTCTGCCATCAGAGGACGAATGGTGAAACGATAGTCAGTCTCGCTCATGGGCCCCTCGCACTGCGTCAATGACCTGGACGAACCGCTGGACATAGATCGGCTTGATCGGGCGGCCAGCCGGGGCGGACAGCGCCTCAGTGATGTCGGGATGCTCCAACACCACGTGGCTGCCACCCGGTTTGCGGTCGTTAACCCCACACGCCGCCGCCACCGCTTCCAGACTGGCGATCCGCCAGTCGCGCGGATGGGTCCGCATCGCCGCGCGTGTCTTGTCGCCCCTGGCCATGTCCAGCCGTCTTCAGGGGATCAAATAGTATCATTGGCGGTATCGCGCAAGGCTCTGTCGGCGGGTGACCACTCGAGCCCCACTCGGCCCCCCGCGCATCGGCCTCATCCCCCATGTCGTGCCTGTCCCGGCGTCACCCCGAACGCCGCGCGGAACGCCGCGCCGAACGCCGGGCCGCTGGTGTAGCCGACCGCAGCCGCGGCACGCGCCGGCGTCGCGCCCTGCGCCAGCGACGCCAGCGCCTCGGTCAGCCGCAAGTGCCGCCGCCACGCCTGGAAACTCATCCCCGTCTCACGCCGGAACAGCCGGGCCAGAGTGCGGACGGACGCCCCCGCGACCTCGGCAAACATCTCCAGCCCGCGCGGATCCGCCGGATCGGCCAGCAACGCCTCGGTGACGCGTTGCAACCGCGGATCGCGACAGGCCGGCACCGAGATCGGCCGGGTTGCGGCGCGGCCGATCTCGTGCAGTGCCAGCGCAACAACGTGCCGCACCGGACCATCCTCGTCCCACATCACCGACTCCTCGCACGCCGCCAGGATCAACTCCCGCAGCAGCGGCGAGACCGCGACCACCGTCACCGCGTCCGGCCCGGCGCGTGCCGCGTCCTCGCGCAGGAACAGCGAGCGCATGCGCAGTCCCGCCGGCATGCGCGTCACGTGGCTTGTCTGGGCCGGCATCCACAGCCCGGTGCCGGGCGGCACGATGAACAGCGCCGCCGGAGTCACCACCCGCATGACGCCCGAGATCGCATACAGCAACTGGGCGCGAGGGTGCTGGTGCCAGCCGGTGTCGTGCCCCGCCCCATAGTCGGTCGCATACCCCACGAGCGGGCGAGGGGCCTGCTCGAATGGGCGCACGCGGGTGCGGTCGGGCTGTCCGGTATGCGACAAGATATGGCCGTACGTCGAAAGAACGACAGTCTAGGCTGCTGCTTCACCAACGGCCAGCCGCTGGCTTCCATGGCCGAACCTGATGGGCGGGGACGACGCCCGCCGATACGGGAGGACTGTGATGACTCCGAACACGCGCCTGATCGCCTTCATCAACGCGGCGCACAGCTTCACGCACTATTCGCTGCTGATCCTGCCGACCGCGGTGCTCGCCATGGTGGCGCCGGGCGGGAGGTTCGGCGATTCGTATGCCCCGGTCCTGGCGCTCGCCACCGGGATGTTCGTGCTGTACGGGCTGTTCTCGCTGCCGCAGGGCTGGATCGCGCAACGCATCGGGCGGCCGGCGCTGATGACGCTGTTCTTCCTCGGCACCGGCGTGTCGATGGCGGCGACGGCGTTCGCCGCCTCGCCGGCGATGCTGGCCGTGGGGCTCGGTGCCATCGGGCTGTTCGCCGCGATCTACCACCCGATCGGCACCGCCATGCTGGTGGACGCCGCCGGCGACAAGCCGGGCCGCGCTATCGGCGTCAACGGCGTGTTCGGCAATTTGGGCGTGGCACTGGCACCGGTGATGACCGCGTTCCTGGCGCACCAGGCCGGCTGGCGCGCCGCGTTTCTGCTGCCGGGCGTGCTGTGCGCGGCGCTCGGGCTGGTGTGGATGCGGGTGCCGTCGCCCGAGGGCGCGATCCGCCGATCTGCGCGGCCGTTCCCGGAGATCCCACGCCATCTGGTGCGCCGCGCGGTGGTGGTGCTGATGCTGATCGCCGTCGTCTCGGGGCTGGTGTTCAACGCGTTCACCCTGCTGCTGCCGAAGCTGATGCAGGAGAGGCTGGGCGGCGACCCGCGCATGCTGCCGCTGGTGGGTGCCGCGGCGTTCCTCGCCACGCTGTGCGGCGCGCTGACCCAGTTCACCGTCGGCCGGATGATCGACCGCACGACGTTGAAGCGCGTTTTCCTGCCCGTGAGCGTGCTGCTGGTGCCGGGACTGGTGGCGGTGTCCTACGCGCAAGGCTGGTTGGTGCTGCCGACCGCCGCGCTGGTGGCGGCGGCGATCTTCGGCCAGGTCACCGTCAATGAAACGATGACCGCGCGCTATATCTCGCCGGCGCTGCGGGCGCGGATGTACTCGGTGCGGTTTTTCGTAGGGTTCCTCGGTGCCGCGGCGTCGGCGCCGATCGTGGCCTGGCTGTACGAGCGCACCGGCAGCCTGGCCGCGGTGACGCTGGTGCTGGCGGGGTTCGGAGTCGTCACGCTGGGCTGCGCGCTGGCGTTTCCTGACCGGAAGGAGGAACTGCGGCCGGAGTTGTGGGCGGAGGCGAGCGGCGGCGCGGGGATGGTAGTGGCGGCAGAGTAGGCGTGCGTGCAATCATGCTCGAGCGAAGCCGCCACCGCCTACGTTTGATCGTGCGGCGCAAGAATAGATTCGCCGCAAGGGCATAAAGTCGAGGATCCACCAACACTATCGCCACGGGCGGCAGAAGGCCAAGGCGACGGAGTAGGAGCCATGCCGTCAGATCTTGCGGCTGTCATAGGCCCAGTGCAGCAACGCCTGACGCTGCCGTGGCCGACAACGCAAATCCCCAGGTTCGCAGTTCCGCTCGATCTGCGTGACGTGCCGGCGGATCGCCTTCCAGCGCTTGATCTGCCGCTGGTCCTCCGGCGGCATGCGACGGCCCATGTAGTAGCGGCAATACCATTGGAACCAGCCGCGCGGGTCGTCCGGGTGGAGCCATCCCTTCCGGCGCCAGACCGATAGCGGCTGGCTGGCGTCAACTCCGAAGAAGTTCAGCGACGGGTCGCGGCGTTGCGGCGACAGCTTCGCGCGCGTGAACCAGCTTGCCGGAAACTCGTCGCGTGTGTCCGTCATGTACTTGCCGCCGAACACGCCGAGCACAAGCATCTGCGGTGGCGTCAGTTCCGGCTTGAAGTCGGGAGCGAATTCCCGGCCGACCGGCGCGACGCACGCATAGCGGTAGCCCTGCTGCATCCTGTCATGCACGGTGACGATACGGTGGCGCATTGGCTGGCTGATCGGTTCCGTTGCGATCGAGCGGCGAAGCAGATCGATGCCGCGATGCGGCGTAGCGGGGGCAAGGGTGCTGCGTGCCGACCCGATCACCCTCACCCTCGACGCTGACGCGTCTCGACCACTCCCGCTCCCGCGGGAGAGGTTATCTTATGCCGACATCTTGATCGGCGGCTCGATGTCGGCCGGCAGCGGGCACACATAAGGCGTGCGGCCGACCCGTGCCTGGTGATCCGCCTTGGCGCGGGCCAGCAGCACCTCGTCCTGCATCACGTCCACCGCGGTGCCGGCCATCACCTTCGCCACGTGCACCATTCCCTTGTGCGCCGCCGGCATCTTGCCCTGCGCCGTAAGCTGCCAGGAATGGCCCGGCGTGCCGATCGCATAGGTGGCGCCGCGTGCCTGCACCGTCGGTACCACCCAGCTCACATCGCCAACGTCGGTCGACCCCATCATCGGCGCGCTCTTCGCATCCTGTGGCACGATCTCGTCGCATAGCGGCACGTCCTTCATCGGCATGCCGGCGCGGCGGAACGAGGATTCGATATCTTCCTCGCTCAGCGTCGCCTGGATCTTGCGGGCGAAATCGCGATCGGCGTCGTCGAACGGCGGCGGTCCGAGGCGCCGCAGATTGTCGTGCATCGCCTTCTCCAGCGGCAGGTTGCCGAGCAAATTCGAAACGGCGCTGATAACCTGGGTTTTCACCGAGGTTTCGGTCATCAGCGCGGCGCCGTCAGCGACCTTGCGCACGCGCTCGATCAGCCGGGTCAGCTCGGGAAGGTTCCGGGCGCGAATCAGGTAACGCACCTTGGCATGCGCCTGCACCACGTTCGGCGCGATGCCGCCGGCATCCAGCACCGCATAATGGACGCGCGCGTCGGACGGCATGTGTTCGCGCATGTAGTTCACGCCGACATTCATCAGCTCGACCGCATCCAGCGCGCTGCGGCCCAGATGCGGCGCGGCGGCGGCGTGCGAGGCGCGGCCGGTGAAGGAAAAATCGATGCGGGTGTTGGCAAGCGAGAGCGGCTCGTAGACGCCAGCGAATGCCGACGGGTGCCAGGTGATCGCCACATCGACATCGGAGAATGCGCCGGCCCGCGCCATGAACCCCTTGGCCGCGCCGCCTTCTTCCGCGGGGCAGCCGTAGTAGCGCACGCGGCCCTTGATGCCCTGCGCCGCGAGGTAGTCCTTCACCGCGGTCGCCGCCAGCAGCGACGCCGATCCGAGCAGGTTGTGGCCGCAGCCGTGGCCGTAGCCGTCGCCGGGAAGCGGGCGGGGTTCGGCCACGCCGGCCTCCTGCGACAGCCCGGGCAATGCGTCGTATTCGCCGAGGATGGCAATGACCGGACCGCCCTCGCCAGCCTCGCCCATCACGGCGGTGGGGATGCCGGCGACGTTCTTCGTCACGCGGAAGCCTTGCTGTTCCAGCATCGCCGTGTGCTCGGCGCAGGAGCGGAATTCGCCGTAGCACAGCTCCGGCATGCCCCAGACGCGGTCCGACAATTCGCTGAAAGGCGTCTGCTTGGCGTCGACCAGACGCCAGATCTCGTCGGTGTTCTGCATCTTATGGGCCCCTTATTGCGCTGCCCTTGGATCAAGCACGAAGGCCAGCGTGGCGGAAACAGGCGAGCACGTGATCGTTCACCATACCGGTCGCCTGCATGAACGCATAGCAGATGGTCGAACCGACGAAATTGAACCCGTCCTTGCGCAGTTGCTTGCTCATGCGGTCGGAGAGCGGCGTGGTGGCGGGAACCTGGCCGGGTCGTGTCCAGTGGTTGACGATTGGTTTTCCGTCCACGAACGACCAGAGATAGGCGTCCAGGCTGCCATGCGCCTCGGCGGCGCGCAGTGCCGCCAATGCATTGCTGCGCACCGAGAACACTTTCAGCCGGTTGCGGATGATGCCGGAATCTGTCAGCAGCTTTTCCAGCGTCGTGTCGCGCAGGCGCGCCACGCGGGCGATCTCGAAGCCGTGGAATGCGTCGCGATATGCCTGCCGTCGCGCCAGGATGGTGCGCCAGGAGAGGCCCGCCTGCGCGCCCTCCAGCGTCAGCAACTCGAACAGTGCGGTATCGTCATGCTGCGGCACGCCCCACTCGGTATCGTGGTACTGCTGCATGGCGGCATCGGCGCCCTCGGCCCAGCCGCAGCGGGTGACGGTCACCGCGGGGGGTTAGGGCCAGTATACTCCCCCTCCCCTTGAGGCAGGGGAACGGGGGGAAGGGTCGTGCGGCTGGGCGCACCACGCATCCGCCCGCACAACCCCTCCCCCTGCCCCCCTCCCTCAACGGGAGGGGGAGAAGATTTGTCCCGCCATGACGGAAACCTGCTCACTGCGCCGACTTCACGTTCAGCAGCATCAGGCCCTCGCCGACCGTCGGCTCATAGCTCAGGCCGGCGCGCGTCGCCCAGATGTTCTTCTGAATATGCAACGGGATGATCGCCACGTCCTGCATCGCCATCCGCGTCGCATCCTCCAGCAGCTTTTCCCGCGCATTGTCATCCGCGGTGCCCAGCGCCTCGCCGATCAGCTTGTCCAGCGCCGGATTGGCATAGCGCCCGCGGTTCGACGCGCCCCAGCCCTTCGCCGGATCGAACGTCGCCACCTGGGCGATCAGCGGATCCGACGGCTCCGCCGTGCCGCTGCCCCAGCCGAACAGGAAGGCCGAGAACGCCTGCTTGTTGGCCTGTGCCACGTAGCTGGTCCACGGCAGCGGATCGACCTCGGTCTGCACGCCGATGCGCTGCCACATCTGACCGACCGCCTGGATGATGCGCGCATCGTTGACGTAGCGGTCGTTCGGCCCGTGCAGCGCGATGCGCAAACCGTTCGGATAGCCCGCCTCGGCCAGCAGCTGCTTCGCCTGCGCCGGATCGTAGGGCGGCGCCTTCAGGTCCGCCACGTAGCCGAACGTGCCGGGCGGCAGGAACTGGCCGGATGGCACCGCCGCCCCTTCCATCACGCGATCGACGATCGCCTGGCGGTTGATCGCCACCGACAACGCCTCGCGCACGCGGCGATCCTTCAGTGGATTCTTGTCGAGCTTTTCCCCGTTCGGCCCGGATACGAACGGACTCGGTCCGTCGCGCGACTGGTCCAGCGACAGAAATATGATACGCAACCCCAACTGCTCCCACAGCTTCACCTTCGGGTCGTCGCGCAGTCGCGTCAGGTCCTCGGTAGGAACGAAATCGATGAAATCGACGTCGCCCGCCAGCAGGGCCGCGACGCGCGAGGCGTCGTTGGGAATGAAGCGCCAGGTGACGTGCTGCCACGCCGGCCTGGGTCCCCAGTAACCGTCGTAGCGTTCCAGCTCCACACGATCGCCCGGCTTATACGCGGCGAAGCGGAACGGTCCGGTGCCGATCGCCGCTTTGCCGGTGTTGAAATCCTCGGTCGTCATGCCCTGCGCTGCCGCGCGATTCAGCATCGCCACGTTGGTCATATAGATCGGCAGCAGCGGAAACACGCCGTTGGTGTGCAGGCGGATGGTGTGCGGATCGACCACCTCGGTGCTCACCACCGGCTTGGTGTATACCGCGAAGGAGCTGGGACTGTTCGGCACATTCGGAACGCGGCCCAGCGTGAACACCACGTCGTCCGCGGTGAACGCATTGCCGTTCTGGAACGTCGCGTCGCGCAGCCGGAACTCCCAAGTGTCCGGCGCGATCAGTTTCCAGGATGCGGCCAGGCCGGGTTGCGGCCGCTGGTGCGCGTCCATCTCGACCAGTTGGTCGAAGATCTGCGCCGCCAGCGACAGGTTGGGGGCAAGGTTGTGATAGTGCGGATCGATGCTGGTGACGGCCGAGCTGACGCCGACATGCAGGGTCTGCGCCGCGACAGGCAGCGCCAGCGTGGCAAGTGCCGCAACAGCGAACTGGAGAGCGCGCCGCATACCGAATTTCCCCGTCCGTTGATTGGGCGGGACGTTATAGCGGAGCGTCCTCCAGCCGCCAAACCGTCAGGCAGGCGATGCAGGCACCACGTGCAGAGATGTCAGGCCCAATGTCCCGGTACCCAACGCCAGCCGTTGTAATGGCCGGGTACCCAAGGGCCATGGGGACCTGGGCCAACCGGTTCCACGATACAGGCCGCGAGGGAGAACAGGCAGAGCACAAGCATCGACAGGGAAGCGAGTCGCCGGATCATGTCTTGGACTCCTTGTTTCCGTTGTTTCCGTGATGCGCAAGGTCGCGCATCCGCGTGTCGCGTTTGTTCCCAACTTGTATCGTCGCGTTACATTTGGCGCCGCGGTGATGCGATGCACGCAGCGAGTCACTCATTCGCGATCGGCTGTTATGCCCGAAAATGCCGAAGGCTCCGGTGTTGCCACCGGAGCCTCCGCATTGCTGTGACGATCCGTCGCCGGACCGGATAACGCTACGCCGTCGCGTTCGCGCCGGCGATCCAGGTCTGGGCGGAAGACCTCACGTAGCAATGAGACACTGGATCACCTCCTTTCATGTTGTTGCACTGTTGCGCAGTGTGACGTGGATTCGCGGCAGATGCAAGCGATTCGCGAGTTGACCTCTCCCGCTAAAGCAGGAGCGGTCGGCGCGCTGCGCCGACCGTGTCGCCCAGGGCCAACGCGCGATGCGGTCCGCAGCAGCAGAGTGCCCATCGCGGCACCCTCACCCTCGGCGCTCTCGCGCCTCGACCTCTCCCGCGCAGCGGGAGAGGTTTTCTTACAGCCGCACGTCGATCGTGCCGTCATCCAGTACCGCGGCGCGGCCGCCGGGGCCGATGACGAACGTGCTCTCGTTCTCCTCGAACACCGCCGGCCCTGCGATCGCGTCGCCCGCGCGCAACGCGTAACGCTCGTACACGGCGGTTTCGACGAAGCCGCCGGCTTCGGCAAACCACACCGGTCGCGCGCCCTTGCGTGCCGCCCCGCCGTGCGGCGTCAACCCCAGGCGTCCGCCGCTGCCCGGCATCGGCGCCGTCAACGCCAGCCGCAATGCCACGAACTGGATCGCCGCGCCGGGCGGCGTGCGAGAGAACAGCGCGCGATACGCCGCCTCGAACGCCGCGCGCACCGAAGCCGCATCCAGCGTGTCCGGCAAAGCCACGGTGACCTCCGAGCCCTGGCCGATATAGCGCATATCCGCCAACCGCCGCGCCGACGCGTCCGACAACGCCGCCCCGGTGGCCGCAATCACCGCCGTCGCTTCGTCGTGCAGCCGGGCGAAGCTGCGTGCCACCTCCTGCCAGTCGGCCGCCGCCAGCGGCACATTCAGCGATGCCACGCGATCCACCCGCGCCGGCGCCATCAGCATGCCGATCGTGCTGCCGACACCGGCGCCCGGCGGACACACCAACCGTCGGATGCCGAGTTTGCGGGCCACCTGCCAGGCATGCACCGGCGCCGCGCCGCCGGTCGCCATCAGCGCGTATTCATGGGGCACGCGCCCTCGTTCGGCGATCGCCACGCGCGCCGCGCCGACCATGTTTTCGTTCACCACGTCATGCACGCCGAACGCCGCACGTTGCGCGTCGATGCCGAGTGCGTCGCCCAGCCCGCGCATCGCCGCGTCCGCGCGAGCCTTATCGATGCGCATCGTCCCGCCGAGGAAGAAGTCAGCGTCCAGGTAGCCGAGCAATAGATCGGCGTCGGTAACGGTCGGTGCATCGCCACCCCGCGCGTAGCAGGCGGGGCCGGGATCGGCGCCCGCGCTGTCCGGTCCGACATTCAGCGTGCCAAGCTCGCTGCGCCGCGCGATGGAGCCGCCGCCGGCGCCGATCTCGATCAACTCGATCGTGGCGATCTGGATCGGCAGGCCGGAGCCGCGCAGGAAGCGCCGGGCGCGCGCCGCCTCGAAGCCCCACGCGACCAACGGCTCGCCGCCGTCCACCAGCGCGAGCTTGGCCGTCGTGCCGCCCATGTCGAACGCCAGGACGCGCGGCAGGCCGGCGTTGCGGCCGAACCAGGCGCCGGCCAGGGCGCCCGCCGCCGGCCCGCTCTCCAGCAACTGCACCGGTGCGCGCTTGGCCTCCGCGACATGCGTCAGCCCGCCATTCGACAACATCAGGAAGCAGCCGCCGGTAATTCCGCAATCGCGCAACGCCGTTTCCAGCCGGTCGAGATAGCGCTCGGCCAGCGGGCGCACATACGCGTTCGCCACCGTTGTACTGGCGCGGGGATATTCGCGAATTTCCGGCGCGATGTCGGACGACAGCGACACCGACAGCGCCGGGAACCGCCGCGCCAGCAGTGCCGCCGCGCGTTGCTCGTGCGCCGGGTTGGCGTAGGCGTGGAGGAACACGATCGCCAGGCTCTCGACGCCTTGGGCCACCAGCGCCTCGGCTTCGCGCAGTACCGCCGCTTCGTCGAGGGCGATTTCCACCGAGCCGTCGGGCGCCAGTCGCTCGGCCACCTCGCGCCGCCACGGACGCGGCACCAGCGGCGGCGGCATTTCGATGAACAGGTCGTACAGCTCGTATTTCCGCTCGCGCCCGATCTCCAGCGTGTCGCGGAAACCGGCGGTGGTGAGCAGGCCGGTGCGTGCGCCCTTGCGTTCGATCAGCGCGTTGGTGAACAGCGTGGTGGCATGCACGACGCGGCTGATGCGCGATGGATCGATCGCGTGCTGCCGCAGCAGATGGCGCGTGCCCTCGACGGCGCCGCGCGCCGGATCGTCCGGGGTGGTGCTCTCTTTCCAGATGAAGGCGTGGCCAGTGTCGGGATCGAACGCCACCAGGTCGGTGAAGGTGCCACCTATGTCGATGCCGAGGGAGAGTGAGCTGGTCATGCGGGTTCCAGGCGTGGCGCGTCGGTCATATTGTCCCCATCATCGGTCATCCGTGTCCAATGGTCCGTCCAAGCCTGTCTCGAGCCCCGGCCCCGCGCCGCAAAAAAAAGCGGCCCGACCGGGAAGGTCGGGCCGTAAAGGAAGGTCCGGGTTGACCTGGGCCATGGAGACCCAGCCAGGCGGCGCGGGTGTTGGGGCAGCGCCGCGTGACGACCCCCTTGTCGCAGCCGCCGGCTCCCGGCGCTGTGAGCCAGCTCACACCCCGGGGAAAAGATTTCAGGGGAACAACCCACGCGTGTTTTTCGCCGCGCGCACCTTCGCCACCCCGATCGCCATCGCCGCCGTCCGGTGCGGCACCTTGTCGCGCTCCGCCCGCGCCATCACCTGCGCGAACGCCTTGTCCAGCACGTGGTAGAGCTTGCTCATCACCTCCGCCTCGTCCCAGAAGAACTGCTGGAGGTCCTGCACCCACTCGAAATAGCTGACCACCACGCCGCCGGCGTTGCACAGGATATCGGGGATGACGAACACCTCGCCGCGCCGCTGGTCCAGCACGGTGTCGGCTTCCGGCATGGTCGGTCCGTTGGCGGCCTCGGCCAGCACGCGGCATTGCAGCCGCGCGGCGAGCGCCGCGTCGATCACCCGCTCCATCGCCGCCGGCACCAGCACGTCGCATTGCTGCGCCAGCAACTCGCGCGGATCGAACGACAGTTCGTTGGAGAAGCCGGCCAGCACGCCATACTGCGCGGCGTGGCGCAGCAGCGCCGGCACGTCGAGGCCGCGCGGATCGTAGTAGCAGGCGGTGTGGTCGGACACGCCGATCAGCTTCAGGCCGCGCTCGGCCAGGGTCTGCGCGGCGTAGCTGCCGACATTGCCGAAACCCTGCACGATGGCGGTGGCGCCGGCCGGCTGGATGCCCAGCCGCTCCAGCGCGCGATTGGCCAGGTAGGCCACGCCGCGGCCGGTCGCCTCGCGCCGCCCCTCGGTGCCGCCCGAGGCGACGGGCTTGCCGGTGACGATCTCCGTCACCGTACGCCCCTGGTACATCGAATACGTATCCATGAACCAGGCCATGATCTGTTCGTTGGTGCCCATGTCGGGCGCCATCACGTCGGTATGCGGACCGACGAACGGGATCATCTCCTGCATGTAGCGGCGCGACAGATTCTCCAGCTCATGACGCGACAATCCACGCGGATCGACGGTGACACCACCCTTCGCACCGCCATACGGCAGATTGGTCAGCGCGCATTTCCAGCTCATCCAGATCGCCAGCGCGGCGACCTCGCCGATATGCAGATCGGCCGAGAACCGAGTGCCGCCCTTGGTGGGACCCATGGTCAGGTGATGCTGCACGCGATAGCCGTGAAACACCGCCACGCGCCCGTCGTCGCGATGGATCGGGCAGGAGACGGTGACCGAGCGCTTGGGAAACAGCAGCCGGTCCCGTTCGTCGAACGGGATCTCCAGATGATCGGCGATCACCTGGAACTGCTGGCGGGCCATTTCGAAGACCGGGCCTGTATAGATCGTCATTCCGCCATCTCCTGATGCTGCGCCGCAGCGTAAGGTCGCGTCGCGATTTGTTAATCTGGCGGCTATTGTGCCGATGGCAAGCCGGCGTTGTCATCCGGCCGGCGTGCCTCGCGCTGCCGCATAACTGTGCAGAAGGGAAGCCATCATGCCGGTCAAACCCAAGCCGGATCACTATCATTGCATCACGCCTTATCTCGTTGTGGCGGGCGCGGCGCGGCTGATCGACTTTGCCAAGGCGGCGTTTGGCGCGCAGGAAACCGAGCGGCTGGCCGGGCCGGAAGGCCGCATCGGTCACGCCGAGCTGCGCATCGGCGATTCGGTCGTCATGCTGGCCGACGCGCATGGCCGGCGGGAGCCGATGCCGTGCATGCTGCACCTCTACGTCGATGACGCCGACGCGACGTATCAGCGTGCGCTCGCCGCGGGTGCGACCTCGGTAGAGGCTCCGGAAGACAAGTTCTACGGCGACCGCGGCGCCCTGGTGTGCGACCCATGCGGCAATTTGTGGTGGATCGCGACGCATATCGAGGACGTGCCGCCGGATGAGCTGCGCCGACGTGTCGCTGCGGCGCTGCACGGTGCCGGCGCCTGACGGTCCCGGTCGATGCGGCCTGCCGGCTTAGCGCCTGCCGAGGAATAAA
>JBEKNT010000029.1:0-27774 GCA_049522565.1 Acetobacteraceae bacterium
GCCTGGAAGGACATACGAATCAACATCGTAGACACGCCAGGCCACGCCGATTTCGGCGGCGAGGTGGAGCGCATCCTGAACATGGTGGACGGCGCCATCGTGCTGGTGGACGCGGCCGAGGGTGTGCTGCCGCAGACCAAGTTCGTGGTCGGCAAGGCGCTGGCGCGCGGCCTCCACCCGATCGTGGTGGTGAACAAGGTGGACCGGTCCGACGCCCGGCCGGACGAGGTGCATATCGAGGTGTTCGACCTGTTCGCCGCCCTGGGCGCGAGCGACAGCCAGCTCGATTTCCCGATGCTGTATGCGTCGGGACGCCAGGGGTGGGCTGACACCAGCCTGGACGGGCCGCGCAAAGATTTGAGCGCCTTGTTCAATCTCGTGGTCAGCCATGTACCCCCGCCTAAGGTGGACCCGGACGCCCCGTTCGCGATGGTGGCGTCGATCCTGGAATACGACTCCTACCTCGGCCGCGTGCTGACCGGGCGGTTGGAGCAGGGCCGGGCTCGGCTGAACATGCCGGTCAAGGTGCTGCATCCCGACGGCCACGTGGTGGAAACCGGGCGAATGACCAAGCTGCTGTCATTCCGCGGCCTGGATCGTGTCCCGGTGGAGGAGGCCGAGGCCGGTGATATCATCGCGATTGCCGGCCTGTCCGAGGCAAACGTGCCGGATACCATCGGCGCGCCGGAGCTGACCGCACCGCTGCCGGCCATCCCGATGGATCCGCCGACACTTGCCATGACGTTCCGCATCAATGACGGGCCGCTGGCCGGGCGTGAGGGCAAGAAGGTCACCTCCCGGCAGATCCGCGAGCGGCTGTTCCGGGAAGCTGACGGCAACGTTGCGATCAAGGTGACCGACTCGAACGAGACCGAGGCCTTTGAAGTCGCCGGCCGCGGCGAATTGCAGCTCGGCGTGCTGATCGAGCAGATGCGCCGCGAGGGCTTCGAGCTGACCATCGGCCGCCCGCGGGTGCTGACCCGGATCAATCCGGAGACCGGCGTCCGCGAGGAACCGATGGAAGAGGTGCTGGTCGATGTGGACGAGCCCTATGCCGGCGTGGTGGTCGAGAAGCTGAGCCAGCGGAAAGGGGAGCTGCGGGACATGCGGCCGACCGGCGGCCACAAGCTGCGCCTGACCTTCGCCATCCCGAGCCGCGGCCTGATCGGATATCATGGCGAATTTCTCACGGACACCCGCGGCACCGGCATCATGAACCGGTTGTTCGCCGGCTACGGAGCGTGGAAAGGCCCGATCGAGGGGCGGCGCAACGGGTCGCTGATTTCGACCGAGAACGGCGAGGCGGTGCATTATGCGCTATTCTACATCCAGGAGCGCGGCACGCTGTTCGTGCACCCGGGCGAGAAGGTCTATGTCGGGATGATCCTCGGCGAAAACGCCCGCGGATCGGACCTGGAGGTCAACCCGATCAAGGAGAAGAAGCTCACCAACATCCGCGCCGCCGGCAAGGACGACGCGATGCTGCTGATCCCGCCGCGACGGATGAGCCTGGAACAGGCGATCGCCTATATCGAGGACGACGAACTTGTGGAGGTGACGCCCGGCGCGATTCGCCTGCGCAAGCGGTATCTCGATTCGCACGAGCGAAAGCGGTCGGAGCGGCGGTCTCAGGACGCCGCCGCGTAGACGACGCTTCTGCCTGCGGCGGAAGCGCTCGGCGCGCGTATGCGCGGGGGGCGGTTCGGCGTGCCGGCGGGAACCGCATGCCATCGATCTGACTTTGCCGCCGTTCGACGGCGATGCGGCGCTTTGGCGACGCCCGACCGACGACGAGCCCTGTCAGGCGCTCACCGAACCGTGCGCGCGGCCGGCATCGCGCCGATCTGCTACCGCTCGGTGCGCGATCCGGTTGGCGGCGCCATCCTTGGCCTGTTGTCGCCCGTGCGGTGGCACGCCTTCGCCAGATCTACCCGCCCAGCCGCCCGTGGCAGTGCTTGTACTTGCGTCCCGATCCGCACGGGCACAGCGCGTTGCGCCCCGCGTTCCGCCATGTGCTCGGATCGTTCGGATCGACCGCCCCGGCGCGCATCGGCTGCGCTGCCACGGCCATCGTCGCGGCACCGGCAGCAGCCCCCTCCAGCGCCATTTCGGGCTCGCGTCCGGCCAGTGCGGACACCGGCTCGGGATGGCTCTCCACCACCTGCATCTGCATCGGCTGGAACGTCGGCGCCGGCTGTTCCGGCGCCAACTCAACACGCGCCAGCATCATCGTGACGCGCTCCTTCAGCTCGTCCAGCATCGCGTTGAACAGCGCGAACGCCTCGGCCTTGTATTCGTTCAGCGGATCGCGCTGGCCATAGGCGCGCAGGCCGATCCCCTGGCGCAGATGGTCCAGCGCATACAAATGCTCCTTCCACACCGCATCCAGCACTTGCAGCAGCAGCGACTTCTCGATGAAGCGCATCAGCTCGACGCCCATATTGGCCGCCTTCGCCGCCATCAGCGCATCCGCCGCATTCTCCACCCGTTCGCGCAGATGCGTCTCGTCGATGCCCTCCTCGCGGCCCCATTCCGCCACCGGCAGATCGACGTTGAGCACGCGCCGCACGTCCTCTTGCAGCTCCGCCAGTTGCCACTGTTCGTGGAACGCCTTTTCCGGCACCCGCAGCGCCACCATCGCGGAGATCACCTCGGCGCGCATCTCCGCCGTTGTCTCGGCAACGTCCGCCGCCTTCATGAACTCCTTGCGCTGCGCGTAGACCTCCTTGCGCTGCGCATTCATCACGTCGTCGTATTTCAGCACATTCTTGCGGGTATCGAAGTTGCGCGCCTCGACCTTCTTCTGCGCCTTCTCCAACGCCTTGTTGATCCATGGATGGACGATCGCCTCGCCATCCTTCAGCCCCAGCCGTTGCAGCATCCCGCCCATCCGGTCGGAGCCGAAGATGCGCATCAGATCGTCTTCCAGCGACAGGAAGAAACGCGAGCGCCCCGGATCGCCCTGCCGCCCGGACCGCCCGCGCAACTGGTTGTCCACGCGCCGGCTCTCGTGCCGCTCGGTGCCGATCACGAACAGCCCACCGGCCTGCTTCACCTTTTCATGCGCCGCGGCGATCTCGTCGTGGATCGCCGCCTCTTTCGCGGCACGCTCGGCGGCGTCCTCGATGCCGGCCAGCTCCTTTTTCAGCCGCATCTCCAGATTGCCGCCGAGTTTGATGTCGGTGCCGCGGCCGGCCATGTTGGTGGCGATCGTCACCGCCCCCAACGCCCCCGCCTGTGCCACGATCTCCGCTTCCTGCTCGTGGAAGCGGGCGTTCAGCACCGCGTGCGGCACCTTCTTCTTTTTCAGCAGCTCGCTGATCGTCTCGCTCTTCTCGATCGAGGTGGTGCCGACCAGCACCGGCTGGCCGGTCTTCCGCGCTTCCTCGATCAGCGCCGCCACCGCCTCGTATTTTTCGTCCGCGGTGCGATAGACCTCGTCGTCCTCGTCGTTGCGGATGCACGCGACGTTGGTGGGGATCTCCACCACGTCCAGCTTGTAGATTTCCGCGAATTCGTCGGCCTCGGTCATCGCCGTGCCGGTCATGCCGGCCAGCTTGGGATACAGCCGGAAATAGTTCTGGAAGGTGATCGAGGCCATCGTCTGGTTCTCGGCCTGCACGGTGACGAATTCCTTCGCCTCCAGCGCCTGGTGCAGCCCGTCGGAATAGCGCCGTCCCTGCATCATGCGGCCGGTGAACTCGTCGATGATGACGATCAGGTCCTCGCGCACGATGTAGTCCACGTCGCGCGCGAACAGCGTGTGCGCGCGCAGCGACTGCTGCACGTGGTGCACCACCGAGACGTTGAAAATGTCGTAGAGGTTGCCTTCGGTGATGATGCCGGCGTCGCGCAGCATGTCCTCGACGCGTTCGGACCCGGGTTCCGTCAGCGACACGGTGCGGAATTTCTCGTCCTTGTCGTAGGTGTCCGGGTCCTTCACCAGTTCCGCCACCACCGCGTTGACGCTGCGGTACAGGTCGGAACTGTCCTCGGCGGGGCCGGAGATGATCAGCGGGGTGCGTGCCTCGTCGATCAGGATGGAGTCCACCTCGTCCACGATGCCGTAGAAGAAATCCCGCTGGACCATGTCCTCCAGCCGGTACTTCATGTTGTCGCGCAGGTAGTCGAAGCCGAACTCGTTGTTGGTGCCATAGGTGATGTCGGCGGCGTATTGCGCGCGCTTGGTCTCGTCGTCCTGGCCGTGCACGATCACGCCCACGCGCATGCCGAGGAACTGATAGATCTGCCCCATCCACTCGGCGTCGCGGCGGGCCAGGTAGTCGTTCACGGTCACGACATGCACGCCCTTGCCGGCCAGCGCGTTCAGGTAGACCGGCAGGGTGGCGACCAGGGTCTTGCCTTCGCCGGTCTTCATTTCGCTGATCTTGCCGTCGTGCAGCACCATGCCGCCGACCAACTGCACGTCGAAATGCCGCTGGCCGAGGGTGCGCTTGCTGGCCTCGCGCACCGCGGCGAACGCCTCCGGCAGCAACTCGTCCAGGGTGGCGCCGTTGTCCAGACGCTCGCGGAATTCCACCGTCTTGGCGGCCAGCGCGGCGTCCGAGAGGGCCGCCATCGCCGGCTCCAGTGCATTGATCTGCGGCACGCGCCGCTGGTATGCCTTGAGCGAGCGGTCATTGGCGGTGCCGAAAATGGCGCGGGCGATCGAAGCGAGCATGCGAACCTTCCAGGTCGGCGCGGCCAGCCGCGGCCGCCCCCTCATCATGCAAGGGCACCGGACAAGTCCACCCGACGCAGATAGGACCCCCCCGCCCCAGGGTCAACGACTTCCCAACGATGGGCTGGGGCGCGGAATATCCGGCGCGGCGGCGCGTCCATGACGACGGGGAACGGGGATCGCACCCTGGAGCAAGTACTGCTTGGCGCCACGCAGATACCGCATGGCCGGGACGCTCCGGGCCAGGCCCCGTCGGGTGCCGGGCGCGGTCCCGTGGGCGTCGCCGTGAGCGATTCCGGCGTGCTGGCGCGCATCGAAGCGAGCATCCCGGCGTTGCGCCGCTACGCCACCGCCCTGCTGCGCAACCGCGAGGACGCGGACGACCTGGTGCACGACTGCCTGGTCCGTGCGCTCGACAAGCTGCACACCAGGCGCGAGGAGGCGGATGTCAGGGCCTGGCTGTTCACCATCATGCACCATCATTTCATCAGCCAGATGCGGCGGCGCCGTTCCCGCCCCACGGCGGAACCGCTGGACGAAAGCCATGAGAGCGCCGTTGGCCTGCGGCCGGTGCAGGAGGACGCGCTGTATTGGCGCGACCTGCAACGCGGCCTGCAATCGCTGCCGGAGGAGCAACGCAGCGTGATTCTGCTGGTGTCGGTGGAGGACCTGTCTTACGCCCAGGCGGCGGAGGTGCTGGGCGTGCCGGTCGGCACGGTGATGTCCCGCCTGGCCCGTGGCCGCGAGCGGCTGCGCCAGCACACCGGCCAGGAAGCCCGCGCGCCGCTGCGGAGGGTGAAGTGACCGCCCCCTCCAGCGCCGCCATCTCCGACGACGACCTGCACGGCTACGTGGACGGCCAGCTTCCGCCGGAGCGCCATGCCGCCGTCGCCCGCTACTTGCAGGAGCAGCCGGAGGCGGCCGAGCGCGTCGCCGCGTATGCAGCCCAGCGGGAGACACTGCGGGCAGGTTTCGCGTCGATCGCCGCCGAGCCTGTGCCGCCGCACCTCGACCTGCAAAACCTGATCGCCGGGCGGCTTGCCGAGCGCCGCACCGTCTGGCGCACCGCCGCCGCCTGGCAGGCCGCCGCGGCCGTGCTGCTGGCCTTCGTGCTCGGAGGGGCCGGCGGCTGGGCACTGCATGGTCGCTTCGGCGCCGCACCCAGCGACCTGACTCTGCTGGCACGGGAAGCGATCGCCAACCACGTGGTCTACACCGCCGACCGCCGGCGTCCGACCGAACTGGGTGCGGACCAACGCGACGACCTCGCCCGCTGGGTGTCCAACCGGCTGAACCACCCGGTCACGCCGCCCGACATGTCGGCGGCCGGGTTCCGCTACATGGGCGGCCGGCTCGCCGCCACGCCGCAGGGGCCCGCCGGCCAGTTCATGTACCAAAATGCCGCGGGCGCGCGGCTGACCGTGTTCGTGCTGCCGATGCGCGACGCGGCCGACACGCCGACCCGCACCGTGGATGTCGGGTCGATGGACGGCTGCGCCTGGATCGACAAGGGCGTCGGCTACACCGTCGTGGCACCCGTCCCACCCGCGGAACTGGACCATTTGGCCGCCGAGGTCCGCCGCCAACTCGACGCGGCGACCTGACGCAAACCACCGGCAAAAGCGCTACGACGAGGCCGTCGCCGACTACACCAAGGCGATCGAGATCAAGCCGGATTACGTCCCCGCCTACTACGGTCGCGGCAACGCCTATGGCCAGAAGGGCCTCTACGACCAGGCGATCGCCTACGACCAGGCGATCGCCGATTTCACCCGGGCCATCGCGCCCAAGCCCGATCTCGACGCCGCCTACAACAATCGCGGCTGGACGTATCACCTGAAAGGCGAGGACGCCAAAGGCCTGCCCGACGCGGAGAAGGCTGTGGCGCTGGCGCCGCACGTTATCAACCACCTCAGCACGCGCGCGCAAATCTATGAGGAGCTGGGCGAACGCGACAAGGCTAACGAGGACTATCGTGCGGCGCTGATGCTCGATGCCGGCAGTCGATGGGCGGAGGACGGCCTGAAGCGCCTCGACGCCACGCCGTAGTTCACCCCGCAGCGTTGCCGGCCCGCTATCCCGGAGGCGGCTTGGCCGCGCTGCCCGCCTGTCCGGTCGCGCGGGCCGGATTCAGCGTCTCCAGATAGGCAATTACGTCGCGCCGGCGCACCGCGTCGGGCAGGCTGAACGGCATCTGCGCGCCGGGAATGAAGTGCTGTGGGCCGGCCAGCCACTTGTCCAGCGTGTCGGCGTCCCAGGTGATGCCGGCCTGTGCCAGCGCGGTCGAATACGGATAGCCGGGCACGCTGCCAGCCCGCCGTCCCATCACGCCCTCGAGCAAGGGACCGACCTTGTTGTGGTCCGGGGCGTGGCAGGCGCTGCACACCGTGGCGAACAGGGTGCGTCCGGCCTTCGGGTCGGGCGGCCGGTTGTCGAACCGCGCCAGGTCCTGGGCGCCCTCCGGCTGGCGCGACTCGAAAAACGTGTAGGACAGCGAAATATCGTGCACGTCGTCGGCGTTGACATCGGCCTCCATGCGCGGATCGACGAAGAAATCGACCGGCATCTCCACCTTCTGGTGTGGGCCGAGCATCTCCTCGGTGAAGCAGAAGCACTGGATCTTCTTGAAATACAGCCCGACCTTGTCGGGGGTGACGTTGAACGTGGCGTGGCCGACGATGGGGTGGTCCGACAGGTTCTCGGCCTCGAAGAACACCAGCGCCTCCTCGCCAAGATGCACGGTGACGCTGCGCTGCACCGGGACGAAGCGCCACGGCATGCCCGGGGCGACGTCGGTGTTGAACGACACCGTGACGGTGCGGGCCGACTGGGTGGTGTCGTCGGACGCGGTACGCTGCGTGTAGCCGAAGGCGCCGGTGGCCTGGCAGAACAGGCGGTACAACGTGACGGAGTAGGACACCGCGGTGGTCATCACGCCGACCGCGAAGCAGAGGCCGGCTACGGTGGCGAGTTTGCGCAGCCGGCGGGCGCGGGTGGGGTCGGCGGACATGAGGCCTTATACCTCGCCCGCGCCTGGCGTGGGAGAGGCGTGCCCCCGGGGGTCGAGGCGCGAAGCGACAAGGGGGAGGGAGGGCGCAGCAAGCGACGCGACCCGAGCACCCTCGGCGCCGTGCGCCTCGCGTCGGTCCGCTTCGCGGCCCCCCGAAGTGGCAGGGATGGTGGCTACGGCAACGCCAGCCCGCCGCCGTCAATCGGCAGGGCGTGGCCGGTGATGTTGCGTGCCTCCGGCCGCAGCAGCCAGGCGACCGCGTCGGCCACCTCTTCCGGCATGACGATGTGTCCCGTCGGCAGGCGGGCAGCGGCCGTTTCGGGCGTGATGCCGAGTTCGCCGAAGCGCTGCCGTGCCATCTCCGTGTCCACCCAACCGGGACAGATCGCATTCACCGTGATGCCGCGCGGCGCCAGCGCCAGGGCCAGCGCCCGGGTGAACCCCACCACACCGTGCTTCGCGGCGCAGTAGGCGGTCTGGTCGGCCACGCCACGCAGCCCGAGCACCGACGCGATGTTGACGATGCGCCCGCTGCCGTCCGGCAACAGCGGCAGCGCCGCCTTGCAGCAGTAATATGTGCCGTGCAGGTTCGCCGCGACGATCGCGTGCCACAGGGCGTCGTCGCCCTCCAGCGTATTCGCCCCCGCCAGCCCCGCGCAGTTCACCAGCACATCGACCTGCGCCAGTCCGACGAACAGCGCACGCACCGACGCGGCGTCCGTCACGTCGCAGGCGCGAAATTCCTCCGCGCCCGCGGCAGGCGGCTGGCGCGCGGCGACGATCACGCGGTAGCCCTCCGCCGTCAGCCGGGCCGCGATCGCTCGGCCGATGCCGCGTGTGCCGCCGGTCACCACCGCGATCCGCATGCTCATGCCGCCGTCGCGCCGCCATCCACCGGCAACACCACGCCGGTGATGAACGACGCCGCATCGGACGCCAGGAACGCCACCGCCGTCGCGATCTCCTCCGGCCGTGCGAAGCGCCCCAGCGGGACGCCGGCCCGATAAGCGTCCGCCGAAGAGGTGGGGAACCGGTCGGGATAGGTTGCCGCGAGGTCGCCGATGACCGTCGCGAGCATCGCGGTATCCGTGCTGCCCGGTGCGATGCAGTTCACCCGGATGCCGAACCGCGCCCAATCAAGTGCCGCGCTGCGCGAGAGCTGCGCGATCGCCGCCTTCGACGCGCCATAGGCCGCGCTGACCTGCTTGCCGATCAGCGCCTGGTCGGAGGCGATGTTGACGATCGCCCCGCGCCGCCGTTCCACCATGCCAGGCAGCACCGCGCGCATCAGCGCGTAGGCGGCGAGGAAATTCACCCGGAACACCCGCTCCACCTCGGCGAGCGGCGTTTCCAGCACGGTGCCCAGCACGGTGACCCCGGCGTTGTTCACCAGGATATCCGCCGGCCCGCGATCGGCGATCAGCGCAGCGAGGCGGGCTTCAAGGGTCGCGGTGTCCGCCAGGTCGAAATCCGGCAGGTCGAGGCCGATCACCTCGGCGCCGTCACGTGTCAGCACGTCGGTGATGGCGGAGCCGATGCCGCCGCGATGGCCGGTGACGATGGCGCGTCGTCCGGCGAGGCCGAATTTCATGGGGGTTTGCATGGCTGCTGGTGCATTGGTTCGTGGAAAGGGTGCCGTAAACAGCCCGGTGGGTCCAGCAAACCTCTCTCGCCAAAGGCGGGAGAGGTTGTCAGTGTAATCCCAGCATCCGCGCGGCGTTGTCGTGCAGCACTGCCACCTTTTCCTGCTCACTCAGGCTGCCGCACCCGAAGATCAGATCCACCGGGTGCTGCTCCCACGGATACGGGTGATCGCTGCCGAGCATGAGCTGGCTCGCCCCGACCTGCGCCGCGAGATGGCGGATTGCCTCGGGCGTGAATACGAACGCGTCGAAATGCAGTTGCTTCAGGTATTCGGTCGGCGGCTTTTTCAGCACGATATCCGGATTGCAGCCGGCCGGCGAAACGCAGCACGCGTGGTCCGAACGCGGCGCGTAGGACGGCAGATACCCACAACTCCCCCAGCTTCTCATTTTGAATCATCACAATCTGCTCCGCCAGGTCGCGGCTCTTGCCATACCAGAACGGATTGATCGACAGCACCTCCATGTCGATCGCCATCGCGTTCATCGCCTGCAACCGCTGCGCGATGACGGTATAGGCGTCCTGCGCGCCCTTGACCGGCGCCAGCAGTTTCGCCGCGTCGTCACGGAGCAGATTGGTAGCTTCGTGGAACAGACAATGCGAATGCACGTCGATGGTCTTGACCCGCCTGGCGTTGACGGTCACCGGCAGGCGCTGCCGCGCCGGACCCTGCGCGCGCGGCATCGCGCATGCCGCAGCCACAGAAAGCAATACCGGTTGCCGCGGCCGCAGCTTCGAGAAGGCACCGGCGTGTTGTCATGCCGTGTCGCCTCCGCAGGAGGATCATGAACGACCGGCCGCCGCCGCGCCAGAGCGCAACGATCGTCGCACGATCACCCGGTCGTCGCCCCGCGTCGTTGGCAGTGCAAGATGGTACCGTAACCGGTGACGGACCGGCACGCTGCCTCCCCGCGACGACCGCAAGACGAGGGACACGGCAGCCGCGCCGCGTACATGGTTCCCGGCGAGACCCGCTTACCCCATGAAGCGACCGCATCGCGACTGCCACTCCGCGTCTTGCCTCCATCCGCATCGGTGCCATTGTGCGGGCGCAGGCGGCACAGCGCCACGACCGGATCGGGGGAGACACAGTCATGCGAAGCCTTGCCGCACTCTTGATGATGCTTGCCTTGCCGCTGGCGGCAGCGGCGAATGACCGCGTGACGTTCGGCCTCGACTGGAAGGCCGAGGCGGAATACGGCGGCTACTACCAGGCGGCGGCGACCGGCATCTACGCGAAACACGGGCTGGACGTGACCATCCGGCAAGGCGGCCCGCAGGTAAATCACACCCAGCTTCTGCTCGCCGGGCGGCTGGACTTCAACATCTGTTCCAACTCCTTCCTGGCGCTGAACTTCGTCAAGGAGCACATCCCGTTCCGTACCGTCGCGGCGATGTTCCAGAAGGATCCGTCGGTGCTGATCGCGCATCCCGGGCAGGGCAATGATAGTTTCCCGGCATTGCAGGGCAAGCCGATCATGATCAGCGCCGACACGCGGGTCGGCTGGTGGAATTTCCTCAAGGCGAAGTTCGGTTATTCCGACGGCCAGATCCGGCCATATACGTTCAACCTGGCGCCGTTCCTGGCGAACTAGCAGGCGATCCAACAGGGATTCCTCGGCTCCGAGCCGTTCTCGATCAAGCAGGCCAGTGGCGAGACCCCGGTGGTGCTGCTGGTGGCCGATGCGGGGTTCTCCGGCTATGCCAGCCTGATCGCCACGTCGGACAAGAACATCGACAGCAATCCGGACCTGGTGAAGCGCTTCGTCGATGCCTCGATCGAGGGCTGGTATGCGTATCTCTACGGCGACCCGGCGCCGGCGAATGCGCTGATCAAACAGGACAACCCGGAGATGACCGACGCGCTGATCGCCTACGGCCGGGACTCGATGAAGCAGCACGGCATCCTGGATGCGGGGGACGCGGCAAGCATGGGGATCGGCGCGATGACCGCCGCGCGCTGGGCTTCGTTCTACCAGGCGACGGCAAACGAGGGCTTGTATCCGAAAGGCATGGACGTTGCGCAAGCCTACACGCTGAAGTTCGTCGACCAGAAGGTCGGCATGGAGCTGAAGCACTGATGGGGTCAGGCTGGGGCGCCGTGGATGTGCCTCCCCCTCCCCTTGAGGGAGGGGGGTGGGCTCGCCCTGCTGCAACACCACCGTGCCGGTATGTGACTCCCCTTCCCCTTGAGGGAGGAGGTTGGGGGGAGGGGTGCGTACATCCGTGGTCGTTGGCTGTACCCACCCCTCCCCACACCCCCCTCCCTCAAGGGGAGGGGGAGTCACCTCCACCTTCACCTTCAACTGCAACTTCGTGCTGACCGTCACCTCCGTCGGCCGCCGCTTCCCGGGCGGCGTCGAAGCCCTGCGCGACGTCTCGCTGCGGCTGAACCAGGGCGATTTCGTCGCCCTGCTCGGCCCCTCGGGCTGCGGCAAATCGACGCTGCTGCGGCTGATCGCCGGGCTCGATCGCCCGGATTCCGGCGCGCTGAACTGGGACGCCGGCCACGCGCCGACACCGGGCGAAATCGGCTTCGTGTTCCAGGACGCCACGCTGCTGCCCTGGGCCAGCGCCGAGGACAACGTCTACCTGCCGCAACGTCTGCGCGGCGTGCCGCAGGCGCAGGCGATGCCGGAGGTGCGCGCCGCGCTCGACCGCGTCGGGCTTGCCGGCTTCGAAGCCGCGCGGCCGCGCCAGCTTTCCGGCGGCATGCGCATGCGGGTGTCGATCGCGCGGGCGCTGGTGACCCGGCCGCGCCTGCTGCTGATGGACGAGCCGTTCGCCGCGCTCGACGAGTTCACCCGCCACCGGTTGCAGGCGGACCTGCTGACGCTGTGGCAATCGATCGGCTGCACCGTGGTGTTCGTCACCCACTCGATCTACGAGGCGGCGTTCCTCGCCCGCCGCATCGTGCTGATGACGCCCCGCCCCGGTCGCGTCGAGCGCGAGATCGTTTCGCCGCTGCGGCCGGAGCCGCAGACGCGGCTCGATCCCGCCTACGCCGCGCTGGTGGCCGAGATCTCGCAGGCCATGGAAGCCGCGCTGGAGGGGCAATGATCATCGACCGCTTCGCCCCGGCACTGTTCGGCTTGCTCGCGCTGGCGGCGTGGGAGGTGGCGGTGCGCCTCACCGGCGTGCCGGTATACTTGGTGCCCGGGCCGATCGCGATCCTCGGCGCCTTCTTCGCCGACCCGGTCGGGCTGCTGAGTGCGCTTGCCTCGACGCTGGTGGTGACCTTCGCCGCGTTGATCGCCGCGGCGTTGCTGGGCGGCGCGATGGCGCTGGCGATGGCGGCGAGTCGCCTGGCACAGGCGGCGATCCAGCCCTGGGCCGTGGTGCTGCAAGTCACCCCGATCGTGGCGATCGCGCCGCTGATCATCGTCTGGGTTGGCGACCCGTTCACGTCGCTGGTGGTGTGCGCAACGATCGTCGCGTTCTTTCCGGTGTTCGCCAACACCGCCGCCGGGCTGGCGGCGACGCCGGCGGACCTCGCCGACCTGTTCCGGCTGTACGGCGCGCGCCGATGGCAGGCGCTGTGGCTGCTGCGGCTGCCGGTGGCGCTGCCGTATTTCCTCGCCGGACTGCGCATTTCCGGCGGCCTGGCGCTGGTCGGCGCGGTGGTGGCGGAGTTCGTCGCGGGCTCCGGCGGGTTCGCGTCCGGCCTGGCGTATCGCATCCTGGAAGCGGGCTACCGGCTGGAAGTGCCGCGCATGTTCGCCGCCCTGGTGCTGCTGTCGCTCGCCGGCATCGCGATCAATTTCGGACTGGGCGCGATCGGGGCGGCAATCATGCGGCGGCGCGGCGAGGGGTAAGGACCGCACAACCTGAGTTGAGGCTACTTCGACAAGGACTTGCGGAAAGCGTCGAATGCGGCGTTCACTTGGTCCGTTGTCCTGTTCGGGTGTGGATGCCAGGTCCAACATGCGGTACAGCCAATCACCCGCTATGCGGACCGCCGGTTCCGCGCCCGACTTTGTCTGCGTCGGTCCCGAGGCATGTCCGCTCCGGCATTGACAGTCTGCAAATCGCGCGGGACGATCCCCCCGGAATAGGCTGAAGCCTTGTGCCGCCGCTCGTCCGTCCGTGATCCGGCGAGGCAAGCCAAGGCGAGATAGTCGGACGCTTGTTGTGCGCTGGCGGGAACACCGTGCGATGCAGAAGTCAGCTCCGGATCGAGACCGCTCCAGCCGCCAAGCCGTACGCACGCCAAAAGACCCAACGAACCAGACTTAAACAGCAGTTACGGGAGAAAGTTCACTATGCCGCAACGTGTCCAGTTTGCCGACCACATAGAACCTTTGGTGCGGTTCATCGAGGAAACGCCGCCAGCCGAGATCGTCGATCTTACCCTGGAGAAGCTGCGGGCCGGGGTGCCGATCAAGACCATGATGACCGCATCGGCGCTCGCGGTGACACGCTCGGCCGACCTCCCCCCCGGCCACCATGGCGGCCCGCTGCATCCCCTGGCCGGCATGTACGCGATCCTGAAGCTGGTGGACCGCCGGGAAGGCGAGGACCGCTTTGTTCCAGTTCTGCAACACGTGGCGTTGGCCAACAAGCACATCAACGACCCGGCGACGGGGCCATACCAGCTCCTGGAATTCAAGCCTTTGGATGCCGAAGGCGGCGCGATGACCGCGGAGGAAGACCTCGCCCGGGACGGCTCCGGCGACGTGTCGCGCGCGCGCGGCGTCGAAGCGACCAAGGAAGCCTTCCTCAAGTCCGTCGGCCGCGGCGAGAGCCATAAGGCGGATCATTATTTCCAATGGCTCTGGCAGAACGTGCCGGAGATCGAGGCGTTCGATCTGCTGATGAGCGTGGCCATTCCCAAGAACACGCTGGACGACCACTACTTCCTGTTCCCCGGTTACCTGTGGCGTGGCCTGGAACTGATCGGGCATGAGTATCTTCCGGTCCTGATGCGGCCCGCGGTGCGCTATGCGGCGCGCTTCCCCGCGCAACGCTCGGTCCCGGAAGTCGATGCGCTGATCGAGGAGCATGAGCTCATGAGCCGCGTCCTGCGCCAGCGGACCGGTGACGACGAGACGGCAACGATCGGTGCGATCGGCGAAGCGATCGGGCTGGTTGACACCTATCCCGAAATTCCCAAGCTGCTGGCGAAGGCTTTGGCGGATGGGCTGTCAATGGAAGGCGCCGGCGAGGCGCTGTCGATCGGTGCCGCGAAACTGTTCCTGCGGTCGCTCACCGGTAACCCGATGGATGTGCATCTGCACACCAGCGCCAACCTGCGGCGCTACCTGCTGCGGCTCGACGGTCTGAGCAAGAAGAACAAGCTGCTGGCCCTGTTGCTGTGGCATACCGGTCCGGAAGTGAAGTCCACGCAGTACCGTATGCAGCCGGCGCCGCAGCCGAACCCGGAAGCGGTCGCGGCGTTGCCGCATCGGACGCAGGAGGATCTGCTGGATGCCATCACGCAGAGCATCTATACGCAGCCGCCCACCGACTGGACCAAGGTGTCCAACCTGGGGCAGATGCGCGCGGTGCCGGAGGTCAGGCACACCGTGAACCTGGCGCAGCAATACGTGCAGTTGGGCTACGATCCGGAGGTGTTCATGCAGCGCCTCGCCGATATCGTGTGCCACGACAACTTCACGGAAATGCACGCGTTCAAGCATCACCAGGCGGTGGTGGAGGAGTATCACAACACGCGTGCGCCGTGGCGTTCGTTGCACCTGGTCTGCGGCGCCCAGGCGGCGGCGATTTCGTTCGGCAAGAACATGGCCGTCTATGAAGAGGTCTTGGAACTGCTGCACGCCGCGTAAGCCGTGGCAGGCAAGCCGGGAGGCTTCGTGCCTCCCGGTCTGTCCGGCCGGGCACGGGGTGTGCCACACGTAAATTCCGCGGCATCGACGTCGAAGCGGTAATCGGATAAACCCCCGCAGGGTAAAACGTGCCGCATGGCATCCGCCATCGCCGGGCATTTTTAACAATGTGGGAGGGAACCATGCGCAGACAGATCTTGACGTCACTGGTCATCGGCGCGGCGCTGCTGTGCGGCACCGGACTACATGCCCAGCAGCCCGCACCGCCCAATCTCGACGCCATTCCTGACACGATGCCGTTCAGCAACCCGTACGGAGCGCCGATCAGCGCGGCACGTGCGCAGTCGCTGATCCAGGCCGTGGCCGCGGAGGCCACCAGGAAGGGCTGGCCGGAGGACATCGCGGTCTACGACTCGGGCGCCAATCTTGTCGCCTTCCTGCGCATGGACGGTGCACAGCTCGCTTCGATCGCCATCGCCGAGCACAAGGCGCGCGTCGCGGTCGAATACCGCCGCCCGACCAAGATTTTCGAAAATTCCGTGCAAAAGTTCGGGCTCAATTACATATTGAGCCTCGATGACGTGATTGCGTCGCGCGGCGGCATTCCGCTCGTTGAAGACGGCAAGATCATCGGCGGCATCGGCTGTTCCGGCGGTACCGGGTCGCAGGATGAAGCGATCTGCACGGTCGGCGCGGCACTCGTCAACAAGTAGCCGCATCGCGCGCAGCACCTGCGCCTCCCCCGTCATGGCCGGGCTTGACGCGGGGAGCGCCGGCGCCCGGCGCATGGACCAGGCGCACGCCGTGCAGCGCATCGCTTCGCTTGCACCCCGATTGGCGCGCCGCCAGACTATCGCAAGGTCCGGAGGTCTCGTCATGCCTGCCAGCTTGTCACCCTCGCAGGTCGCGCAATATCAGCGTGATGGTTGCTACTTTCCGGTGGATTGCCTGACGCCGGACGAGGTCCGCTATTTCCGCGGCCGCCTGGAGGCGTTCGAGCGCGAGCAGGGTGATACGTTCGGCAAACTGCCCAATCTGGTGCGGTCGAAGTCGCACCTGCTGTTCACTTGGATGGACGAGTTGGTGCGCCATCCGAGCGTGCTCGACGCGGTGGAAAGCGTGATCGGGCCGAACATTCTGATCTATCACCTGACCTCCTGGCTCAAGGAGCCGCACGAGCCCTCGCACGTCTCCTGGCATCAGGACGGCACCTATTTCGGCCTGGAGCCCGCCGAGCAAATCACCGCCTGGATCGCGCTCACCGACGCCACGCCGGAGATGGGCTGCGTCAAGATCCTGCCGGGCAGTCACCAGATCGGGCAGCGGCCGCACAAGGATACGTTCTCGGCCGGCAACCTGCTGTCGCGCGGCCAGACCATCGATCATCCGCGGCTGGACTACACCCGTTCTGTGACGATGCCACTCAGGGCCGGGCAGGTCTCGCTGCACCATACCCATGTGGTGCATTCCTCAGAGCAGAATCGGTCGAACCAGCGCCGCATCGGCATCGGCGTAAGCTATATTCCGCCGCATTGCCGTTTGATCAACGACGTACGCGTGAGCGCCGCGCTGGTGCGCGGCCACGACGATTATGGCCATTTCGATCTGGAACCGCGGCCGACCGGTGACTTCGATGCCGCCTCGCGCGCCGCCCATGCCGCGGCGGTTGCGCAGTTCTTCGAATCTAACAAACGCCTGGCGGCGCGGCGGCGGTCGGGCAATGTCGGGATTTGATTCGCCGCCGCTCGACGGCAAATCAGGCGAGACTAATCGCGCACGACCGGGCAGCTCTCATCGCGTACCCAATCCCCAAAGCTGAGATAATACACGCGGACATCGTCGAACCCGGCGCGCACCGCCGCGGCAGCGGCCAAGGCTGCTCTCCCGCCGCCTTCGCAATGGGTCACGATATGATCGCCCGGGTCGAATCCCGCCCCCTCCAGCATGCCGCGCAGCACCGGTGCCGGACAAACAATACCGTTCTCCATCAGGTCCGCATGCGACAGATGCCGCGCACCCGGCAAATGCCCGCCGCGCGAGCGGTTGCGCATGTCCTCGCCGGTGAATTCCGCGCGCGTCCGGCTGTCGAACACCTGGGCGTCGCCATTGAGTTGCCGCTTGAGGGTCGCTCGATCGACCAGACCAACGGACCCGGCACCGGGCGCTGCATGGAAGGCGCCGGTCGATGGCGCGGCGCTCGCCGGCAGTCCGGTCGCCGCGCCAAGCACCGGCCAGCCGCCATTCAGGATGACGCAGTTGACGCCGTAATATTGCAGAATGAACCAGACCCGCGCGGCATTGGTCATGGCGCCCGCATCATAGGCCACGGCGGTTACCGACGGACCGACGCCCAGCGACCCGAGGGCAGCGTCCCAATAGGATGTCGTTGCAAATCCGGTATCATCCGACTTGATCGCGGCGTCCCATGCTTCCAATGGCACGCGCACCGCACCGGGCGCGTGGCCCGCGTCGAACGTCGCCTGATCGCGCACATCCAGATAGCGAAGCGGCCCCAGCGAGGACAAGGCGGCGGCATCGACGAAGGGATCGCTCGGCATGGCAGGTCTCTCTCCCCAAGGGTCTGGAATGCGGTATCGTCCTCTCGCGAGGATAGCGCCGATTGTCCTGCCCGGATATCGGGCGCAGGTGACCGCATTGCGTCCGCGTTGTCCTCCCGTCGTCCCTGTCCTACCGTCCCGACCCAACGCCAGCGCAGGAGGAACGCGATGCCGGTGCGCACCGGGCGGCAGTATCTCGAAGGGCTGCGGGCACAGGACCGCGAGGTCTGGCTGGACGGCGAGCGCGTCCGCGACGTCACCGCCCATCCCGGGCTGCGCGGCGGCGCCCATGCGGTTGCCGCGCTCTACGACATGCAGCACGACGCCAGGCACCGCGACGAAATGACTTTCTCCCCGCCGGATGGGGGCGGGCCGGCGGGTCTGTCGTTCATCATCCCGCGCACCCGCGAAGACCTGGAACGGCGGCGCGTGATGATGCTGCACTGGGCGCGCGCCACCTGCGGCATGATGGGGCGCTCGCCCGACTTCATGAACGTCACCTACGCCGCCTGGGCCGGTGCCGCGGACTACTTCGCCGCGGGCCGTCCGGAGTTCGGCGAGAACATGAAGCGCTACCACCGCTACATCCGCGACAACGACCTGACGCTGACCCATTCGCTGATCAACCTGCAACGTAGCCGCACGGTCTCCGGCCTGTTCAACCTCCAGGAGGGCACCGCGCTGCAGGTGATGCGCGAAACCGACACCGGCATCGTCGTGCGCGGCGCCCGCGTGCTGGCCACGCTGGGGCCGATCTCCGACGAGATCGGCGTTTATGCCCCCCGTGCCGCGCAGCACACGGAAGGCCACAACCCCTTCGTCATGAGCTTCGCCATCCCCTGCGGCACGCCGGGCCTGCGCTTCCTGTGTCGCGAAAGCTTCGATCTCGGGCGCTCGCATTTCCAGCATCCGCTCGGCTCGCGCTTCGAGGAGATGGACAGCATTGTCTTCTTCGACGACGTGCTGGTCCCGTGGGAGCGCGTCTTTCTGCTGTATGACGTGGACCGGCTGAACAACACCGCGCAGCGCACGCATTCGTCGGCGCACAGCGCGCATCAGGGGGCGGCGAAGAACCTCGCGAAGTGCGAATTCGTGCTGGGCCTGGCGCTGCTGATGACCGAGACGCTCGGCAACGCGCATCTGCCGGGGGTGGAGGAGAAGCTGGCCGAGCTGATGCTGACCACGGTGCTGATGAAGGCCTGCATGCGCGCCGGCGAGGCCGACGCGAAGCTCGACGAATGGGGCGTGATGTGCCCCGACATCCTGCCGATCGAGAGCACCCGCAACCTGTTCATGACCGCCTATCCGCGCATGATCGAGATCGTGCAATTGCTCGGCTCGTCGAGTTTCCTGCTGACCCCGAGCGAGAAGGACCTGGCGGGGCCGCTGGCAGGCCATATCGAGCAATACCTGGCGACCGACAGCACGCCGGCGCACGATCGCATCCGGCTGTTCCACCTGGCCAAGGACGTGGCGCTCAGCGCGTTCGGCAGCCGCCAGGTGTTGTATGAACGGTTCTTCGCCAGCGACCCGTTGACCCGCGCGCGGGTGCTGAACGCGATATTCCCGAAGCAGGAGGCGAAGCAGCGCGTGCTGGACTTTTTGCAGCGGGACGATGATGTGGGTTAGAGCATTTCCACTGCGACTGGATTCGTCGAGGCCCCCCCGTCATTGCGAGAAGCGGAGCGATGCAGCAATCCCCCGCCTGGGGAGCCGCCCGCTCGTCACGCGGGGGATTGCGTCGTCGCTTCGCTCCTCGCAATGACGGGGGACCAGCGTTTCCAGTCAGGCTGAAAATGCTCTAGGGATCAGTCATCGCGCCTTGCAACAACAGGAGGGATACGCAATGAGCACGCGACCGAAACATCTGGGGCACGTCAATCTCTACGTGCGCAATGCCGAACGTTCGAAGCAGTGGTACCAGGACGTGCTCGGTCTGCACGTCTATGATTTCCGCCCCGGCTGGGCAGCGTTCATGTCGGCCGATCCGGAGAAGTCGCACGAGGTGGCGCTGATGCAGCTCGGCGACGACGCGCCGCTCCAGCAGAAGGGGCAGGTCGGGCTGAACCACCTGGCCTGGATGATGGAAAGCCTCGACGACCTGGAGGCGATGTACCGGCGCATGAAAGAGAAGGGCGTGAAGATCGACCGCATCGTCGATCACGGCCTGTCGCTCGGCATCTATTTCCGCGATCCGGACGGCAACGGCCTGGAGGTGTCATACGAGCTGCCGCGCGAGCAATGGCCACGGCAGGAGGGCGTGTTCCAGCCGGACGTGGTGGGACTTGGGAAGTTCCCCGGACCGTGGGACGAGGAGATGCGGGCCCAGAATACCCGCGCCGCGCAGGCCGCGGTGACGGCGTAGAGCAAACCTCTCCCGCTTCGCGGGCGAGGTTATACGTCCAGGAACACCGTCTCGCCGTCGCCCTGCAAACGAATGTCCATCCGCCACGTCGCCGCCCCGGCCTGCCGCGCGATCAGCGTGCCGCGGCGCGCCGGCTCCTCGATCGACATCAGCAGCGGATCGGTCTCGTTCAGCACCTCGCCGTGGAAATACGCGCGCGTCACCAGCCCGCGCATCAACCCGCGCGCCAGCACGCAGATCGCGATATGTGGCGCCTGCTGCGCGTTGCCGCGGCCTGACACCGGCCCGGGCTTGACGGTGAGGAACCGGTACTCGCCCCGTGCATCGGTGGCGCTGCGGCCGAACCCCGGGAAACTGTCGGAAGCCGGCGGATCGGACTGCCAGATCTCCACGCACGCATCGGGACACGGCTTGCCGTCGCCATCCAGCACGGCGCCGGTCAGGGTCAGCTTCTCCCCCGTGGCACCGAACCGGGTAAGGTCGGCCCAGGACGGGTCATCCAGCAGATGCCAGAACGGCCCTATCGTCTGGCTGGCAGTGGCGATCGGCATCGGCGTCATTCCTCCATCGGCGTGGCAGCACGGCCGCGCAGCACCACGTCGAACCGGTAGCCGAGCGCATAGTCCGGCTCGGTGACCTCGAGATCGAATCGGGCGATCAGCCGGTTGCGCGCATGCTCGTCGGGCACCCCGTGGAAAATCGGGTCGAAGGCCAGCAGCGGATCGCCCGGGAAATACATCTGCGTCACCAGCCGCGTGGCGAAGGCGGGGCCGAAGAACGAGAAATGAATGTGGTTCGGCCGCCAGGCGTTGCGATGGTTCGGCCACGGATAGGCGCCGGGCCGGATCGTCAGGAACCGGTAGCGTCCCTGCGCGTCGGTGAATACACGCCCGGCACCGTGGAAGTTGGGATCCAGCGGCGCGTCATGCTGGTCGCCCGCATGGTCGTAACGGCCGGTCGCATTGGCCTGCCAGATCTCCACCATGGTGTTGGGAACCGGGCGGCCGTCCTCGTCGGTGATGCTGCCAGCGACGATGATGCGTTCGCCGATCGCCGGTTGGCCGGTGGTATTGACGGTCAGATCCACCGAGGGCGGAAACCGCGCGGGCGAAAAGCTGGGGCCGGTCGTCTCGGTGATCGTATGCGGCAGCGAATGCAAATGCTGCTTGGGATGCCGCTTGCGCGTGCTGCCATAGTCCGGCGTGTCGTAGTGCGGCTGCGTGCCCTGGGTGTAAGGTCGGAAAGGGACCGGATTGCTCATTCGCCTGCGCTCCGCTGCAAGGGCGCTGCAACGTGTCATAGCGGCCTGAAGGGTGCAACACGCCATGCCGACGGCACCAAGCCTGCTGATCTTTGGCCTGGGCTATTGCGGGACGGCCGTGGCCGACGCGGCGCGCGGCGCCGGCTTTGTCGTGACCGCCACCGCGCGGCAGGCCGCCGAGCCGGCAACCGTCCCGTTCGACGCCGCCGCACCCTGCATCGCCGCGGCCACCCACTTGCTCTCCACCGTGCCGCCGGACGGCCAGGCAGACACCCCCGGCGATCCGGTGCTGGCGGGCTACGCCGCCGCCATCGCCGCCGCCCCGCGGCTATGCTGGATCGGCTATCTGTCCAGCACCGTCGTGTACGGCGACCGCGCCGGCGGCTGGGTGGACGAGGACACTCCACCCGCACCGTCCCAGGACCGCGGCCTGCGCCGGCTCGCGGCGGAAACCGCCTGGGGCGCGCTCGCCGGCACCCGCGCGGTGGACATCTTCCGGCTGGCCGGCATCTACGGCCCCGGTCGATCGGCCTTCGACGCGCTGCGCTCCGGCCACGTGCGCCGGATCGTCAAGCCCGGCCACGACTTCGGCCGCATCCACCGCGACGACATCGCCGCCGCCGTGCTCGCGGCGATGCGGCAGGACCCTCCGCCCGGACGGCGCATGTTCAACCTGGCGGACGACACCCCGGCGGAAACCGCAACCGTCATCGAGGAAGCCGCGCGTTTGTTGGGCATGCCCCCGCCGCCGGCCATCGCATTCGCCGACGCCGCGCCGGCCATGAGCCCGATGGCGCGCAGCTTCTGGGCCGAGAACCGCAAGGTCGCCAGCCGCAAGACGCAGTCGCTGCTGGGGCTGACCTGGCGCTATCCGAGCTATCGCGAAGGCCTACGCGCTATCCTCCGCGAGGAGGCCGCCCACCGTCCGGCATAGCAGCGCGAGATCCTGCGGGCGCGACAGCCGATGGTCGCCATCCTTCACCACCGTTACGTGCACATCGGTGCTGGTGACCCGATCGGCGATCCGCAACGCGATCTCCCACGGCACGTCCGGATCGGCCTGCCCATGCAGCAGCCGCACCGGACAGTCCAGCGCGATCGGCGCGGAGAGCAGCAGGTGGGCGCGGCCATCCTCGATGAGCGCGCGGGTGATCGGGGTCGGATCGCCGTACTGGCTCGGCAGGCGCACCACCCCGTCCCGCGCCAGTTGCGTGCGCTGCTTGAAACTGAGCACCTGCGACATCAGGGCGTCGGTGAAATCCGGCGCGGCGGCGATGCCGACCAGCGCGGCGATACGGTCGCGCCGCGCCAGGGCGCACAGCAGCGCGATCCAGCCGCCCATCGAGGAGCCGACCAGGATCAGCTTCCCCTCGGTCAGCCGGTCTATCGCGGTGATTGCGTCCGCGGTCCAAATGCCGATCGTGCCGGCTTCGAACGCGCCGCCACTCGCTCCGTGGCCGGAATAATCGAACCGTAGCATGGCGTGGCCTTGCGCGGCACAGAACGCGGCGAGCGCGGTTGCCTTGTCGCCGGTCATGTCGCTGCGAAAGCCGGGCAGGAACACCACGGTCGGGCCGCACCCGTCCACCTTCGCCCAGGCGAGTTCCACGCCGTCGCCGCGGTCCAACAATCCGTTGCCTGCCATGTGCGTCTCTCGGCGGCTACTTCAACCACGCGCCGACGATAGCAGCGCACAAGGCAACGCGATACAAATGAACGCTATATAATCGAAATATAAGCGATACCGTGATCGATCGAGCGAACGCCGGCCGTCGGTTATCGGAGCCCTATAGCAGAACCCGGCCCGATCCGACGACCGGAACCCGACAGCGTATCAGGCGCTGACAGCGCGGCGCGATGCGGTCTCGCGGCCCGACGCCGCCGCCTTGCGGGCGCTGGTGCTGCCGCCGTTGGAAGCTTCGCTCATGATGGCGCGCAGATCACGCAGGAATGCCGCGCCCTTCATGGTCCGCTGCACCAGAACGCTGCGGCGATCGAGCGGATCGACCTTGCGACGCGCCAGATCGAGTTCGCCCAGCCGGTCCAACGCGCGGGTGATCGCCGGCTTCGAAACGTTCAATTCGGCGGCCAGGCCGCGCACCGTGTGACCGCCATCGCGCAGATAGCAGGTCAGGAACACGCCGAGTTGGCGCGCAGACAGATCAGGCCCATCCCGCCGCACCAGTGCCACAACCGTATCCCGGAGGATGCCAACCAGTTGGTCGGCAGACTGATTTGTTGCCATGCGTCAATCCCTTTGCCACCCGAACGAGTCGGAATTGACTCGTTTCCCCTTCCGATATGAGATAGTACCGGATGGTCCGATGTCAACTTTATTGCAGAAAAGAAATTCGCGATCGGTTTTCCGCTCGCGGCGAATTTACCAACCGGATTGCTGCGGCTTTGTTCAGCCTGCGACAGTCAGCCGCTCGCTAAGGGTCGCGAACAACGCACGCACAGCCTGCGTTTCGCCGCCCTCCGGGCGTCCTGGCTGAGCCTGTTCGTTCCAGGCGTAAAGATCGAGATGCAACCAGGGAACTTCCGGCGTAACAAAACGTTGCAAAAACAGCGCTGCAACGATCGCGCCGGCAAACGGTTTCGCTGAAATATTGTTAATGTCGGCTACCGGACTGTCGAGCCAGCCCCGGTAACCGTGCCACAGCGGCATGCGCCAGACCGGATCGTAGCATTTCCCGCCGGCCTGCAAGACCTGCGCAGCCCACGCATCGTCGTTACAGAACAGCGCGGGCAGCTCGGGGCCAAGTGCCACGCGCGCCGCCCCGGTCAGGGTGGCACAGTCGATCAGCACGGCTGGCTGTTCCGCAGCGGCATCGAACAGCAGATCGCACAGCACGAGGCGGCCCTCGGCATCGGTGTTGCCGATCTCCACCGTCAGGCCGCTCCGCGTGCGGATCACGTCGCGTGGTCGCATTGCAGTCCCCGACACGGAGTTTTCGACACAGCCGAGGCGCACGGCGAGCCGGACCGGCAGGTCCGCCTGCATGATCAGTCGTGCCAGTGCCAGAACGTTGGCGGCGCCGCCCATGTCTTTTTTCATGTGCAGCATCCCGCTTGATGGCTTCAGGTCGAGCCCGCCCGTATCGAAACAAACCCCCTTGCCGCACAATGAGACGAGTGGTGCGTCGTCATGCGCCGCACTGCCCCGCCAGCGGAAGCTCGCCACGCGCGGCGGGCGGGTCGAACCGGCACCCACCGCCGCGACAGTCGGGTATTCGCGATCGAGCGCGTCGCCCGCGAACAGACTGGTTTCGCTATCGAAGCGGCGGCCCAGCGCAATGGCGAAGTCCGCCAGTTCGACCGGCCCGAGCACATTGGCGGGGGTGTTGATGAGGTCGCGCGCCATCCAGATGGCGCCGGCCTCCGACAGGGCCTGCGCATGCGCCGGCGGCACCACAAGCCGGGCGGGCACGCGGTCGGGCGCTTTGAATGCGGTATAGCGATAGGCGCCGAGGCAGAAGCCGAGCGTCGCCGATCCGGCATCGTAATCGCCCGGTTCCAGGCACCATGTCGTGGCCTCCGGCAGCACGCGGGCGAGATGGCCGAAAGCAAACGGCGAGCGGTTGTCGCCCAGGCCGCAGACCGCCCCGGCGACGCCGTTCGGGCCGGGCAGGAACTGCACCTCGCCGGGTTTGGCGGCGAAGCCGAGGTCGCGCAGGTAGCCGGCCTGTGCCGCCGGCAGCCGGTCCAGCAGGGTGGCCAGGCCCGCCGGACGGACGGGGTAAAGCGGCCGCGCGTCGTCGTCGCGATCCACCACGCAATCGAGCGTCTGTTCCATCATAAACCTCTCCCGCGAAGCGGGAGAGGTTAGCCGAGCGCCGCTACGCCGGGCAGGGTCTTGCCTTCCAGCCATTCCAGGAATGCGCCGCCGGCGGTGGAGACGTAGCTGATCTGGTCCAGCACCCCGGCATGGCGCAGCGCCGACACCGTGTCGCCGCCGCCGGCCACGCTGCGCAGCGCACCGCTCTGCGTCGCCGCCGCCACGGCACGGGCGATCGCCGTCGTCGCCGCGTCGAACGGCGGCGTTTCGAACGCGCCCAGTGGCCCGTTCCACACCAGCGTCTTCAGCTTGCCCAACCGTCCGGTCAGGTCCGCCACGGTCGCCGGACCGACATCAAGAATCATCGCATCATCGGGCACGTCCTTGATGCCCACCGTGCGCGTCGGCACATTTGGCTTGAGTTCGGTCGCGACCACCGCATCGAGCGGCAACACGATTTCGCAACGTCCGCCCTTGGCCTGCGCCATGATGCCGCGCGCGGTGTCGTGCAGCTCGGCTTCCTGGAGCGACTTGCCGACCGTCACGCCCTGCGCCGCCAGGAAGGTATTGGCCATCGCGCCGCCGATCACCAGCACATCCACCCGCGACAGCAGGTTGCCGAGCAATTCCAGCTTGGTGGAGACCTTGGCGCCGCCAACGATGGCGGCGACCGGCCGTACCGGGTTGCCGAGTGCGGCGTCCAGCGCCTCCAGCTCCGCCTGCATCAGCCGGCCGGCGTAGGCAGGCAGCAGATGCGCCACCCCCTCGGTGCTGGCATGCGCGCGGTGGGCCGCGGAGAACGCGTCGTTGACGTAGATGTCGGCGAGTTTCGCCAGTTCGGCGCTGAACGCCGGATCGTTCTTTTCCTCGGCGGCGTGGTAGCGGGTGTTCTCCAGCACCAGCACGTCGCCGCGCCCCATGCGCTCCACCGCCTGCTGGGCGGCGACGCCGACGCAGTCCTCGGCGAACCGCACGCGCTGGCCCAACACCTCGCCGAGCGCCGCGGCCATCGGGGCGAGCGACATCTCCGGCACGCGTTTGCCTTTCGGGCGGTCGAAATGGCTGCACACGATGACCTTGGCGCCCTTCCCGGCGAGTTCCCGGATGGTGGGCGACAGGCGTTCGATGCGCGTCAGGTCGGTGATCTTGCCGTCGCGCACCGGCACGTTGAGGTCGGCGCGCAGCAGGACGCGCTTGCCGGCGACGTCCAGGTTGTCGAGCGTGCGGAATGGCATGGTGACCTCCACTTGCCTCGCCCGCACTCCGCGCGGGAGAGGTCGCCTTGCCCCTCCCACGAAGTGGGAGAGGTCGAGGCGTTTAGCGCCGAGGGTGAGGGTGATCGGGTCCGCATTTTGCTCTTCCTCTCGCGGTCCTTGCGGAGGGGGAAAGTGTGCGTACCGCGGCACCCTCACCCGGCGCTGCGCGCCGACCTCTCCCGTGCGCAGCGCCGGAGAAGTTATAGTGAACCGAACAGCGCGGCGGTGTCCGACATGCGGTTGGAGAAGCCCCACTCGTTGTCGTACCACCCCATCACCCGGGTCAGGGCGCCGTCCACCACCGCAGTCTGCGATGCGTCGAAGGTGCACGACGCCGGGCAGTGGTTGAAGTCCACGCTGACCAGCGGCCGCGTGTTGTAGTCCATGATGCCGGCCAGCGAGCCCTTCGAGGCGTCCTGCATGGCCGCGTTGATCTCGTCCTTGGTCGCCGGCTTGGACAGGTTCACGTCGAGCGACACCAGCGACACGTTCGGCGTCGGGATGCGGATCGCGGTGCCGTCCAGCTTGCCCTTCAGCTCCGGCAGCACCAGCCCCACGGCGCGCGCGGCGCCGGTCGAGGTGGGGATCGCCGACACCGCCGCCGCGCGGGCGCGGTGCAGGTCCTTGTGCAGCGTGTCCACCGTGTTCTGGTCGCCGGTATAGGCGTGGATGGTCACCATATAGCCGCGCAGGATGCCGAACTTCTCGTGCAGCACCATGGCCATCGGCGCCAGGCAGTTGGTGGTGCAGGACGCGTTGGACACCACCGTCATGTCCTTGGTCAAAATCTTGTGGTTCACGCCATAGACCACGGTCGCGTCGACGTGATCGCCCGGCGCCGAGATCAGCACCTTGCGCGCCCCGGCCTGGATCAGCGCCGAGGCCTTTTCCTTCGACGTGAAGATACCCGTGCATTCCAGCGCCACATCCACCCCGGAGTAGGGCACCTTGGTGGGATCGCGCTCGGCCGCGACCTTGATCGGCCCGTACACCTTGCCGTTATGGCGGATGGTGATGGCGTCGCCGGAGATTTCGATCTGGCCGGGGAAGCGGCCATGCACGCTGTCGAAGGCGAACAGGTGGGCGTTGGCCTCCACGCTGCCCAGGTCGTTGATGGCGACGGGCACGACGTCCTGCCGCCCGCTCTCGACGATGGCGCGCAACACCAGGCGCCCGATGCGTCCGAATCCGTTGATCGCGACCTTAACGGCCATGGCCTGTGTCCTTTCTGCTGCGTTCCTTGGCATTCCTGACGGGAACAGATGAACGGATCATTGATACGGATCAAGTGTCGGGCACGAAAGATGATGGCCAGGATGAGAGCATAAGACTCCCCCTCCCCTTGAGGGAGGGGGTTGGGGGAGGGGCTGGTGCGTGCGAGCCCCCGCCCAACCCCTCCCCCCGACCCCCTCCCACAAGGGGAGGGGGAGTCTTA
>JBEKNT010000030.1:0-27352 GCA_049522565.1 Acetobacteraceae bacterium
CGCCCCAGCGCAGCGTCGGCACTTCCAGCCGCGTGCCGAACGCGATCAGCAGGTCGGTCTGCTTCCACAACTGGTAAGCCGCCGGAATGGTCAGCCCGAGCTTGTGCCGGTCATCGACGATGCCGCGGCCGCTGCGGAACGACACCACCGGCGCGCCGATGCGTTCAGCGAGCGCAAGGATTTCCGCGGGAGCGTGCAACGCGCCGCCACCCACCCAGATCATCGGCGCTCTTGCACTGGCAATCAGCTTCGCCAGCGCGGCGATCTTTTCCGGGTCGGGCGTCGGAAACGGATGCAAGGGCAGCGTGTCATGCGGCGTCACCTCGGCTGTGGCCGAGAACTGGTCCCACGGCATTTCCAGCGCGACCGGACTGCGGCGGCCCGACTGCATTTCCTGGAAAGCGCGCGCGACGAGATAGGGTGCCTGCGAGGGGTGCTCGATGCGCTCGGCCCATTTTAGCAGGCTGCGCAAGGTGGCAAGCTGATCGGGCAATTCGTGCAGCGAGCCGCGCAGCCGGCCGATCATCGGGCTGGGCACCTGGCCGGTGAGGCACAGCACCGGCGCATTCAAACCCCAGGCAGTGGCGAGCGCGGCGCTGGTGTTCAACACGCCCGGCCCCGGCACCACCGCATAGGCGGACGGCCGTCCGGTCGCGCAGGCATAGCCGAGCGCCATATAGGCGGTGGTCTGTTCATGCCGTGCGTTGATCAGCCGCAACTGGTTGGACGCGCGCGCGAAGGCGTCGAACAGGCCGTAGACCTGCACGCCTGGCAGGCCGAACACCGTGTCGATGCCGTGCCGCAACAGGCCGTCGACGATCGCTTCTCCACCGGTCATGCGTGGCATGCTATCAGTTCCCCTCTCTCGCGCTGTGGGAGAGGGTAGGGTGAGGGACGAGGGATAGGCAAATGCTCGCACTGGTCAACACGCCCAACGGCTCAGCGCCGGTCGAACTCCGGCAGGTGCCGGAGCCTGTACCTGGCCCGCGCGATGCGCTCGTTGCGGTGCACGCCTTCTCGCTCAATCGCGGCGAGTTGCGGTCGTTCCGCAACAACGAAGAAGGCTGGATACCCGGCCAGGACGTCAGCGGCATCGTGTTGCAGCAGGCATCGGATGGCAGCGGGCCTTCGGGCGGCGCGCACGTCGTTGCATTGACGGACGAATTCGGCTGGGCGGAACGTGTCGCCGTGCCGGCGCATCGCATGGCGGTGCTGCCCGACTCTGTCAGCTTCGCCGCCGCTGCGTCGCTGCCGGTCGCCGGCCTCACCGCCCTGCGCACGTTGCGGCACGGCGCGCCACTGCTCGGCAAGCGCGTGCTGATCACCGGTGCGGCCGGCGGCGTCGGCCATCTCGCGGTGCAACTCGCTGCGCGGTCCGGTGCGCGGGTCACGGCGGTGGTCGGACGGCCGGAACGTGCCGCGGGCATGCAGGAACTGGGCGCGGCCGAGGTGGTCGTCGGCATCGATCGGGCCCAAGGCCGCTTCGGGCTGATTCTGGAATCCGCTGGTGGCGCCTCGCTGGCGACGGCGCTGCGCCTGGTGGTGGCGAAGGGTGTGGTGGTGGTCTACGGCAATTCCTCCGGCGAGCCGACGACGGTCGGCTTCGCCGATTTCCGCGGCGGGCAGAACGCGCGATTGCAGAGCTTCTTCTATTTCACCTCCGGACCGGAAGAACAATTCGCACCGGACCTGGCATTGCTGGTGTCGCTGGTGGCCGATAAGTCGCTGACACCGCAGACCGGACCGGAACGAAGCTGGCGCGAGATTGCCCAGGTTGCCGAGCAATTGCGCGACCGGCGGATCGGCGGGAAGGCGGTGTTTCGCGTCGAGCCGTGAGCTACGCTGCCGGCGTCAGCTCCTGATGCACCACGCCGAGCAAACGTGCCTGCAATCCGGGGTCGGCCTCCAGGGCCTTGGCGCTGCCCTGGTAGGCGACGCGGCCGTTCACCAATACATAGGCGCGATCGACGATCGGCAGCACCGTCTCGGCATGGTGCTCGACGATGATCATGCTGACGCGGCCGCGCAGCCGCACCAGCGCGTCCATCACTTCCTTCACGACAGCCGGGGCCAATCCTTCGAATGGTTCGTCGAGCAATATCAGGCGTGCGGGCACCACCAGCGCGCGGGCGATGGCCAGCATCTGGCGTTCGCCGCCTGACAGGCTCTCGGCTTTCGACCGTTGCAGGATGCGCAACTTGGGAAACAGCGTGAAGACCTCCTCCAGCGAGGTGCCGCCGGGGCGCGCCGCGATGCGCAGGTTGTCGAGCGTCGTCAGGTTGGGAAACAGCCGGCGGCCTTCCGGCACCAGCGAGATGCCGCGCTGGTTGATCGCATAGGTGGGCGCATTGGTGATGTCGGTGCCGTCCAGGATGATGCGCCCGGCGCCGGTGCGCACTGTTCCGGTGATGGCGCGCAGGGTCGTTGTCTTACCGACACCGTTCCGGCCGAGCAATGCGACCGCCTCGCCTGCGTGCACGACAAGGTCGATGTCTTCCAGTACCACGCTGCCGGCATAGCCGGCGCGCAGATGCTCGATCTGGAGGATCGGCTTGTGCCCGGCAGCCTCGCGCGATTCGGCATCGGACGGCGGTGCCGGTGCGATGATGCGCTCGGCGCCGAGATAGGCCGTGACCACATCCGGGTTGTTTGCCACCTCCGCCGGATTGCCGTCGGCGATGACGCGGCCCTGGTGCAGCACGGTGATGCGGTCCGACAGGGCCAGCACGCGGTCGATGTCATGCTCGATCAGCAGCACGGCATGGGTTTCCGCGAGCCGGCGGATCAGCCTGCCAACCACTTCGCGATCGGCTTCCGCCAGCCCGGCCAGAGGTTCGTCGAGCAGCAGCAGACGGGCGTCGGTCGCGAGCGAAATCGCGATCTCCAGCAGGCGCTGCTCGCCGTGCGACAGGTTGGCGCAGGGTTCGGCGGCGCGATCGGCAAGTCCCACAGCGTCCAGCAGCGACCAGGTGCGTGCGTTGATGTCGTGCATCGCGTAGGCGTCGTGCCACAGGTGCAGGCTGCGCTGGTCCTGCGCCTGCACCGCAACACGCACATTCTCGAATGCGGTCAGCGTGCGGAACACGCTAAGGATCTGGAATGATCGGCTGAGGCCGAGGCGAATCCGCCGATGCACCGGCATGCGGGTAATGTCGCGATCGGCGAACGTAACGCTGCCGGCATCCGCGCGCAGCAGGCCGGTGAGCAGATTGAAGAACGTGGTCTTACCGGCGCCGTTGGGGCCGATGAGGCTGTGCAGTCGATAGGGATGCACATCGAGATAAATATCCGCCGCCACCACCAGCGAGCCAAAACGCTTGTGCAGGCCACGCACTGTCAGGATCGGTCGGTCGGCATCCAACGTCGCGCCACCGCCGTGGAAGGGCTCGATCCGCTCCGGGCGCGGTGGAACGCCGCGACGGGTCAGTGTCCAGTCGTTGCGGCCAAGCAAGCGGAAGGCCAGGCCGTGGATACCTTCCGGCGAGGCGAGCGCGAACAGTATCACGATGGGCGCGAACAGCAGCCACCAGCTTTCGGTGATCGCCGAAAGCCGATCCTGCAACATAATAAACGCGATGGCGCCCCAGAGCGGGCCGAGGAAATGGTGCACGCCGCCCAGTACGGTCATCAGCAGCGCGTCGCCGGCGTGCTGCCAGCCCAGGTTATCGGCATAGGCGCCGCGCAGCATGCAGGCGAGCAGCGCGCCGGCGTAGCCGACCACGCCGCCCATGATGACGAACGCCTTGAACTTGATCAGGAACGTATCGTAGCCGAGACTCCGCACCCGCTGCTCGTTGTCGCGCAGTGCCTGTAGCACGCGGCCGAACGGGGCGTGCGCGATACGCCACAGCAATCCCATGGCAAGAACGACTGTGACGACCGCGAACACGTGGAATTCCCAGTCTGTCACCAGCAATGGGCGCGGCACGCCTTGCAGCCCGTTCTCGCCGCCCGTGAGGTCGGTCCATTTATAGGCGATCTCGAAGGCAATCTGGGAAAATGCCAGGGTCAGCAGGGAGAAATACAAACCGCGCCGGCGCAGGATGATTAGCGCGATGGCCGCCGCGAGCACCAGCGAGAACAGCACGGCGAACACCAATGCCTCGATCTCGTTGCCGAGGAACCGGAGCATCGAGATCGCCACCGCGTAGCTGGCGCAGCCGAAGAACACCGAGGCGCCGAACGGCACCAGCCCGGTGTAACCCACCAGCAGATTCACCCCGGCGCCATACAGCGTGTAGATGGCGATCTGCGTGATCAGGCTGACCGGTGCACCGATCGCGTGCCACGCCACGGTCAGCCCGACCAGGACGACGAACACCCAAGGAACGGGATTGCGCCACGCGGCGGTCATTCGAACCGCTCCCACCGCTCGCCGAGCAAACCGCGTGGGCGCAACAGCAGGATCACGGCCATGAAGACGTACATCACGGCGTTTGCGGCATCCGGCTGGAACTGGATGGTGAGTGCCGTCACCACCCCGACCAGCAGGCCGGCGATCACCGCGCCGGCGAAGGAGCCGAGCCCGCCGATCACCACGACAACGAAGGCGGGCATGATGGCGTTTTCCGACATCGACGGGATGACTGTCCACAATGGCGCGGCCAGCACGCCGGCGATTCCGGCCAGCGCGCAGCCGAGACCGAACACGGCGGTGAGCACGCGCGGCAGCCTGATGCCCAACAACCCGACCATCTCGGGATCACGTGAGGCGGCACGCAGGATGCGGCCGAACGGTGTGAATTGCAGGAAGGCCCACAGGCCGACCAGCAATGCCATCGTGACGAGGAAAACCGTAAGCCGATACTTGGTGATCAGCAGCGGCCCCCAGAGATAGATGCCGGAAAGGAACGGCGGCTGATTGAACGGCTGGCCGATGCCGCCGTAGATCAATCGCAGCAGCGCCTCGATCATCAAGGCGAGCGCGAAGGTGACGATCAGGCTGATCAACGGCTCCTTGTCGTACAACCGATGGATCAGCGTGCGTTCCACGGCCATGCCGACCACGCCGACCAGCAGCGGCGCCAACAGCACTGCCGGCCAGCCGAAATATTGGTACAGCGTGAGCGCAAAGTAGGCGCCGAGCGCGAAGAAGCTGCCATGGGCAAAGTTCACAATGCCCAGCAGGCCGAAGATGATGGACAGGCCGATGGCGATGAGCACGTAGAGGCCACCGAGCACCAGCCCGGTGGCCACCTGCGAAAGAATCACGTCCAGCATTGCGAATGCCCGGGCCGTGCCGTCAGGTCATGTGACAGCCGTTTGCTTCCGGCGAGCCGAACACCGTTTCGAGATCGGCGACGTTCTCCGGCACCACGCCCTTGACGTCGAAATAGTCCCATTTGTCGGTGATCTTCGGCTTCACCTGCACCACCAGGTTGCGCAGCAGCATCTGGTGGTCGCCTTTGCGCCAGTAGTACGGGTTGGCGGCGGAACCACCCTTCCAGCTTTCCAGCCCCTTGATGATCGCTTCGGGCTCGGTGGATTTCGCCAGTTCGATCGATTCGAACAACGACTTGGCGGCGATCCAGCCCATCCACGCCTTGTCGGCCGCGGGCTTGCCGTATTTCTTCTGATATTCCGCCGCCATCGCCTTCTCGTCCGGCGGATTGTTCGGGTTGTTGTACCACCAAAGCGAGGTGTACAGGCCGGCCGCCGCCTCCTGCCCCACCGCCCAGATGTCGGTGTCGCCGATGGCGATTTCGCAGATGGGAATCGTGCCCTTCATCCCCATCTCGTTCCACTGCTTCAGGAAGGTCGAGAGATCGCCCGCCGGCACGCCGCCCAGGATCATGTCGGGCTTGGCCTGGCGGATCTTCAGAATGAACGAGCTGTAGTCCGGCGTATTCAGCGGCACGCTGTCGTCACCCACGATCGTGCCGCCGGCCTTGGCGAGAATGTCCTTGAAGGACTTGGCGATATCCTGGCCGAACGCGTAGTTGGCCGTGATGAAGTACCACTTCTTGCCGTAGCCCATGATATACGGCGCGAACATCGCCGCTTGCACCGCCACCGGTGTGTTCAGCCGAAACGTGTAATGATTGCAGTTTGCACCGCTCATCGCGGTTGCGGCGGCGTTGTTGCAGACGAACGGAACCTTCAGTTGCGCCGCGGTGGCCTGCTCCGCCAGGGCGTTGGAACTGAGCGAGCCGCCGAGGATGGCGACCACTTTGTTTTCCTGCACCAGGCGCTGCATGTTCTGCTGCGAGCCCTGCGGTGAAGGTTCGTCCAGCCACACCAGCTCGGCCGGCTGCCCCATGATCTTGTTGCCACGCTCTTCCAGCGCGAGGTAGGTGCCGTTCGCCAGGTATTCGGTCTGTGCGGCGATGTCGCCGGTCTTGGCGAGCAGCAGGCCGATCTTGATCGGCTCCGCCGCGGCTGCATTGCCGATGAACGGGCGTGCCAAGGGTGCGGCGGTGGCCAGCGATGCGGCCGCCAGTAAGGCGCGCCGGCGGGGCAGCACAAGGCTCGATTTCGGTTCAGTCATGCATATCCTCCCTTGGGGTGGCAGCCGATGCGGTTGCCGTGCCGATTGTTGCTGGTGGCTGCGTGCGCCTTACCGCGACCGTGCTACGCAAGCAACCCGGTCAAGCGCGATTCCGGCCGGCGCTGCGCCTGTGTCGCCATGCGCACAGGCGCGTTGACGGCACCGTACTGGCGATAGTTGCCGCAGCGCTCGACGATCTCGAAAAAGAACCGATCGTCAAAGGTGTCAGTGTAGGCATGCAGGAATTCACCGTCCTCGTCCTGATCGTAGAGCAGGTTGGCACGCTGAAGCTGCGCCAGCCGCGCGTCATCCAGCCCCCATTTGGCGGCGAGATCTTCGTAGTAATTGGCGGGAATTGGCAGGATCTGCGCGCCGCGCGCCGTCAGTTGCTCCAGCGTATGCAGGATGTTGCTGGTGGCGAACGCGATGTGGTGCACGCCGGCGCCGGCGAAGGTGGTAACGAACCGCCCGGTGGCGGTCTGCCGGCTTTCCGAAATGTTCAGCGGCAGGCGGATGCTGCCTTCCGGACTGACCATGGTCCGGCTGCGCACCAGACCGTACGGGTCTGGGATCTCCCAAAGCTGCTGCGGGATGAAGCCGAACACGGCGCGGTAGAACAGGACGAAGTTGTCCATGCGGCCGACCGGCAGCGCCTGTGCGATGTGGTCCACGTTGTCGAGCAGCAGCGGGGGTGGTTCCTTGGGAAACAGGCGGAAATCGTCCTGGTAGATGCTGCGGCCCGAGGGATCCGGCTGCACCAGATAGACCAGCGTGCCGTCGGGCGCGCGCACCGCCGGGATACGGCGCTCGCCGGTGCCGACGCGTTCGCGCCACTCCGGACAGAGCAGCACTTCGGCGCGCCGAACCGCGCGCGCCGCATCGTCCACCCGCAATGCGATGGCGCACACCGATGACCCGTGCATCTGGAAATGTTCCGCGGCGGCACTGTCCTGCTCGGTGTTCAGCACGAGGTTGATGTGTCCCTGGCGGAACAGGTCCACCGATTTGGAACGGTGGCGACCGGCGTAATGGAATCCCAGGTTGCGCAGGGTTTCGCCGAGCCGCCGGGCGGCTTCCTCGTCCACGGCAAACTCGATGAACTCCACACCGTCGAACAGTGGTGGCGGGGGCAGGACGGTATGACCGGCCTCGCTTTCCACCAGGCGCAGGGAGCGCAAGCCGTCACGCGCCATCAGGCGTGCCGGGGCGGCGCGAAAGTCATCGTTGAAGATCTCGAGCGAGAGCGGGCCGCGATAGCCGCATGCCAAGACCGCACGCAGGAATGCAGCCACTGGCAGGTAGCCCTGGCCCGGAAAGTTGCGGAAGTGGCGGCTCCAGGACAGCACATCCATCGACAATTCGGGTGCGTCGGCGAGCTGTACAAAGAACAGCTTGTCAGCCGGCAGCGCAGCGATGCCGGACGGGTCATCGCCGAGCGCCAAGGTGTGAAAGCTGTCCACGATCAGGCCCAGCGCGGGATGACCGGCGGTTTCGACGATGTTCCAGGCCTGGCGCCATCGCTTGACATGTCGGCCCCAGGCCAACGCCTCGTAGCCGACGCGCAGGCCACGACGGCGGGCTTGCTCTGCCATTTCCGTAAGGTCGGCGGCGGCGCGGTGCGGATCATCGATCGTGGCGGGATTTACGTTGCTGCAAACCAGCAGCAGATCGGTGCCGAGCGCCTGCATCACGTCGAACTTGCGTTCGGCGCGGTCGAGGTTGCGGCGGCGCTGCGGCTCGGGCATCGCTTCGAAGTCGCGAAACGGCTGGAAGATGGTGATGGTCAGGCCGAGTCCGTCGGCGATCGCGCGCACGTCTTCGGGCGAGCCGTCGTAGGTGAGCAGATCGTTTTCGAAGATTTCGACGCCGTCGAAGCCGATCGAGGCGGCGGCCTCCAGCTTTTCCGGCAGGGTGCCGCTGAGGGAGACCGTGGCGATCGATTTCGGCAGGGCGGGGAGCGTGCTCATCCGCGCGGCGGTCTCCTCGGTTGCTGTGCCTCGGTGGCGCCGCCCTGGGGGCGGCGTTGGGCCGGTTGACATGCATTAACTAGTTAGTTAATAGCCGCACGAACACACCGGTTCAAGACAAAAGACAGAACCGCCACGGCGCAGGTGCCCCGACGGTCCGGCGGGTTGCGGGGCTGGAAAGGGTCGGCATCGTTGAGCTTCGCCAGGCAACCGAGCGTCCTTCTCGGGCTGATCGGTGCACACCTCCAGGCCTCGCTCACCCCGGCCATGCACGAAATGGAGGGCCAGGCGCAGGGGTTGCGCGCGATCTACAAGCTGATCGACCTGGAGACGCTTGGGCTGACCGAGGACGCACTGCCGGACCTGCTGACGGCGGCTGAACGGATGGGCTTCACCGGGCTCAATATCACGTATCCTTGCAAGCAGACGGTGCTGCCTCTGCTGCACGAGATCTCGCCCGACGCGCAGGCGCTCGGCGCCGTCAATACGGTGCTGTTGCGGGGCGGCAGACGGATCGGCCACAACACCGATTGGTGGGGGTTCGCGGAAAACTTCCGTCGTGGGCTGCCGGATGTGGCGCTCCGCCGTGTCGTGCAGTTCGGTGCAGGGGGCGCCGGCGCGGCGGTTGCCCGGGCGGCACTGACGTTGGGGGTGCAACGATTGGCGATCTTCGATGTCGATGCCGAGCGCGCCAGCGCATTGGCAGCGCGTCTTGGTACCCAGTTCGGCGCCGCCCAGGTGGTGGTGGGGACAGACATGGCGGCGGACGTTGCAGCGGCAGATGGCATGATCAACGCGACTCCCGTCGGGATGGCGAGCCATCCAGGTCTGCCGCTGCCGGTGGAATTGCTGCGCCCGGCCCTGTGGGTTGCGGAGATCGTCTATTTCCCTCTGGAGACCGCCTTGCTGCGCGCCGCGAGAGCCATTGGCTGCCGAACCTTGGACGGTGGCGGCATGGCGGTGTTCCAGGCGGTGAAGGCGTTCCAACTGTTCACCGGCATCACGCCGGATGCGGAGCGGATGCGGCGTTGTTTCGCGGCGATGACAAGCGGGGATGGCACAACCTGATGTTGCGCAGCGGCGTTCGCTCGATGCGCTGCTAGGGTCGGTTGCGTCCGCCTGATCCCATCCGATGCAACGCCGCGGTCACGGAGTTGCAGGAATCCGCAGCCGATTCCAGCAGACCAACGATCGCGTCGCAGATCAGCCGCTTGTGCTTCTTGCGCTGTTCCGGCGCGGTAAAGTCGCAGCCGAACAAGGCACCAAACGTGTGTCGGTTGGAGACGCGAAAGAAGCAGAACGCACTGATCATCATGTGCAGGTCGACCGGATCGATATCCGAGCGGAACACGCCTTCGCGCCGGCCGCGTTGCAGTATGCCGTCCAACCGCTGAATCACGCTCATGTTCAGGCTGCGCAACCGTTCCGACTGGGCGAGGTGTTTGCCATTATGGATGTTCTCGATACTCACCAGCCGGATGAAATCGGGATGCGTCTCCTGGTAGTCGAAGGTGAACTCAATGATGCGCCGCACCGCGTCGGATGGCGTCAGGCTATCGAGGTCAAGTTCCTGCTCCACACTGCGTATATCGCGATAGACCTGTTCCAGCGTGGCCAGATACAGGCCTTCCTTGCTACCGAAATAATAGTAGATCATCCGCTTGTTGGTGCGCATCCGCGCGGCGATCGTGTCGACGCGCGCGCCACTCAGGCCGTTTTCGGCGAATTCCTGCCGGGCAGCCGCAAGGATCTCCCGGCGGGTCCGATCCGCATCGGGTTTGCGTGATCGCCCGGCAGGCGCTGCGTCCTCCGGTGGTTGCGTCGGCGGCACTGGCGCGGTTCCCCTGCACGGTTGGGAGGGGGTCACCCTAGCACGGATTAACGCACCAGATAGTTAATGAACGAGCCCATTAACCAGTTAGTTAAACCGCCAGGTAGCCGCCATCGACGTAAAGCTCCGCCCCGGTGATATACGACGCCTCGTCCGACGCCAGGAACAGGATCGCGTTCGCCACCTCGTCCACCTCGCCGGCGCGGCGCAGCGGCACCCCTTGCAGCATCTTGGCCCGCACCGCGGGATCGGCGGTGGCACCCGACGTGCGCATCGGCGGCATCAGCCCCGGATGCACCGAATTGGCGCGAATCCCGTCGCGGCCGAACTGCACCGCGGTCGATTTGGTCAACGTGCGCACCGCGCCCTTCGACGCGTTGTAGCCCATGTGCGTCATCGTTTGCCCGGTATTGCCGGAGATCGACGAGAGATTGACGATCGCTCCGCCGCCGGTCTTCTGCATCTCCAGCACGGCGTATTTCGTGCCAAGAAAGACGCCGCGCGCGTTCACCTGCATCAAGCGGTCCCAGGCGTCGGTGTCCAGCATGTCGGTCACGGCGCTGCCGCTGATGCCGGCATTGTTCACCAGGATGTCCAGCCTGCCGAATTTCGCCACCGTCGCGGCCATTACGGACTGCCAGCTTGCCCCGTCGGTGACGTCGAGGCGCATGAACTCTGCGGCGCCGTTGGCGCGCGTAATATCGGACGCGACCTTCTGCCCATCCTCCTCCAGCATGTCGGCGACCACGACCTTGGCGCCCTCCTTGGCGAAGCGCCGCGCTGTCGCCGCCCCCATGCCGGAGGCCGCCCCGCTGATGATCGCCACCTTGTCTTGCAAACGCATGGTTGGTTGCCTCCCCGGTCAGACCCGGTCGCAAACCTGCCACGGCGCGGCACGGCTTGGCTATCTCCGCTGAACCGGGCACGATGTGGTGACGTTGCAGCGGAGTACGCACCAATGGCCCATCGCGGCTTGAAATTCGGTATTTTCCTCGCCCCGTTTCACCGCGTCGGCGAAAATCCCACGCTGGCCATTGCCCGCGATGTGGAATTGCTCGAGTGGCTCGACTGGCTCGGCTACGACGAAGCCTGGATCGGCGAGCACCACTCGGCGGGCTGGGAGTTGATTGCCCTGCCGGAACTGATCATCGCCGCCGCTGCAGAACGCACGAAGCACATCAGGCTTGGCACCGGCGTAACCAGCCTGCCCTATCACCATCCGTTCATGGTGGCGCAGCGTTTCGTGCAGCTCGACCACATGACGCGCGGCCGCGCGATGATGGGATGCGGCCCGGGCGCGTTGACCTCGGACGCCTACATGCTCGGTATCGAACCCAGCACACAGCGGCCGCGCATGCTGGAGGCGATGGACGCCATCATGCGCCTGCTGAAATGTGAAGAGCCGGTCACGATGAAGACCGACTGGTTCGAAATGCGCGATGCGCGGCTGCACCTGCGTCCCTATACCGATCCGCATTTCGAGATCGCGGTGGCCAGCACGATCACGCCCTTCGGCATGATCGCTGCCGGGACCCATGGCGTCGGCGTGCTGTCGATCGGCGCCGGACTGCCGGGCGGGCCGGAGGCACTGGGAAGCCAATGGAAGATCGCCGAAGAGGCCGCCGCGAAGAACGGCAAGACGATGGACCGCAAGAACTGGCGCGTTGTTGTCAATGCGCACATTGCCGAGGACGATGAGCAAGCGCTCGCCGAAGTGAAGAAGGGCGAGCGGGTGGAGACGATGACGTATTTCGAGGATACGCTCGGCCGCCCGCCGGGTCGCGCCGACGATCCGCTGCGCGACGGCGTGAAGATGGGCACCACGCTGGTCGGCTCGCCGGAGACTGTCGTGAAGGGCATTCAGAGATTGCAAGAGTACAGCCAGGGCGGTTTCGGCGGCATCCTGTTCCGCGCGCATGAATGGGCGAACCGAGAGCAGACGCGGCGTAGTTTTGAACTGTTCGCGCGGTACGTGATGCCGGTGTTCCAGGGCTCGCTGGATCCGATCGTCGGTTCCAACACCTGGGCGCGAGAGAACCGCAAGCAGGTGTTCGGCCCGACCGCCGAGGCGGTGAAGCGTGCGTTCACCGATTTCGGGCATGCCGTGCCGGAGGATTATCGCCAGCGCACGCTCGGCGGCCGCGACTTCGATCCGCCGCGCTAGGTTTAGTAAGGCCTGTCTCGCGAGAACAGGCGAGGCCGAGGCGCGCAACGACGAGGGTGAGGGTGCAGCGGGGCGACCCGATCACCCTCACCCTCTGCGCTAACGCGCCTCGACCTCTCCCACTTCGTGGGCGAGGTTTAGAAACAACGCCCCCGCGACGCCGGGCGCGCAGGCCAAAATCGGATTGCCGGTGGTTGGTCCGTCACCTTCCAGGAACGGACTGACCGCGGCGCCGGCCTCGGCCAGAAGCACAAGCGCCGCGGCTACGTCCCACAGGTTGATGTGCAACTCGACATAGGCGTCGGTGCGTCCGGCTGCGACATCGGCCAGGCCTAGCGTGCCGGAGCCGCCGAGCCGCAATGTTGCGCCCTGCGCCAGCAATTTTTCGGATAGTGTCAGAAAGTCTTGGTTGGGCCGCCGGCGCGACCAGCCAACCTCGATGACGGCGCGATCCAGCGCGGTGGTCTCGGCCGCGTGGATCGATGTGCCGTTCAGCATCGCGCCGCCGGCCAGGCGTGCGACATAGGTCTCCCGCAATGCCGGCGCGACAATGACGCCGATCAGCGGCGTGCGGTCTTCCAGGCAGGCCAGGGAAACGCAAAAGCGTCGTGAGCCGCGCATGTAGTTTGCCGTGCCGTCGATCGGATCCACGACCCAACGAAGGCTGCCGCCGCGCGCGACGCCGCCTTCTTCGCCCTGGAACCCGTCTGAAGGAAAGGCCGCTGCCAGGCGTTCGGAAATGAAGCGTTCGACAGCGCCGTCGGCTTCGGTCAGCCAATCCTGCGGGCCCTTTAGCGTCGCCGTGGTGGCGGCGCACATCTGCATCGCCAGCGCGCCGGCTTCAGTCGCCAGCGTCACCGCGGTTTCGAAACGTCCCTGCAAGGCTCTCATCTGATCCCCGCGCGCATGAAGCTTTGCACGAATTGGCGTTGAAACAGCAAAAAGGCAACCAGCAATGGCGCGCTGGTCATCAGGGTTGCCGCGGTCACGATCGACCAGTCGATGCCCTGGTCGGTGGTGGCGAAGACCGACAATCCCACGGTCAGCGGCCGCGTGGTGACCGAGTTGGTGATGATCAGCGGCCAGAGGAAGTTGTTCCAATGGTAGCTCACCGAGACGAGTCCATAGGCGATGTAGGTCGGTTTCGCCAACGGTACATAGACGCGCCACAATCGCGCCAGCACACCGCAGCCTTCCAGCCGTGCGGCGTCGTCCAACGGTTGCGGAATGGTCAGGAATGTCTGCCGCAGCAGGAAGATGCCGAAGGCCGAGCCGAGATAGGGCAGGGCGATACCAACAATCGTGTCCACCAGGTGCAATTGCACCAGGGTGCGATAGTTCTCCACCAGCAGGACGTCCGGCATGACCATCAATTGCAGCAGCACCAAAGCAAACAGCAGGTCGCGGCCGGGAAATGTCAGGCGTGCGAAGGCAAAGGCTGCCAGCGTGCACAGCACGAACTGCGCCCCCAGGATCAGCGTCACCAGCATTACGGTGTTGACCAGGTAGCGCGCGAACGGCGCCGCCTGCCAAGCTGTTACCAGGTTCTTCAGCGTCAGGGGGGCGAACAGATCGAAGCGCGTTGCATACGCGGCGGGATGGAACGCGGTCCATACCGCGTACAGCAAGGGCAGCAGCCACAGGATCCCGAGCATCCAGGCACCGATGGTTTCCAGTGCCCGGCCGAGGCGATTGTGGTCGGCGACCATCATCGGTAGTGCACCCGCCGGCCGAGCACGCCGAATTGCAGCCATGCGGTCAGGGCGAGGATGGCCAGAAGCACGATAGTCAGTGTCGCCGCGGTGGCGGTGTCCCAGAAGCGGAAGCCGGTTTCGTAGATGTAGTATAACAGCAGCGTGGTTGCGTTGTCCGGTCCGCCGCGCGTCATCACCACGATGTGGTCGATCACGCGAAACGCGTTGATCACCGCGTTGACCAGGACGAACAGCGTGGTCGGCATCAACAGCGGCAGCGTGACCCGGCGGAAATAGTTCCAGCGTGAGGACCCTTCCAACGCGGCGGCCTCGCGCAAGTCGGTCGGCATGGTCTGCAAGGCCGCGAGGTAGAAGATCATGAAAAAGCCGGCCTCTTTCCACACCGCGACGGCGATCATTGCCGGCAGGGCAGTGGCGGCGTCGCCCAGCCAGTTGTGCCGTCCGCCACCGAACCAGCCGAGAACCTGATCGAACAACCCGTAATCCGGCGTGTAGAAAAACAGCCAGATATTGGCGACGGCGATCATCGGCAGCATGGTGGGCAGGAAATACGCGAGGCGCAGCGCGGAGCGACCGGGCAGCGCGCCGTTCACCGCCAGGGCCATCAGCAATGCCAGCACGATCGAGGCCGGTATCGTTGCGGCGGCGTAAATCGCGTTGTTGCGCAGGGCCTGCCAGAAGACCGGATCGTCGCGCAGGTCGGTATAGTTGTCGAAACCAACAAACGGCGCCGGGTGCCCGCCATGTGGCGTTGCGTACAGACTGTCGATCAGGGTTTCGATCGCCGGCCAATGGGTGAACGCCACCAGCAAGACCAGCGCGGGCAGCAGCAGCAGATAGGCGTGGATGGTTTCACGGCGCATGGGTCAGGTCGCCGCCCGGCGTGCCATCACGCTCGCTTATAGGGCCGCAGGATGCGGTCGGTTTCGCCTTGGGCGTCGGACATCGCTTGCGCCGGTGTCATGCTGCCGTTCAGGCACGCCTGGATGTTGTCGGTCAGCGTCTTGTAGACGCGCTGGTTTTCGTGCACCGACAGTTCGCCGGTCGCCACCGGAAGGAAGGTGCGCGCCACGTTGGCTGCGGGGAATTTCGCGATGTATTCCTTCAATGCCGGCGTTTCATAAGCAGCCGGGGAGGTGGCGATATAGCCCGTGCGAATCGACCAGTCCGCGGCCCGTTCCGGCGCGCTGATCCAGCGTGCGAAGCGCAACGCGGCCTGCCGTTCTGCCGGGGTTGCGCTGTGGAAGAAGTAGATGTTGCCGCCACCCACCACGGTGTGTGGCGAATTCTTGCCGGCCAAGCCGGCGACGCCGAACGGGAACTGCGCCTTGTCGCGCAGATTGGTCAAGTTTCCCGTGGTATGCTGGATAATGGCCGCGTTGCCTTCCAGAAAGTCGGGCGATAACTGCGACCAATTGGATACGCCGTCCGGCGCGGCGTGATGCGTTTCCGCCAGGCTGCGCCAGAACGCCATCGCCTCGATCGTCTTCGGCTGATTGAAATAAACCTCGGTCCCCGCGTCGTTCATCAGCCGCTGCTCTGCCTGGTTGGCGAGTGCGCCGAAGGTCCATTGTGCGTTGCCGAGATCGCCCGCCATCTTGATGCCCCAGCGCGTCACCTTGCCCGATGCGTCGCGCTTCACCAGCTTCGCCGCGGTGTCGGCCAGCGCGGCCCAGGTGGTGGGAAACCTGTCGGGGTCCAGACCGGACTCCTGGAACGCCGCCTTGCTGTAATAGAACACGGCGGTGGAGCGTTGGAACGGCACCGACCAGGTCTTTCCGTCGGCATGGCTGTTGGCCATGAACGCTGGATAGAATCCGTTCAGCCAGGTGCGCGCGTCGGCATCCAGACCGATGTCATCGAGCGACACCAGGATGTCCTGGTCCTGCAAGCTGTGCATTTCGGCTGCGAGCAGGACGGCGAATTGCGGGCCGGTGCCGCCGCGGATCGCGGTGACCGCCTTGATCATGGTCTGGCTGTAGTCGCCGGCATACACCGCGTCGACCGCGACGCCGGTCTCCTGCTGGTAGGCCTTGCAATATCCGTCGATGATCGCAGCCAGCGGGCCGCCGACTGCGACGGGGTAATAGAAGGTCAGCTGCTGCACCGTCTGGGCGCGCAGGATCGCTGGCGCGGCAAGCAGACTGGCAGACGTGGTCAACAGCGCGCGGCGACGAAGCATGGCGGAACCTCCCCTGAGCTCTGGTTATTTTTGATAGGAGCGCAGCAGCCGCGTCGCGGTGGCCTGCGCTTCCTGTAACGCGGCGTCCGGTGCCTTGCGGCCGGTCAGCGCCGCCTGCAGCGAATCGTTCAGTGCTTGCGTGACGCGCTGATTGTCGTGCGTGGAAAGCTCCGCCACTGCGTATTGCAACTGATCGCGCGCCACCGCGGCGGCCGGAAAATCGGCAACGTATTTTAGCATCGCCGCGGTCTTCCAGGCATCGGCGCGCGTCGCGACATAGCCGGTGTCGATGCCCCACTGTGCCGCGCGCTCCGGGCTGCTGATCCAGCGCAGGAACCGCAGGCACGCCTGGCGTTGCGCTGGACTCGCCGTGCGGAACAAATAGAAATTGCCGCCGCCGGTCGGACTGCCGCGGCGCTGGTCGGCCGGCAGCATGGCCACGCCGAACGGGAACTTCGCGTTGGTGCGGATGTTCGACAGGTTCCCGGTGGTGGTCCAGATCATCGCCACCTTCTGTTCCAGGAAATCTCGTGGTGTGGTGCCCCAATCCACGACCCCGGGCGGATGCGCCCGATATTTCGCACTCAGGTCGATCCAGTAGCGCAATGCCGCCTCGCATGGCGGATCAGCGAAGAAGGTCGCGGTGCCCTCGGCATTGGCGAGCGTGCCGCCCGCCTCGGTTGCCAGCGCCTGGAACAGCCAATAGGGAAATCCGGTGGCGGGAATCTGCACGCCCCACCGCGTCACGTCGCTGCCGTTGCGCTGCGTCAGCTTCACGGCGAAGTCGGCATGTTCCTGCCAGGTGGCGGGTGCGTGTTCCGGATCCAGTCCCGCCGAGTGGAACGCGTCCTTGTTCCAATACAGCACGATCGTCGAGCGCTGGAACGGCACACCCCAGGTATGGCCTGCGATCTGGCCGTTCTTCAGAAACGCCGGATAAAAGCTTTGCAGCCAGGCGCTGTCGGCAGGATTGTTCGCCAGCGTATCCAACGGCAGAACCAGATTGTCATCGATCAGCGAGAACACGTCGGTGGACAGCAGCACCGCCATCTGCGGCCCGGATTGTGCCTGCAACGCGGTCTGCGCCTTGGTCATCGTGTCCTGGTAGGTGCCAGCGTAGATCGGCGTGACCTTGACGTCGGGATTTTCGCGTTGGAAGTCCGCGGCATAGCGGTCGATAATCTTGGTGATCGGACCGCCGACCGCCACCGGAAAATAGAAACTGATTTCGGTCTCTCCAGCGGCCTGCACGATATTCGGCAAGGCAAGTATCGCGGCACTGCCAAGCACGGCGCGACGGGTGACGTGGATCATGCGATGGCTTCCTCTTTCATGACGCGCTCCGCGACGGCCCGGTGGCCGGTGGCAGCGTCGAACACATGCAGCGTCTTGTCGGTTGCGAGGAACACCGGCGCGCCCTCGGCCAGCAGCACATGTCCCGGCAGGCGTGCCAGCAATGTCGCCTCGCCGGCGGCACAGGCCAGAACGGTATCGGCACCGAGATATTCGGCGTGCTTCACCACCGCCGGGATGCCGGACTCCGCCAGGCGCAGGTCCTCCGGCCGTATGCCGCCGATCGCGGCGTCATTCAGTGGCGCCGACAGTGCCGGGCCGGTGGTGCCGCGCAACACCATGGCGTCCTCGCGGCGCTCCAGCGGAAACAGGTTCATCGGGGGCGTACCAATGAAACTTGCGACGAACCGCGTCGCCGGCCGGGCATAAACCTCCGCCGGCGGCGCATCTTGCTCGATGCGGCCGTCGCGCAGCAGCACGATCTGGTCCGCCATACCCATGGCCTCGGTCTGATCGTGCGTGACGTACAGCATGGTGATGCCAAGTCGCCGTTGCAGCGCCAGGATTTCGCGACGCATGTCGGCGCGAAGCTGCGCATCCAGGTTCGACAGTGGCTCGTCCATCAGGCAGACCGGTGCCTCGGCGACGATGGCGCGGCCGAGCGCCACGCGCTGCTGCTGCCCACCGGACAATTGCGACGGCTTGCGATGCAGCAGCGCACCGATGCCGAGAATTTCCACCGCCCGATCCAGCCGGCGCGTGCGCTCGGCTGGCGGAACGCGCCGCGCCTTCAAGCCGAATACGATGTTTTCGGCGACCGTCAGATGCGGGAACAGGGCGTAGGATTGGAACACCATGGCGACACCGCGCGCGGCTGGCGGCAGGCCGGTCACGTCGCGACCGCCGATTTCCACCCGACCCTCGCTCGCGGTTTCCAGCCCCGCAACGATACGCAGGCATGTGGTCTTGCCGCAGCCCGATGGCCCGAGCAATACGGTGAAGCTGCCGGGGCGGACGTGCAACGAGATGCTGTCGAGTGCGGTCGCGCTTCCCCAATGCCGGCTGACACCGGTCAGCCGGACTTCGGCTCCCGTCAAGGCGGGCTTGGACAAATCGCTACGGGCCATATTCTGCGTTTGGTCTCGACTCGCGGGGCAGTTTGCACATCGGCATGCGCAGCCGGCAAGCGGCGGGGGGAAGGGTGCCGGCGCTGTAGCCGGGCCGACGGCGGCGAGGTGTGGCGTTTGTGTGAAACCCGCAAGCGTGCGGCGTTCACCGCCTGGCAGAGACCAGCCAGCCTGGTTCGGCCGGCGCCGTATAGATCGGGTGCTCCACCGAAAACACCAGGTTGCCGTCGGGCGGAAGCGAGCCGTGTGATGACTCGTCGTTGTCGTAGATATTCTGGGTCATGGCATGGTCCATTCGTTACGCTGTCTTACGCAAGGCGCGACGGAACCATCCGCTGCGGGGCTTACGTCGCCGCGGCATACGCTGTAGCCTGCCCGGCAGCCCAATGGAGGAACGCACAGATGAATGCAAGCAGCGGGGGCCAGGACTGTCTCGCCGGAGTGCGCGTCCTGGACCTGACGCAATTTGAAGCCGGTCCGTCCTGCACCGAGGCGCTGGCCTGGCTCGGCGCCGAAGTGGTGAAGGTGGAGAATCCGCGGAGCGGCGATCCAGGGCGCCAACTCGGTGGCAAGCCCGGCGTCGATGACCCGTATTTCCTGCTGTTCAATGCCAACAAAAAGTCGATCACGGTCAACCTGAAGGATCCGAAAGGCCTGGAACTGGTCAAGGACCTTGCGAAGAAGGCCGACGTGTTCTGCGAGAATTTCGCCCCCGGGGCGATTGAGCGGCTCGGCCTCGGCGCCGACGTGATCCGTGCGCTGAACCCGGCCATCATCTACTGTCAGGTGAAGGGCTTCGGCGAAGGCAGCCCGTATGAGAAAAATCTCGCGTTCGACATGATCGCGCAAGCTTGCGGCGGCACCATGAGCATCACCGGGGAGCGTGATGGCCGGCCGTTGAAGCCCGGTCCGTCACTCGGCGATACCGGCACCGGCATGCTGCTGGCGATCTCCATCCTTGGCGCATTGTATCGGCGCAAGGACACCGGCAAGGGGGAACACCTGCAAGTGGCGATGCAGGATGCGATGCTGCACTATATTCGCATCGCGTTCGCCGCGCAGAACCGCGGCGGGAATGTCCAGGCCGCGGGTCGCGCCGCCGACAGCAGCGTGTCCGGCAGCAATCCGCCGATGGGCACCTTCCCGTGCCAGGGCGGTGGCCTCAACGACTACGTCTACGTGTTTACCAGCCGTGCCAATCCGGAACACTGGCGGCGCCTGTTGGGCGTGATCGGCCGCGAGGACCTGGTCGGCGATGCGCGGTACGATAGTCCGGAGGCGCGCGGCCAGCGTCCCGACGAAGTCAACGCGATGATTGCCGAGTGGACCCGGAAGCACACGAAACACGAGGCGATGCAGATCATCGGCGCGGCCGGGGTGCCCGCCGGCGCGGTGCTCGACACGATGGAGCTGTACAACGACAAGACGTTCGAGAATCGCAACATCATGCAGACCGTGCAGCACCCGAAAAATGGCGCGTTCAAGATGGCGGCCTGGCCGGTGCGTTTCTCCGGCAATCCGCCGCCGGTGAAGCCGGCGCCACTGCTCGGCGAACACACCGGGGACGTGCTGAATCACTGGCTCGGCCTGGGCGATGACGCGGTCGGCAACCTGCGCAACAGCGGCGTGGTTGGCTGAAGACTTTTATCCTTATCGAGGAGAACGGACAGATGGCAGAAATGAATGGCGGCGAGATCATCGCCCGGTGTTTACAAAAGGAAGGCATCAAGGACCTGTTCTACATCATGGGCGGCCCCATGCTGGGAACCGAGGCGGCGTGCATCAAGGAAGGCATCCGCATGATCGATGTCCGCCATGAGCAAGCGGCGGCGTTCATGTGCCAGGCGTATAGCCGGCTGAAGCAGGTGCCCAGCGTGTGCATGGCGGCGTCGGGTCCCGGCGTGACCAACCTGATCACCGGTGTGGCCAACGCGCTGATCGATTGCTGCCCGGTCGTGTCGTTCGGCGGATCGAGCCCGATCAGCCAGTTCGGCCGCCAGGTGTTCCAGGAAATCGACCAGGTCGAGCTGATGCGCGGCTGCAACAAGCACGTCGATCGCTTGCTCAACCTCAAGCGTATTCCGCAGCAGATCAACTTCGCGCTGCAAAAGTCGATCAGCGGCAAGCCGGGCCCGGTCTATGTCGATTGCCCCGGTGACATGCTCTATCAAAAGATCGACGAGAACCTGGTCGATTGGAGCTATGCCGGTCGCCCGATCATGGATTCGCGTCCGCTCGGCGATCCGCGTCAGGTCGCCGCGCTGGTGAAGGCGCTAGGCGAGGCGAAGCAGCCGTTGATCGTGTCCGGCACCGGCGTGATCTGGTCGCGTGCGTGGAACGAGATGCGGGCTTTCGTGGAAGCCGCCGGCATTCCGTTCTACACCACGCCGCAGGGCCGTGGCGTGGTGCCGGACGATCATCCCTGTTCCTACCTGGCGATGCGGTCCTCGGCGTTCCGCGATGCCGACCTGATCATCGTGCTGGGCACGCGGATGAACTACATCATCGGCCATGCCTCGCCGCCGCGCTTCGGACCGAATGCGAAGATCGCGCGCATCGATATCTGCCCGGAGGAAATCTCCTCGGCGGCGCGCTATGTCGATATCCCGATCGTCGGCGACTGCAAGGCGGTGCTGGAGCAGTTGCTGGATGGGATCAAGGGAAAGGTCAACGCCGACAGCTACAAGGCATGGCGGCAGAAGCTGGCGGAAGGCGAGACGGCAAAGCGCAACAGCGCCGGCGCCAACAAGTATGCCGAGGATGGCGACATCCATCCGGTGCGCATGCTCGAGGAAGTGCGGAACTTCGCCAAGCGTGACTCGATCCTGTGCGTCGATGGGCAGGAGACGCTGAACTATGGCCGCCAGACGATGCCGACATTCGAACCCGGGCATCGTTTGAACTCCGGTCCGTTCGGCACCATGGGCGTCGGCCTGCCGTTCGGCATCGGCGCCAAGGTTGCCTGCCCTGACAAGCAGGTGATCGTGGTGCACGGCGACGGCAGCATGGGCATGAACGCGATGGAGATCGACACCGCGGTGCGGCACAAGATTCCCATCCTGATCGTGATCAGCCTGAACGGCGGCTGGACCGGCGATCCGAAGCGCGAAAAGCCGGGCCGCGATCTGGGTTATGTGCGGTTCGACAAGATGTGCGAGGCGCTGGGCGGGTATGGCGAATACATCACCCGGCCGGAAGATATCCGACCGGCGCTGGAGCGTGGCCAGGCGCAGGTGGATGCGGGCCGGGTGGCGCTGATCAACGTGCGCACCGACTATCGGGCGCGGTTCGCCGGTGCGGCGTTCTCGGACTATTCAACCTGAGCATTTTCTGGCCGTCGCCGCGAGGAAGGTCAGGGGTTTGCCCCTGACCTTCCTGCTGTCTGGCGACTGCACGACTCAGGCTCCGCGACGCGATAACGGCGCGATGCGACGGAGGGATTTTCCATGGCATTGCTGGCAGGCTTCCGCGTGGTGCAACTGGGACCGGGCCTTGCCGCGGCCGTCTGCGGACGGTTGTTTGCCGATGTCGGCGCGGACGTTGCGTGCATCGATGCGGACGACACGACCTCGCTTGCGGCCTATCTCAACCACGGCAAGGCGGGCAGCGGTTCGCCGGGAACCGCGGATTTGATCGTCATTGAAGGGCGCCCGGTTGAACTGCGCGCCCGACGACATGACCCTGACAACCTCCGCGCCCACAATCCCACCGCTGCACTTGTGTTCATCTCGCCGTTTGGTCAGACGGGACCGCAGGCCGATGACCCGGCGACGGACCTGACCTTGTGCTTCGCCAGCGGCATCGCTCGTTTGCTGACCGGACAGGTGGACGATCTCGACGAAGCGCCGGTCCGTCCGGTCGGCCAACAATCCGCATTCATCGGCGGGGTGGCGGCGGCTTGTGCCGGCATGCACGCGGCCATGGCGGGAACGTCAGGCGCAGTGATCGACGTTTCGATTCACGAAGCACTGGCCACGCTGGCGATGACGGAGCTGGCGCGCGCGGGCCTCACCGGCAAGAGCTGGTCGCGCAAGCGCCTGGCCGATGGCAATGGTGCCACGGTCTGCATCTTGCCGGCACGCGACGGTTACGTGGCGATCTCGCCGCGTGAGAGCCATCAATGGGCGGCGTGGCTGGCGGTGATGGGATCGCCCGAGTGGGGTCACGACGCGCGGTTTGTTCATAAGCACGATCGCGTTGCGCATTGGGATGCGCTGCATGCGCTGATGTCGGCATGGAGCAGATTGCATGACAAACAGTGGATCGCCGATGCGGCGCAGCGGGCGCATGTGCCGAGTTTCCCGTTGCGCGAGCCGGCAGAATTGCTTGAGTCGCCGCAGCTTGCGCATCGGCGATTCTATCGCGCGGTGGCGATCGATGGCCGGAACGTTACGGCGCCGGGGCCGCCGTTCGGGCTGACGCTTTTGCCAGCCGGACTCAGCGATGTTGGCGGGCGCGGTGATGCGGGGCAACAGGCGCGCACGCACCCCGCCACGACGGGGGAGGCGACGGCCGCGTTGCCGTTGGCCGGCGTGCGCGTGCTCGACTTCAGTTGGGTCATCGCGGGGCCGACGACCACGCGTTACCTCGCCGCAATGGGTGCCGAGGTGATCAAGGTCGAGGCGCCCGGTCGCGGCGATCCCGGGCGTGCTTCGGAACTGCACACCGTGCTCGGGCAGGCGAAGCGTGGCATCGTGCTGGACCTCAAGCGACCGGAGGCGGTCGCGATCGCCCATGCGCTGGCGGCAAAATCCGACGTGCTGGTCGAGAACTTCGCGACCGGTGTGATGGATCGGCTGGGCCTGGGCGCCGATGCGTTGCGTGCGGTCAATCCCGGACTGGTGTTCGTTTCGGCATCGGGATTGGGGCGCACCGGGCCGGAGGCGCGCGGCGTCGCGTATGGCACGTTGCTGCAATGCTATGCCGGATTTGCCGGGTTGAACCGCCATCCGGATGTGCCGCCCCGCGTCGGCTTCGCGTGGCTGGATCCGATGTGCGGGCTGATGCTGGCGTTCGTTGCGGCGGCGGCGCTGTGGCAACGACGGCGCGGCGGGGCGGTGGCACGCGTCGATTTCTCGATGATCGAGGCGATGCTTTGGACGATGGCGGAACCGCTGCTGGCGACGCAACTCACGGAACCGCCGAAGCCGGCCGGCAATACGTCCAGCCGCGATGCGCCGCATGGTGTCTGGCGCTGCGCCGGCGACGATGCGTGGATCAGCGTCGCGATCACGAGCGACGAGGCATGGCGCGCGCTCTGCGCGATGGTGCCGGAGTTGGCGACGTCTGCGGGGCTCGGGTTGCGCGAGCGCATGCAGCAGGGCGGGGCGATCGATGCTGCGCTTGCCGTCTGGCTGCGGCCGCAACGTGCGGCAGATGCCGCGGCTGCGTTGGTGGGTGCGGGAATTCCGGCGGCCGCGTTGGCGACATCGCGCGATTTGGTCGTCAGCCCCCATCTGCGCGCTCATGGATTCTGGGACCAGCATGGGGCTGGCGTGCTGCCAGGCTTGCCGTGGCGGGCCAGCTTCGGCCGTCAATCCGGCGCCGCACCGGAATTGGGGGCGGATACCGACAGCGTGCTGATGGACGTGCTTGGGCTGTCCGGCGATGACGTGGCTGCGCTACGCCGGTCCGGTGCGCTTGGGTAGAAAGTCAGATTCACCACAAAGACACAAAGGCACGAAGCTATCGTCCGATACGCACGTCAGGTGCTCATTGTGAAAGTGTCCGTGTCTTTGTGGTGAACCTGATCTTGCTTTGCCGCGTTCAGAACTCCCCGCTGCGATACGCCTCATCCAGGCGCGCGGCGTCCTCGGGCGAGGGCGCTTCCCACGCTTCGCCGCGGCGTCGCAGTGCGCCGGTGAAGTCGGGGGGACGCTTTTCGTTGAAGGCGCGGCGGCCTTCCTCGCCGTCGGTCGTCACCTGGATCAGCAGGTTGTTGATCAGGTTCTGCACGTGCCAGGCCTGGTCGGTCGGCAGGTCGCCGAAGCGCACCACGAACTCCTTCATCATGCGCACCGCCACCGGCGGCAGCTTCACAATGTGGCGGGCCAGCTTCTCCGCCCGTTCCATCAACTGCGCATGCGGCACCACTTCGTTGATCAGGCCGATGCGCAACGCTTCCGCCGCGTCGAACGGCTCATCGGTCAGCAGCATCTTCATCGCATCGATGTAGCGCAGTTGCTTCACCAGCAGCGCGGCACCCGGCCCATGGCCCAGCCAGCCTTGCGAGATCAGGGAGAACTTGAATCGCGCATGCTCCGCACTGGCAATGCGGATGTCGCAGGACGACAGCAGGATGTACAGCCCGGCCCCCGCCGCCCAGCCGTTCACCGCGGCGATCACCGGTTTCCATACCCTGGGATAGTGGTCGCCGAACCGCCCATCCACGCCGGTCTTCTGCCCGTGCACGGTGCCGGCCAGCGGCCAGAAGATGCGCTGCGTGCGCAGATACTCGCGCTCCTCCTCGGTGATGTTCTCGCGCGGTGCCAGGTTGTGACCGCCGCAGAAATGCCGGTCGCCGGCACCGGTCAGGATGGCGCAGCGGATGTCGCGATCCTCCCACAGATCGATCCACGCCGCGGAGATCTCATCGGACGTCGGCTTGTCGAGGATGTTCGCCTTGCCGGGATTGTTCAGGGTGATGTACGCGACGCCGTCGCGCTTGATGTAATCGATGGCCAAGGCGGTGCCCTCCTTCAGCTCAACGGCCGGCCGTGTCGCGCGATGAACTCCGGGAACGCATCCTCCGCCTTCGCCCCCCGTAGCACATGCGTCGTATAATCCTGTTCTTCCGCCCATTGCTGCTCGAGGTTCTTGCCCTTCTGCCGCAGCAGCAGCGCCTTGACGCCCATCACCGCGCCACGATGATTGCCGGCGATCATGCGTGCCAGTTCCATGGTCTTCTCGCGCAGCCGTTCCCGCGGCACCAAATGATTGAGCAGCCCGATGCGATAGGCTTCCTCGGCTTCGACGACGCGCGCGCTGAACAGCAGCTCCTTGGCCATCGGCCAGCCGACCTGGTTGGGCAGCGTCCAGGTGCTGTTGATCCGGCCATACGCCGCCGCAAGGAAACGAAAGCGCGTCGCCTCGCAGCCGACGCGCATGTCGAGCGATGACGCCAGCACCGCCGCGCCGCCATAGGCCAGGCCGTTCATCATGCCGATGGTCGGCTTGGCGCAGGCGCTGATGTCGTAGCTGTTGCGCGGGTTGCGCATCGCGTCCAGTTCCGCCTGGCTATAACGATTGTCGTCCAAGCGTTGCTCGTGGATGTCGCCGCCGGCGGAGAAGGCGCGCTCGCCGGAGCCGGTGATGACGATGCAGCCGATCGCATCGTCGGCCTCGAACGTCTTGACCGCATCGTGCAGCTCATTGGAGAGCTGGCGGTTCATCGAATTGAGCGTGGCGGGGCGATTGAGGGTCACGATCCCCACGCCGTCTTCGGTACCGACCAGGATGTTTTCGTAGGCCATCGTCGCCTCCCCTCGTGCTTTGGCTCGCCGAGTGTATTGTTGAGCGAGGCACGTCGGCAATGGCAGGCCAGGAGGATCGTCATGCTTGCAACCCCAGGATTCCACCATCTGCACCTGAACTCGGTCGATCCCGACGCGGCGATCGCCTGGTACACGCGGCAATTCCCCAGCACGCAGCGCGCCGACTGGTGCGGATTTCCGGCACTGCAATCGCCGAACGATGTGCTGATCCTGTTCGACCAGGTCGATGCGCCGCCGTCCAGCGAACCGCCAAGCGCGATCTGGCATTTCGGCTGGCACGTCACCGATGCGCGTGCGAGTCTGGCAACGTTCAGGTCGCGGCCGGAGGTGACGCTGCTGCCGCTCTACACGACGGACGCCGGCGGCTCCGTGCTGATCAGCAGCGATACCTGGCCGGGGACCGGCGGGGTGCCGGGCCGCACCGCGGCGCAAATCGAGGCAGCGCGGCGCGACGGCATCCAGCCGGCCGGCGGCGGCGGGTTCGTCTACATGGCCGGTCCCGACAACGCGCTGGTCGAGTTCGCCGGGAACTATCCCGTCGAGCGATTCAACCACGTGCATCTCTGGCAGGAAGATCCCTTGTGCGCGCTGCTGTGGTACCAAAAGCACCTCAACGCGCCGGTGCGCGCAGGCGTCGCGGCGGCGCCGGTGACCGAGGCGACCTGCAAGGTGCCGCGTGGAGCGGATCGTTCCTGGCCGGCGCTCAATCGCGAAGGCATGTTCCGTGCGCCGCGGGCCGGTGTCGAATTCGGCGACGTGGTGCTGACCTGGTATCCCAACCAGGGCGCGCAGCCGCTGGCAAGCCCGCGTGGACAGTTGCAGGATCATATCGGACTGAGTGTCAGCGATCTGGACGCCTGGGTGCAGAAGCTGCAAAGCGAGGGCGTGGCGTTCCTGACGCCCACCTATCGGCTCGGCGACACGCGCGCCGTGATGATCGAAGGGCCAAGCAGGGAAGTTCTGGAATTGGTTGAGGTACGCTAGTGTACCGATCCTGACACTCCGATCCCGTCGGCAAGCACTGTCATGGCGAGGAGCGCAGCGACGCAGCAATCCCCCGCCTGACGAGCCGCTCGTGCTTCTTCAGGCAGGA
>JBEKNT010000031.1:0-27328 GCA_049522565.1 Acetobacteraceae bacterium
GGACCCGTTTGGTCGCGGTCCGTCGAACGGCGGAAGCAGGAAGCTTTTCTCGGAACGCATCGCCGCCCAATGCTATCATTAATATCTATTTGTCTAGCGATTAAGATGTAATGGCCGCATATGTATTAAAGGTAACAGGAATTCTTCTAAATCCCCGTTCAGAAACGAATTTGTAACCTTTTCCGTCTAAATTATGGTGATTACCTTATGTTAGACACGACACGGAGACCCGGCCGATGCGAATATCCGCGTTCCGACAACCCGGATTCAACCGCGATCGCCGCGCGACGGTGGCGATCTATGTCGCCCTGATGGCGCCGGTACTCAGCGGAGCCGTCGCGCTCGGCGTGGAGGTAACCAGTTGGTCGGGTGCGCAACTCGATGCGCAACGTGCCGCGGACGCGTCCGCGCGGCAGGCGGCGATCTACTGCTACAACTATGCCGTCAACAACGCCGGCAGCGGTTGCCTCAGCAACAGTACCGCGGCGCAGACCGCCGCAACGCTGGCCGCCAGGCTGGCAGAGGTCAACGGCGTAACCGGCGCCAGCAGCCCTACCTGGAACGCCAGCACCAAGACGTACAGCGACAATCAGGTCACCGCCCAGATCGTCTCGGGTGTGAAGTCAAGTTCGGATGCGGCAATACTGGTGAGCGTGCAAAAATCCATCCCATTGACCGTCTCGCGGGCGTTCAGCGCGACGTCGTCGGTGACGGTCAGTGCGACATCGACGGCCGAAGTGGTCAGCACCACGACCGGAGGTGGCGGCGGACAGCCCTGCCTCGTGGCACTCGCCGGGGACAGTAACGGAACCACGAGCGGCACCGATATCAGCATGAGCGGCTCGTTCGTCATCACTGCGCCAACCTGCACAATCCGCTCTGACCAGGGAATATCCATGAGTGGAAGTGCCGACGTCACCACCGCCGGCCTCTACGCTGGGGGCACCATCTCCACCAGCGGCTCCATCATGATCGTAGGACCGGAGTACCAGACTGCCGGACAGATCGCCGACCCCTATATCAGCGATACCACCCTGCAGAACGCGCTAACCACGGCTAACTCCGCCACGGGTTCATCCATCACCTGCAGCGGCAGCAGCAGTTGCACCGGTCCGACCGGCTGGGGCTCATGCAGTGCTGGGAGGTGCACGGTCAATCCGGGGACATATTCTGGCCTGAGCGTGTCAGGTTCGACCAATTTCGTGTTCAATCCTGGCCTCTACACGATCAACGGCAATATTTCGTTTTCGGGCTCGACCAACATCTCGGGCAGCGGTGTGACCATCCTGATGGGCAAGGGGAGCGGAAACACCTTCACCACGTCCGGCAGCACGATCGTGTCGCTGAGTGCCGCAACCACGGCCAGCGCGACGGGAGGCGCAATCCCGGGGATACTGATCGCCAGCCAAAGCACGGGAGGTTCGTCGTTCAGCGGCAGTTCTGGCTTAGGCTTTACCGGGGTCATCTATTATCCGAATGGGCCCTTGTCGATCTCCGGTTCCGCGGCATCAGGCTCCGCAACGTGCGCGGAAGTGGTCGCCTACACCATCACTCTCTCGGGGTCGGCCGACCTCGCGTCGAGTTGCTCGACTTACGGCGCTGCGACGTTCGGCAGCCTGCCGGTCACCACAACCTACACCACGGCACTGGTGAAATAGCGGACCACGCAAATGCGTCCCGGGCGTCGCGCTGCGTAAGCCGGGGCGAGGGGCCTTCGGTTGGCACGTCGCGAATGATTGGCAGCCGTCGGCGGAGAGGGTTGGCGGGCGACATCGCGCTGCCTGCTCCCTCCTCGTAGCCCAACCACGGGTGGTCTTTGCCGCGGCCCGATCCTGCCGTCCGGTGGAGAACGCGGTGTTTCGCAGCGGCGATGCCGCCGACCGCCGACATCAGCAAAAATAGCTCATTCTCGTGATATGAGCGCAACCCCGCCAAATATCAAAACTGATACAAGATTTCCGCCGGTTTGTTCGGCGTTGAAGCGATTCTGTAACTGAATCTGTCCAATTTATGGTGCTGATCTGAGGTTCTGCACGAGTTGGGGGTTCCGCTGATGCTCGCATCCGCTTTCCGACGAGCCGGATTCGGCCTGGACCGCCGCGCGACGGTGGCGATCTATGTCGCGCTGCTGGCGCCGGTCCTCACCGGCTCGATCGCGCTCGGCGTCGAGGTAACCAGTTGGTCGGGCGCGCAGCTCGATCTGCAACGGACCGCCGACGCGTCCGCGCGGGAGGGCGCGCTCTACTGCTATAACTACACGCTCAACAACACCGGCAGCAGTTGCCTCACCAACGCCGCCGCGGCGCAGACCGCCGCGACCCTGGCTGCCAGGCTGGCCGAGGTCAACGGCGCAACCGGCGCCAGCAACCCGACATGGAACGCCAGCACCAAGACCTATACCGACAATCTGGTCACCGCCCAGATCGTCCAGGGCGTGAAGTCAAGCTCGGATACGGCCGTGCAGGTCAGCGTGCAGAAGACCGTGCCGCTGACCGTCTCGCGGGCCTTCAGCTCGACATCGTCGGTGACGATCAGCACCAGTTCGGTCAGTGAAGTGGTGGCGAGCACCACCACCACGCCGGGGTCCGGCGGGCAGCCTTGCCTGGTGGCCTTGCAGACGGGGTCCGGCACCACGTCCGGGATCAGCGCCAACGGGTCGATCACCGTCAACGCGCCCGGCTGCACCCTGGTGTCGAACAGCAGCTTCAATGACACCGGCGGCAGCAGCTTCACCGTCGGCGGCATCTATGCCCACGGCACCGTCGCCGCCAGCAGCTATCCCTCCGTCACCATCCCGTGCTGGGCCACGATCAACGGCAGCAGCAGCAACAACGGCTGCACGCCGTACCCGGCCAGCGGCCTGCTCCAGTCGAATTCCTATGTGTTTGGCGGATCGACCGTGCTGACGGATCCGTACGCATCCAACACGGCGATGCAGGACGCCGTCGCGCACGCGAGCAGTACGACGGGCCCGAGCATCTCTTGTTCGAACCAGCAATGCGGACTGCCGTCCTCGTCGGGGAGCACCTATAACGGCAGCTATTGCTCCGGTCAGGGCACCGGCAGCGTCACCTGCTACCTGAAGCCGGGCAACTACGGCAGCTTCACCGTGGGCTCGGGTGGGCCTTACCTGTTCAATTACGCGGCCGGCGGCTACGTGTTCAACGGCAACATCAGCCTGACCAACAACACCACGCACAATGGCAGTGGCGTAACGATCTTCACCACCGGCACGTTCACCGGGTCCAATACGTTCAATTACAACCTGACCGCGCCGAGCACGACCGTCATACCGAACCCGGCCAGCGCGGGGCCGTGGCAGATAGCCGGTGTTGTACTGGCCGGGTCGACCAGCGGAACCGTAACGCTGTCGGGAAACCCGCAGTTCCTGGTGACCGGCGTGGTCTATTTCCCGAACGCCACCTTCAGTTCGCAGGGATCGAACGGGCTCGGCGCTTCGGGCACCTCCTGCCTGGAAATCATCGTCAACAACATCACCCTCTCCGGCGCCAGCTACCTGAACAGCAGTTGTTCCGGGCTTAATGCGCTGACCTTCAACAGCCAGCCCGGCACCTCGACCACCACCTACTCGACCGCGCTGGTGAAATAGCCTCGGGCCGGCGAACGCCGGGCCGAACAGCCCGGGGTTCGCCGGCCCTCGTCGATACCGCCGGGCGACGAACCGCGCGTGCCGCCGGGACCCACGCCGTCGCCGCCCGGGTTTTACTGCTGTCACCTGCCGCATGCGCCGGGAGCCGGGCACACCGGCATGGCGGCGGACGCGCCGCGAAGCACGGGTTTTGCGCCGGCGCGGAGGAAACTAACGGCGTTATAACGCTCACCGGGGCGCGCTCCCGGCCGACTGCCGACGCGACGAAACCGCTTTGTTACCCCGCATGCGCCAGCCTGAGGATTGCCGCAACAATTCCTCTCGTCACACGGCATGCAGGCGCCCCATGAGCCCAAATCGCTTCCGCCTTGGTCTGATCCGCAACCGCCGCTCGACGGTGGCGATCTATATCGCATTGATGGCACCGGTACTCGCCGGAGCAGTCGCGCTCGGCGTCGAGGTGACCAGTTGGTCGGGCGCGCAGGTCGACGCGCAGCGCACCGCCGATGCGGCAGCACGGGAAGGCGCGATCTACTGCTATAACTATGCGGTCAACAACAGCGGCAGCAGTTGCCTCAGCAACGCCACCGCGGCGCAGACCGCCGCCACCCTGGCCGCCAGGCTGGCGGAGGTCAACAAGGCCACCGGCGCCAGTAGCCCGACATGGAATGCCAGCAGCAAGACATACACCGACAATCAGATCACCGCCCAGATCGTTCAGGGGCTGAAGTCCAGCTCGGACACGGCCGTGCAGGTCAGCGTGCAGGAGACCATCCCGCTGACCATTTCACGGGCATTCAACGCGACGCCATCGGTGACGGTGAGTGCCAATTCGATCAGCGAAGTGATCGCGAGCACCACCACCACCGGCGGGTCTGGCGGGCAGCCTTGCCTGGTGGCCTTGCAGACGGGATCGGGCAGCACGTCCGGGATCAGCGCCAACGGGTCGATCACGGTTACCGCACCGGGTTGCACCCTGGTGTCGAACAGCAGCTTCAATGACACCGGCGGCAGCAGCTTCTCGGTGGGCGGCATCTATGCCGTCGGCACCGTCGCCGCCAGCAGCTATCCCTCCATCACCATCCCGTGCTGGGCGACGATCAACAACAGCAGCAGCAACAACGGCTGCAATCCGTATCCGTCCAGCGGCCTGCTTCAGTCGAACCCCTACGTGTTTGGGCGATCGTCCGTATTGACGGATCCGTATGCGTCCAACACGGCGATGCAAGCTGCCATGGCGCACGCGAGCAGTACGACGGGCCCGAGCATCTCTTGCTCGAACCAGCAATGCGGACTGCCGTCCTCGTCGGGGAGTACTTATAATGGCAGCTATTGCTCCGGTCAGGGCACCGGCAGCGTCACCTGCTACCTGAAGCCGGGCAACTACGGCAGCTTCACCGTCGGTTCGGGTGGGCCGTATTATTTCAACTATGCGGCTGGCGGCTACGTGTTCAACGGCACCGTCAGCCTGACCAACAACACCACGCATAACGGCACCGGCGTGACGGTCTTCACCACCGGCACGTTCACCGGGTCGAATACGTTCAACTACAACCTGACCGCGCCGAGCACGACCGTCATGCCAAGCCCGAGCACCGCGGGACCGTGGCAGATCGCGGGTGTCGTGCTGGCCGGATCGACGACCGGCACCGTCACCCTGTCGGGAAATCCGCAGTTCCTGGTGACCGGCGTGGTCTATTTTCCGAATGCGACCTTCAGTTCGCAGGGTTCGAACGGGCTCGGCGCTTCGGGCACCTCCTGCCTGGAGATCATCGTCAACAACATCACCCTCTCCGGCGCCACCTACCTGAATAGCAGTTGTTCCGGAGTCAATGCGCTGACTTTCAACAGCCAGCCTGGCACCTCCTCCACCACCTACTCGACCGCGCTGGTGCAGTAGCACCAGGCCGGTCGAAATTGCGCCGGGCCGGCCGTCCCTGCTTCGGCCGGCCCTTGTCGTTGCGCCGGCGCTGTCGCACTTTCCTGGATGGGGGTAGGATCACGCCCCTTGGAATGGGAGAGACCGGTCATGGACGACATCGTCATCGTCGCCGCCGCACGCACACCAGTGGGTAGCTTCAACGGCACGCTTGGCACGCTGTCGGCGCACGCGCTGGGCGCCATTGCGTTGCAGGCCGCCCTCGAACGCGCCGGTGTGGACGCCGCCGACGTGGACGAAGTGATCCTCGGCCAGGTGCTGGCGGCCGGCGAAGGGCAGAATCCCGCGCGCCAGGCCGCGCGCGCCGCCGGTGTGCCGGACTCCGCCACCGCCTTCGGCATCAACCAGGTCTGCGGCTCCGGCCTGCGCGCCGTGGCGCTGGGCGCGCAGCAGATCCGCACCGGTGAGAGCGCCGTGGTCGTCGCCGGCGGCATGGAGAGCATGAGCCTGTCGCAGCACGCCGCGCACCTGCGCAACGGTGTGAAAATGGGCGGGTTTGAGTTCATCGATACGATGCTCAAGGACGGCCTGTGGGACGCGTTCCACGGCTATCACATGGGCAACACGGCGGAAAACGTCGCGACCAAATACCAGATCAGCCGCGAGCAGCAGGACCAGTTCGCACTGGGATCGCAGCAGAAGGCGAGCGCGGCGCAGAAGTCCGGGCGGTTCAAGGACGAGATCGTGCCGGTGACGATCAAGGGCCGGCGCGGCGATACGGTGGCGAGCGACGACGAATTCATCCGCCACGACGCCAACCTGGAGACGATGGCCAGACTGCGGCCGGCGTTCACCAAGGATGGCACGGTGACCGCGGCCAACGCCTCCGGCATCAATGACGGAGCGGCGGCACTCGTGCTGATGACGGCGTCGGAAGCGGCGAAGCGGGGGCTGAAGCCGCTGGCGCGTATCGCCGCCTTCGCCACCGCCGGTGTCGATCCGGCGGTGATGGGCACCGGCCCGATCCCGGCGACGCGCAAGGCGCTGGGCCGGGCCGGCTGGAAGGCCGACGACCTGGACCTGGTCGAGGCCAACGAGGCGTTCGCGGCGCAGGCGCTGGCGGTGAACAAGGACCTGGGCTGGGACACCAGCAAGGTGAACGTGAACGGCGGGGCGATCGCCATCGGCCACCCGATCGGCGCTTCGGGCGCGCGCGTGCTGACGACCCTGGTGCACGAGATGCAGAAGCGCGACGCGAAGAAGGGCCTGGCCACGCTGTGCATCGGCGGCGGCATGGGCGTGGCGATGTGCCTGGAGAGGTAGGGCGTGGTTTTCCCTCGCCCGCCACGCGGGCTTGGGCCGCGAAGCGGACCAGGGGTCGGGTGAGGGGCCGACCGCACGCACCGCTGCCTTGCCTTATCGCACGGCATGCAATGCCGAGGTAGCCGTCCTCACGGTTGCTTCGGGGCTTCGCTACGCTCCCCGCGATGACAAGCGGGGTGCGCCTTATGCCAGGCCGCAGGCGCGTTTGCGGAATTCAACACGACGGTCGACGGCGTCCTGATCGTCATCGGTTCCTGATCCGACGATATTTTCCTCGAAGCCACGGCCGATCGAGTCCAGTCGCAGCCCTGCCGCACGCGAGTACGACGTGAGGATGTCCCGGATCCGCTGTGCTCGCCGGGCCGACAGCGCGAGGTTGTGTTGCTCCGTACCGGTATGGCTGGTGTGGCCGACCACTGTCATGCACTGGTCGTTCGCAGCCAGATAGCGGGCGATCTGCCGGAGCCAGACATCGTACTGCGCGATGATGTCTCCGTTTTTGCGGAACTCGGTTGAATCCACGGCGAACAGGAAGCGTATTGTGATATTGTCGTTTTCCACACCGAGCGCGAAGAGGTCGGAAAACGCCTGCATCGCCGCCTCTTTCTGGTTGCTGCGGTAGTATGCCTCATAGAGGCCGGCATAGTTCTTCATCGTCCGGCCATCGGTCTGGCTCAGACTGTTGCTGAACAGCCGGGTCGCTGTCTGGTAATCGCCGCGACCCAGCGCTTCCGCGCCGTCGCTGGTGGTTGTTCCGGCACTGAGCGTGCGCACATAAGGGGTCGCCCTCCCAGGTCCAGGCGATGTCTGCGCCGCATCGAGTTGCCTCTGGACGACGCGATCCTTCAGATACATCGGACTGTCCCTGTAGAGAGTCACCGGCGCGTCATCGAGCTTCGCATTGGCGACCCACACTTTTGCGTTGGCCATGATGTCGCCGCTCGCGATATCCACCACCGATGCATACACCCTGTACAATTTTCTGCTCATTCCGGAATAGTTCTCGTGCCGGATCGTACCGACCACGATGAACCGCGCGCTATGCAGACTCTCGTTGCTCAGCGGTTGTACCCGGTAACCGTTGCCTCCAATGGTCTGGGTGAAGATCGTGGCGATCCTCTCGCTTGTCTGGTTGACGTCACCGGTATCGCCGTCGATGAACGGATCGATAACGACGTGAACCTGGTCGGAGGGACCGGCAACGGTTGTCGTGACCCGCTGCATTATCGGCAGGTTGCCGCGAAGCTGCGTCATGACCTGCCCGGAGAGGCGGATCATTGCCGCGTTGAACTCCATTGGTACGTCGGGCTGCGTCGCGCATGCGGCAATCAGGCAGATCAATGTCATGAAGGCAACGTTCCCTAGCGCTCGCATGTCAGGCATCCCCCCCTTTTCACTGAGTACCACGTTACGACGGATCAGCATGTTCCGAGTGACGTGCAGGTCTTGTCCGGGTCGTACACTGCACTCGGGTTCTTGTTGACGTGCCAGGCTTGAGTCGGCTTCGCGATGCCTTGTGCCGAGGGCTTTGTGGCGACCTGCGACTTGGCGCTCGCGTCGGGTTTCACCGCGTTGGCCGGTGCTTGCGGCAGTACCGCCGGAACGATGGCAATCTGCGATTCACCGGGTGGCCCCCGCGCAGCAGGGAGATCGGACGTCGGCGGAGTAAACATGAAATTGGAACCCTGCTCGGCGTAGTACGCCGGCGTCTGGAGGTGGTGAACGGTTTGGGCCCGCTGCCGCACAACGTCCTGCAAATCCGCCATCATCTGGCTTACCGGCACCCCCGGCCGGCGTATCGCCGCGAGCAGTTCCTGGGTGAAAAGTCCGTGCGAATCATCCCGGGTAAGGCCGTCGAGCGCAGTTTGGCCAGATCCCGCGGAGTACAGGATCATGACGCCGTTCGCTCCCTCCGTCGTGGCGAGGCCGCGTGGCGCGCCGGTGCCTATACCGTTGCCGGCAAACGGATTGTCGCGGCAGGCGTCGATAATCAACATGTTGATGCCGCGAGGATTTGCGTTCGCTATCATGGCCGCCACCCGGGCCATGTCGACCGATTGTTCCTGTACGTCCTCGCCGCGTCGCAGATCGTCGGAGATGTCAACTGGCACCAACCAGTTGGCATTGTTGATTTGAACCCCGTGGCCGGCAAAGTAGAACAGTGCGGCGTCGTAGCGGTGAACCGCATCGACGAAATCGTTGATGGTGGACCACATCGACGCGCGGGACAGGTCATGGCCATAGGTAACCTGAAAACCGTGCGAGGGCTGTGCAAGCTCCAGAGCCATGACATGGGCGTCGTTCACGGCATTGGGCAATTTCTGAACGTGTGCGTAGTCGCCGTTACCGATCACCAGCGCGATTCGCTTCTCCTCTGCTTTCGCGTCTTTTATGCCGCAGGCGAGCAACAGGCTGGCGGCCATCAGCCGGCGCCGTCCGAGCATGACTCGCGCCCATACCATCCGCCGCTCCGATCGTTTACAAGCCGAGCATAACCGAGACTCGCAACGAGACAAGGGGCCGAGGACAGCATGGGCATGAGTCGGCATTCGGAGGGGCAGCCGGCGCCGCCGCCCGGCAGGAGATTGCCAGGGTGAGGGCCGAGCCGCGTTCTCTGCTGATCTTCGACTGCGACGGCGTTCTGGTCGACAGCGAGATGATCGCCTGTCGCGCCGACGCGGCGTGTCTGGCCGAAATCGGCATCGCCGTTTCGGCGGAGGAAATCCTCCACCGCTACCTGGGCATCAGCATGGCAACAATGCTGGCCGACCTGGAAGCCCGGCTCGGCCGCACCCTGCCCGCGGACTTCGCCGCCACGTTGCGGCAGCGGGTTGCCGCGGTATTCGACGCCGAATTGCAGCCGATGGCCGGGATTGAAGACGCGTTGGTCGCACTCCCCGGTCCCCGCTGCGTCGCCTCGAGCAGTGCACCGGAGCGGCTGCGGCACTCCTTGTCGGTGACCGGGTTGCTGCGGCACTTCGATCCGCATCTGTTCAGCGCGACACAGGTGGCGCGCGGCAAGCCGGCCCCCGACCTGTTCCTGTTCGCGGCGCAGCGGATGCAGGCGGCGCCAGACGCCTGTCTGGTGATCGAGGACAGCGTGGCCGGCGTGCAGGCCGCGGTGGCCGCCGGTATGCGCGTGATCGGCTTTATTGGCGGCAGCCACTGCCGGCCCGGCCATGGCGAGCGACTGCGCGCGGTCGGCGCCTCGGTGGTGTGCGACGACATGCGGCAGCTTGGCACCCTGCTTTGACGACACGGGTCCTGGCTCCATGGACCGGACGTGCTAAGACTCGCCGGACGGGAAAAAAACACGGAGGATACGCCTATGGCACGCGTCGCAGTGGTTACGGGCGGAACGAGGGGCATCGGTGCCGAGATCAGCCGGGCCCTGAAGGCGCAGGGCCGCACGGTCGTCGCCATCTATGCCGGCAACGACGAAGCTGCCCAGGCATTCCAGGCGGAAACCGGCATCCGCACCTGGAAGTGCGATGTCAGCGATTTCGAGGCCTGCAAGCAGGCGGTGGAGCAAATCACCGCCGAGGTCGGGCCGATTGAAATTCTGGTGAACAACGCCGGCATCACTCGCGATGCAACATTGCAGCGCATGACGCGCGACATGTGGGAGGCGGTGATCGACACCAATCTCGGCTCCTGCTTCAACATGTGCAAACTGACCTTTCCCGCGATGCGTGAGAGGAAATTCGGCCGCATCGTCAATGTCGGCAGCATCAACGGCCAGGCCGGTCAGTACGGGCAGGTGAACTATGCCGCGGCGAAGTCGGGCATCCACGGGTTCACCAAGGCGCTGGCGCAGGAGGGCGCGCGCTATGGCGTCACGGTGAACGCCATCGCGCCGGGCTATGTCGATACCGATATGGTGCGCGCGGTACCGGGTGAGGTGCTGCAAAAGATCGTCTCGCGCATCCCGGTCGGACGCCTGGGGCGTGCCGGTGACATTGCCCGCGGCGTGGCGTTCCTCACGGCGGACGATGCGGATTTCGTCACCGGCTCGACCCTGTCGATCAACGGCGGCCAGCATATGTACTGAGGCGGCCTGGCTACTCTTGGGGCAACTCCCGCACCGGAGGCGCGTCGAACCGGCTGTCGAGATCGACGATGTAAGACGGCCTGGCGCCGCCGATGGTGAGGGGAAACAGCGGCCCGGCACTGCCGGTTGCGCCGGCCGGAGGCGGCCTGACGAATGGTGAGATCGTAACCGAATCGAGCGGTGACCGCGTGCCGGGACCCGGCAAGGTCACGATTCGCGGCAGATCAAATATCTCTGGTGGTGGGGGTCGCGTGCCATCCGGCGGCAAGGCAAACGCGGGTAACGCATATGCCATGACCAAAGGCCAAGCCGCGCGCATAACGCGCCTGAATATCGCAGGCATACGAACAAATCCTCGCCGCGCCGCAGGCGCTCATCACACCTGCGCAACATAATGCGTTGCCGATCCGTTCGCAACAGCGCCTGCATGCATTCCTGGCGGTGCGGTTTTGCAATAAGACCAGATCGGCGGCATCATTTCCCTCAACCGGAGGAGAAGTGTCATGAACGCCCCGCGCAACACGCAGTATCGCTATCTCGAGACCCACAAGATTGCCGGTGCGCTTGGGGCCGAGGTTCAGGGCGTCGATCTGTCACAGAACCTGCCGGACGACGTGCTGGCGGAGATCCGCGCCGCCTTGCTCGACAACCTGGTCATCCTGTTCCGCAACCAGAAAATCACCCCGGAGCAGCAACTCCGTTTCGCCCGGCGATGGGGGGAAATCCATCTGCATCCGTACATGCAGGGCATGGCGGACTACCCGGAGATCCTCGAAATCATCAAGACGCCGCAGGACAAGAAGAATTTCGGTGGCTCCTGGCACACCGATCAGATGTTCTCGCCGCAGCCGGCGATGGGCACCATGCTGTACGCCTTGGAAGTCCCGTCGGCCGGCGGCGATACGCTGTACACCAACCAATACCTCGCCTACGAGAGCCTGTCGGACGGCATGAAGGCGATGCTCGCCGACCTGAAGACCGTCTGCGTCGGCGACAATTTCAAGCAGCACGGCGGGCAGTCACGCGCCCAGCGCTATGACCGCCAGATGGCGCATATGAAGGTGAAGGACCCCGGCAATGTGCAAACCACCTCGGTGCATCCGCTGGTGCGCACCCATCCGGAGACCGGCCGCAAAGCCTTGTATATCGGCGGCCACGTGCAGCATTTCGATGGCATGACCGATGAGGAAAGCGAGCCGCTGATCGGGTTCCTGAAGCAGCACGCGACCCGGCCGGAGTTCACCTGCCGGGTGCGCTGGGAGAGCGGCACGCTCACCTTCTGGGATAACCGCTGCACGCAGCACTTCGCGATCAACGACTACCCGGCGGAGACCCGCATCATGCACCGCATCACGGTGCGCGGCGACACTCCATTCTGATGCGGTGCCGCCGCTGTCAGAGCAGGTTCATCGCCAGCCAGAGAGCGCCCGCCGCCAGGCCCGTGATGGACAGGCCGCACAGGAGGCTGTCGCGGGTGGTGCGCCCCACATAAGAAGCGACGTTGCGCCGCAGGTCGGTGCGGCGGTCGCGGCCGGCCTGTAGCACGATGTAATAGCGGCTCCAGGGCAGGTAAAGCCGGCCGCGCATGTCAACCGTATGCTCGCCGTCCAACCGATCACCAAACACCCTGCGCAGCGCGTCAAGCTGCTCGCTGGTGAAAGTGAAGCACACATTCATCGGTATCCGCTCCCGCAAACGGAAGGTGAATTCCTCCGGCGGGCAATGCACGCGAGAGGCCGCCATGGCCGTCATCTCCCCGTGATATTGCAACTCTGTTGACACCTTTGCCGCAAGAAAGATTGCAAAATAGTTTCAGTTTGCCGCCCCCGGCCGGCGGTCGCTTTGACCGAAGGCCGCCGGACCGGGCGGAACCCACAAGGCCGTGCTGGCGGGTTCGCAGAGGATCGCCTATACCGATCGCGAGGGAAGGCCAAAACGTCAGGAGAAGGGGTGGAACCACTCCTATCGATTCGCGACTTGCACACCGAGTTCCGTACCGGTGCGGGAGTCGTGCGCGCCGTTGACGGCGTTTCCTGGAGCGTCGATCCGGGCGAGACCGTCGCCATCGTCGGCGAAAGCGGCTCCGGCAAGTCGGTCACCGCACTTTCCGTCCTGCGTCTGATTCCGGACCCACCGGGCCGCGTCACCGCCGGCGAAGTCTGGTTCGGCGGGCGCGATCTGATGCTGCTGTCGCCGGAGGAAATGCGCGAAGTGCGCGGTGGCGCCATCGGCATGGTGTTCCAGGAACCGATGACCTCGCTGAACCCGGTGCTGACCATCGGCCGGCAGATCACCGAAACGCTGGAGCAACATCGCGGCATGGATCGCGGCGCGGCGTATCAGCGCGCGGTGGAACTGCTGGTGCTGGTCGGGATTGCCGACGGAGCGCGGCGGCTGAAGCAGTATCCGCATCAGCTTTCCGGCGGCATGCGGCAGCGCGTGATGATCGCCATCGCCCTGGCCTGCGAGCCGAAGCTGATCATTGCCGACGAGCCGACCACCGCGCTCGACGTCACCATCCAGGCGCAGATTCTGGAACTGATGAAGGCGCTGACGCGGCGGCTTGGGGTGGCGCTGGTGATCATCACGCATAATCTCGGCGTGGTAGCGCGCTACGCCAACCGGGTGAACGTGATGTACGCCGGACGCATCGTCGAAAGCGGCGCGGCGGGCGACATCTATCATCGGCCGCGGCATCCCTACACGATGGCGCTGCTGCGCTCGGTGCCGCGGCTGGACCGGCCGCGCCAGGCGCGGCTCGATCCGGTGGAGGGGCAACCGCCGGATCTCACGCGGCTCGATGCCGGCTGCGCGTTTCGGCCGCGCTGCCGGTTTGCCATCGAGGCCTGCGCCACGGCGCGGCCGGCGCTGGAAGCGGCGATCGAGTCCGGCCATCTCGCGGCCTGCTTTCGCAGCCACGAGGTCGGCGCGACGGAGGCAGCGGCATGAGCGCAGCCGAGGACGCGCCGCTGCTGGAGGTGCGCGGGCTGCGCATGCACTTCCCGGTGACCGAGGGCATCGTCGCACGCCGCAAGATCGGCGAGGTGAAGGCGGTGGACGGCATCGATTTTTCCGTCCGGCGGGGCGAGACGCTCGGCCTGGTCGGCGAAAGCGGCTGCGGCAAAACCACCACGGGGCGCTGCATCCTGCGCCTGGAGCGTCCGACCGAGGGTGCCATCATCTATGACGGCGTCGATATCGCCAGCCTGCAACGCAAGGATCTGCTGGCATTGCGCCGGCGCATCCAGGTGGTGTTCCAGGATCCGTACAGCTCGTTGAACCCGCGCATGAAGGTGGGCGACATCATCGGCGAGCCGATGATGGTGCACGGCATCGAACGCGACGCGACGAAGCGTGCCGTGCGGGTGCGCGACCTGCTGGGTGTCTGCGGCCTGAACCCGCGCTTTGCCGATCGGTATCCGCACGAGATGTCGGGCGGCCAGCGCCAGCGCGTCGGCATCGCCCGCGCCCTGGCGCTGGAGCCGGAGTTCATCGTCTGCGACGAGGCGGTGTCGGCGCTCGATGTGTCGATCCAGGCACAGGTCATCAACCTGCTGGAGGATCTGCGCGAACGTTTCGGCCTGACCTATCTGTTCATCGCGCATGATTTGTCGGTGGTGCGGCATATCTGCCAGCGCGTCGCGGTGATGTATCTCGGTCGCATCGTCGAACTGGCCGATGCCGACGAATTGTTCGGCAATCCGTTGCACCCCTATACGCAGGCATTGCTGGCGGCGGTGCCGGTGCCCGATCCGTCGGTGGAATCGGCGCGCGCGTTTCGGCCAGTGCAGGGCGAGGTGCCGAGCCCGATCAATCCGCCACCCGGCTGCGTGTTCCATCCGCGTTGTCCGATCGCCGTGGCGGGCTGCAAGCGCGCCCGCCCGGAAATGCGCGAGCTGCGGCCCGGGCATTTCGTCGCCTGTAGCGAAGTGGGCTGAGCGATGACCATGCCATCCGAGCCAGCACTGTCTGCCGCGCTGTCCGGGCACGCCACGCTGTCCAGGTCAGTCACGCTGTCGTTGCTTCGTCGCTGCGCGCCGCGCGCTGACAGCAATCCAATAATTGGGGGGAAACCGGTGACGCGAAGACTGAGTTTATTAGCGCTGTTGTTTGGCGGCGCGCTTGCGGCGAGCGCCCCGGCGCGGGCCGACGAGACGCCGAAACGCGGCGGCATCCTCACCTACATGATCCCGGCCGACGCACCGCCGAGCCTGGACGGCCACCGCGAGACCACCTATGCGACGGTGCACGCCGCCGCGCCGTTCTACAGCGTGCTGATCCGCGTCAATCCGGAAAATCCGTCGTCGCCCGATGACTTCGTCTGCGATCTCTGCACCGAGATGCCGCAGCCGACCGATGACGGGAAGACCTGGACCTTCAGGATTCGCGACGGCGTGAAATGGCACGACGGATCGCCGCTGACCGCCGCCGACGTGGCCGCGAGTTGGCAGGAGATCATCCATCCCCCGCCGGGCGTGTCGAGCGCGCGCGAGAGCTTTTTCATCATGGTGGACAGCGTCGAGGCGACTGATCCGAGCACCGTGGTGTTCCGCCTGAAATTCGCCACCAGCGCCTTCCTGCCCGCGCTCGCTGACCCGTTTGCCTGGATCTACAAGAAAGAGATTCTCGACAAGGACCCGCACTGGTACGAAAAAAACGTGATGGGCAGCGGGCCATTCCGTTTCGTCGAATACCAGATCGGCCAGTCGATCAAGGGCGAGCGCAATCCCGACTATTACCATAAGGGCCTGCCCTATCTCGACGGGTTCCTCGCGATCTTCGCCGACAAGCAGTCGGTACGGCTGGATGCGATCCGCGCCGACCGCGCGGCGATCGAATTCCGCGGCCTGCCGCCCTCGGCGCGTGACCAACTGGTGAAGGAACTCGGCGACAAGATCACCGTGCAGACCGGCGACTGGAACTGCGTCAACATGATAACGCCGAACCACCGGAAGAAGCCGTTCGACGATGTGCGCGTCCGCCGCGCGCTGATCCTGGCGATCGACCAGTGGCATGGCGCGCCCGGCCTGTCGAAGATCGCCAACGTGCACACGGTGGGCGGCATCGTGTTTCCCGGCTCACCGCTGGCGGCAACCAGGGAGGAGCTGCAAAAGATCGCCGGCTACTGGCCGGACATCGACAAGTCACGCGAGGAAGCGCGGCGGCTGTTGCACGAGGCCGGTGCCGATGGGCTGACCTTCGAGTTGATGAACCGCAACGTTGACCAGCCGTACAAGTACATCGCTACCTGGGTGATCGACGAATGGTCCAAGGTCGGGCTGCACGTCACGCAGAAGGTGCTGCCGACCGGGCCGTTCTTCGAGGCGCTGCGCAACAACGCATTCGACGTCACGGTGGATTTCAACTGCCAGGGCCTGGTGAACCCGCTGATGGACGTTGGCAAATTCCTGCCACACTCGGTCTATACCGAGAACTATGGCAACTATGAGGACCAGAAGGACATCGATCTCTATCAGGCGATGCTGCACGAGACCGACTTTACCAAACAGCGTGCCCTGATGCGCGAGTACGAGACCTACGTGCTGGATACCCAGGCGCATATGTACATGATGCCGTGGTGGGAGCGCATCGTGCCGTACCGTTCCTACGTGAAGGGCTGGAAGATCAGCCCGAGTCACTACATCAACCAGGATCTCGCGACGATCTGGCTCGACAAGTGACCGGGTTGCCGCCGGCGTGCGCTATGCACGCCGGTGACGCCGCCGGCGCCGCCCAACAGGCGAGGCCGGCCAATAACAGGGGGGCTAGCCGAAAAAACCAACACCAAGGGAGGCAATATCCATGCGACCAGCTCTGTTGGCGGCAGGCGTCGGCGCGATCGTCGCCGGCGCGGCGGCCATTCTTCCTGCGACCGCCGCGGAAACACCGCAATACGGCGGCACCCTGACCTACATGATACCGGCGGATGCGCCGCCCAGTCTGGATGGCCATCGCGAGGCGACCTATGCCGTGATGCACGCGGTGGCGCCGTTCTATAGCGTGCTGATGCGGGTCAATCCCGACAATCCCTCGGACACGACGCACTTCACCTGCGATCTCTGCACGTCGATCCCGACGCCCACCGATGCGGGGAAGACCTATACGTTCAAGATCCTCACGGGGGTAAAATTCCACGACGGCTCGCCGCTGAGCGCGGCCGACGTGGCGGCAAGCTGGCACGAGATCATCTTTCCCCGCCCCGGTGTACTGAGCGCGCGGCAGAACTGGTACTCGGTGGTGGACTCGGTCGAAGCGCCGGATTCGACGACGGTGGTGTTCAAGCTGAAATATGCCACCAGCACCTTCCTGCCGTCGATCGCGGACCCTTATGCGTTCATCTATCCGAAGTCGATTCTCGACAAGGATCCGCACTGGTTCGAACAACACATCCTTGGCTCCGGCCCGTTCAAGTTCGTTGCTTACGACATCGGCCAGGATATCAAGGGTGCAAAGAACCCGGACTACTACCACAAGGGGTTGCCCTACCTCGATGACTTCGTCGGCATCTTCGCCGACAAGCAGGCGGTCCGGGTCGACGCGATCCGCGGCGGCCGCGCGGCCATGGAGTTCCGCGGCCTGCCGCCCGCGGCGATCAATGACCTCAAGCAGTCGCTGGGCGATAAACTCACGGTGCAGACCAGCGACTGGAACTGCGGCAATCTGATCACGCCGAATGCGCGACGCAAGCCGTTCGACGACGTGCGGGTGCGCAAGGCGCTGCTATTGGCGGTCGACCAGTGGCACGGCGCGCCGGCGCTGTCGAAGATCGCCAACGTGCGCACCGTGGGCGGCATTGCCTTCCCGGGCTCCCCGCTGGCAGCGACCAAGGCGGAGCTTGAGAAGCTGGCCGGCTTCTGGCCGGATATCGAGAAGTCGCGTGCCGAGGCCAGGCGCCTGCTGAAGGCGGCCGGGCAGGCGAACCTGCATTTCGAATTGCTCAACCGCAACGTCGACCAGCCATACAAGTACGTGGGCACCTGGCTGATCGACCAGTGGAGCAAGATCGGCGTCACCGCGACCCAGCGCGTCGTGCCGACCGGTCCGTGGTTCCAGGCGATGCGCAGCGGCGACTTCGACGTGGTGGTCGAAGCGAATTGCAACAGCATTGTCAATCCGGTGCTGGACACGCAGAAATATCTGCCGCACGATGTCTTCGTGGAAAACTACGGTGGCTACAGCGACCCCGAAGAGGTCGATATCTACAACAAGATGCTGCGTGAAACCGATTTCACCAAGCAGCGGGCGCTGATGCGCGCATACGAGACGCGCATTGTCGATACCGAGGCCCACGAGTTCCCGATGCTGTGGTGGTTCCGGGAGATTCCGGAGCGGTCTTACGTGCATGGCTGGAAGATCGGCCCCAGTCACTACATCAACCAGGACTTGTCCGACATCTGGCTGGACAAGTCAGCGACGGAGTAACCCGCCGGCGCAGCCGACGGGCGGCAACGCAGGGTGCCGCCGCAAGGCGGCCCTGCGGCGAACAGGCAAGAAGCCGACCAAGGGGAGAACACGAAACGTGAGACGGACCATACCGGCCGCAGGTTTGGCAGCAGCCTTGCTGACCGCCGCCATCCTGCCGGCGACGGCGGAGGAGGCACCGAAGCACGGCGGCATCCTCACCTACATGATCCCGGCCGACGCACCGCCGAGCTTCGACGGCCACCGCGAAACCACCTATGCCGTGGTACATTCGGTGGCGCCGTTCTACAGCGTGCTGATCCGCCTCAATCCGGACGATCCTGCGGACACCACGCACTATGTCTGCGACCTGTGCACGGCAATGCCGGCGCCAACCGACGACGGCAAGACCTATACGTTCAAGATTCGCGAGGGTGTGAAGTTTCATGACGGTTCGCCGCTGGCCGCGGCCGACGTGGCGGCAAGCTGGGACCAGATCATCCATCCGCCGAAGGGCTATAACAGCGCGCGCGCAAGCTGGTACGAGATGGTGGACACGGTCACCGCGCTGGATCCCACCACAGTGGTGTTCCACCTGAAATTCGCCACACTGACCTTCCTGCCGGCGCTCGCCGATCCTTACGCGTTCATCTACAAGAAGGACATCATCGACAAGGACCCACACTGGTACGAGAAGAACGTGATGGGCAGCGGGCCCTTCAAGTTCGCCGGCTATGAACTCGGCCAGTCGATCAAGGGGGAGCGCAATCCTGATTACTACCACAAGGGCGAGCCGTATCTCGACGGCTTCGTCGGCATCTACGCCGACAAGCAGGTGGTGCGCACCGAGGCGATTCGCGCCGACCGGGCGGCCGGCGAGTTCCGTGGCCTGCCGCCATCGGCGATCGACCAGCTCAAGAAGGAACTCGGCGACAAGATCGTGGTGCAGACCAGCGACTGGAACTGCGGCAACCTGATCACACCGAATTCGAAGCGCAAGCCGTTTGACGATGTGCGGGTGCGCAAGGCGCTGCTGCTGGCGATCGATCAGTGGCATGGCGCACCGGCGCTGGCGAAGATCGCCGATGTGCACACGGTCGGCGGCATCGTCTTCCCCGGTTCGCCCATGGCGGCGACGAAGGAAGAGCTGCAGACGATGGCCGGGTTCTGGCCCGACATCGACAAGTCGCGCGCCGAGGCGAAGCGTCTGCTGAAGGAAGCCGGCGCCGAAGGGCTCAGCTTCGAGCTGTTGAACCGCAACGTCGATCAGCCGTACAAATACGTCGGCACATGGATCGTCGATGAATGGAGCAAGATCGGCGTGCACGCCACGCAGAAGGTGGTGCCGACCGGCCCGTGGTTCGAGGCGATGCGCACCGGCAATTTCGACGTTGTCGTCGAGGCCAATTGCAACGGCGTGGTGAACCCCGTGATGGACACGCAGAAATACCTGCCGAAGTCGGTGTTCGTGGAGAACTACGGTGGCTATGAAGACCCGGAAGTTGTCGATATTTACCAGAAGATGGTGCATACGACCGACCCTGCCGCGCAACGCGTGCTGATGCGCGCCTACGAGAAACGCGTGGTGGATACCGAGGCGTATGAGTTTCCCATGCTATGGTGGAACCGCATCGTGCCGCTGCGGTCCTATGTGAAGGGCTGGAAGATCGGCCCCAGTCACTACGTGAACCAGGATCTGGCCAATGTGTGGTTGGATCAATAGCGACCTCTCCCGCGCGGCGCGCGGGAGGGATCGAGGCGCGGGGAAGGTTTTGTAAAGCCATGTACCAATACATCGCCAAACGCGTCTTCCTGACGATCCCCACACTGCTCGGCGCGGCGGTGCTGGTGTTCGCGCTGATGCGGCTGATCCCCGGCGACATCTGCGTCGTGCGCCTCGGCTCGGGCGGCGGCAGCTTCGACCCAAGGGCGGTCGCGCTGTGCCACACCGAGATCGGCATGGACAAACCGGTCTACCTGCAGTTCCTGAATTTCGTCTGGGGATTCTGCCGCCTGGACTTCGGAATCTCCATGTGGTCCGGCAAACCGGTCGTTACCGAGATCGCCGCGCGTCTGCCGATCTCGATCGAGATCGCGCTGCTGGCCACCGCCGTCGCGATCAGCATCGCCATTCCGCTCGGCACCATCTCGGCGCTGAAGCAGAACACCTGGATCGATTACACGGTGCGGACCATCGCCATCGGCGGCATCGCCACGCCGTCGTTCTGGCTTGGCATCATCTCCATCCTGGTCGTGCTCGACGTCACCAGCGCCGTGTTCGGCCAGCCGTGGATGCCGCCGATCGACTATGTGCCGATCTGGAGGGATCCGTTGCGCAACCTGTCGATGGCGATCTTGCCGGCGGTCACCGTCGGCTACCGCTACGCCGCCGTCAGCATGCGCATGACGCGCTCCGCCATGCTGGAGGTGATGCGCGAGGACTATATCCGCACCGCGCGCGCCAAGGGGCTGATCGACAAGATCATCATCAATCGCCACGCTCTCAAAAACGCCCTGCTGCCCGTGGTAACTCTGCTCGGCATCGAGTTCGCCTTCCTGATAGGCGGTCTGGTCGTAACGGAACAGGTGTTTAATTTGAACGGGATCGGGCGGCTGTTCGTGCAGGCGGTGCAGAACCAGGACTATACATTGACTCAGGCACTGGTAATGCTCACCGTCACGGTCTTCGTACTGTGCAACCTTGCGGTCGATCTGCTGTACGCCTGGCTCGATCCACGCATCCGCTTTGGCTGACGGGAGGTCCCAGCATGTCCATTACCTTGCCCGGCGACGCGACGATTCCCGCCACCCAGGCCGACGATATCGAAGCGACCAACCGGTCCTTCCGACACTTGGCGATCGACTTCTGCCGCCGGCAACCGTTCGGTACGTTCGGCATGTTGATCGTGCTGATCATGGCGGTCACCGGCCTGTGCGCCGAGTGGATCGCGCCATACAGTCCCACCGCCAACGACTTCGGCGCGATGACGGAGGCGCCAAGCTGGCAGCACTGGCTCGGCACCGACCAGTTCGGCCGCGACCTGCTGTCGCGCATCATCTTCGGCGCGCGCACCGCGCTGATCGTCGGGCTGTCCTCGGCGTTCGTCGGCGGCTTTTCCGGCCTCGTGCTCGGCGTCGCCAGCGCCTATTTCGGCGGCCGGATCGACATGATCTTCCAACGCATCTTCGACGTGGTGATGGCGTTTCCGCTGATCATCATGGCGCTCGCCGTGGTGTCGATCTTCGGCACCGGCGTGCAGAACGTTATCATCGCCATCACCATCCCGTTGATCCCACGCTGCGCCCGTGTGGTACGCTCCAGTGCGCTGCCGATTCGCGAGGTTGCCTATGTCGATGCGGCACGCGCCTGCGGCTATAGCCATGCGCGCATCATCCTGCGGCACATGATTCCGAACGTGATGGCGCCGTTCCTCATCATGCTCACCGCCTTCGTCGGCCAGGCGATCCTGGCGGAGGCGTCGCTGTCCTATCTCGGCCTCGGCGTGCAGGAGCCGGTGCCGGCCTGGGGCCTGATGTTGCAAGGCGGGGCGGAAGAATACGCCTCCACGGCGCCATGGATCGCGATCTTCCCGGGTGTCGCGATCATGCTGACGGTATTCGGTTTCAGCATCTTCGGCGACGCCTTGCGCGATGCGCTCGACCCCAAGCTGAGGGATCGGTAGGGCAGAGAAGCGCCGCGCATTCCGCCGCGTCCGGATAAACGCGCTGCCCGGTCATTGCGAGAAACGAAACGACGAGGCAATATCCCGCGCTGCGAGGTACACCTCTTCCGCGACGCGGGAGAGGTGTACCGCGCCAAGCGAGGGATTGTGTCGTCGCTGCGCTTCTCGCAATGACAGTAAGACCGAAGGAAACCATGCATGTCCCTGCCGCTCGGCAACTTGCCAGACTCGCGCTATCCTGATCCACACATCGAGCGGCTGGATCCGCGCTTCACCTACCGGCAGGGCAACGCAGCGGTCGAACGCATCGCGACCGGCTTCCGCTGGGCCGAAGGACCGGCCTACTTCCGTGACGGCGGCTACCTGTTGTTCAGCGACATCCCGAACAACCGGATCATGCGCTGGCTGGAGGAAGACGGCCATCTGTCGGTGTTTCGCGCCCCGTCGAAATACAGCAACGGCAACACGCGCGACCGCGAGGGCCGGCTGGTCACCTGCGAGCATGACACGCGCCGCGTGACCCGCACCGAACTCGACGGCCGTATCACCGTATTGCTCGACCGTTACGATAACAAACCGCTGAACGCGCCGAACGACGTGGTGGTGGCGGGTGATGGCGCCGTATGGTTTACCGACCCGGGCTACGGCATCGACGGCCCGTACGAAGGCCACAAGGCGCAAGCCGAGCTGCCGTGCAACGTCTATCGGCTGGACCCGGCCACTGGCGCCGCGACGGTGGTCGCCGGCGACTTCGTGCGGCCAAACGGGCTATGTTTTTCGCCTGACGAATCCCTGCTCTACATCGTCGACAGCGGCGTCTCGCACGGCGGCCCGGCGCATATCCGGGTGTTCCAGGTCGACGGCAGCAGGCTGCACAACGGTCGCGTGTTCGCCGACTTCAAGCCCGGCATGACGGACGGCATACGCTGCGACGTGGATGGCAACGTGTGGTGCAGCATGGGTTGGGGCGATCCTGCCGAGGATGGCGTGCGTTGCTATGCTCCCAACGGCGACCTGATCGGCAAGATCCACCTGCCGGAAGCCTGCGCCAACCTGTGTTTCGGCGGCCGCAAGAAGGACCGCCTGTTCATGTGCGCCAGCACCTCGGTCTATGCGCTTTACGTGAACGACCAGGGCGCTTTGCGGCCCTGAGACGCGTCCCTCGTCGTGGCGAGCAACGGCCCGCCATGCACGACTTTGCCGCTCGCAACAGGAAAAGGCGTGGATGGCCCGCCGCCGCGAGCCATGACGATGCGGCGGCCGTCGGTGCGCCACCCGCGGGCACCGTACCCCGACCGCCTCACGCGGCTTGTGCCACCGGCAGCAGTTCCGCCACGACCCGACGCGCCTCGGCCAACCCGCGCGCCGCGGTGTCCGGGTCGATGGCCAGCCCTTCAGCATGCACGAACGTCACGTCGGTGATGCCGAGGAAGCCGAGAATTGCCCGCAGATACGGCGCTTGGAAATCCAACGCCATCGCCGGGCTGTCCGCGCGGTAGAAGCCGCCACGGGCCGTCGTCACGAACACCGTCTTGTTGCGCAGCAAGCCTTCCGGACCATTCGCCGTGTAGCGGAAGGTCCGGCCGGCGCGGGCGATGTGATCGAGCCACGCCTTCAGCGTCGAGGAAATTGTGAAATTGTACATCGGCGCGGCGATCACGATGACGTCCGCCGCTTCAACTTCCGCGATCAGCGCATCCGCGAACGTCGCCGCCGCCTGCTGTTCCGCCGAGCGGGACTCGGCCGGTGTCGCTACCGCGGTCAGCATCGCCTGCGTCAGATGCGGCATGGTGTCCGCGGACAACACGCGCTCCACCACCGTGGTACCGGGATGCGCGCGACGCCAGGCCGCAACGAATTCGCCGCCGATCAGGCGCGACTTCGACGCTTCGGCGAACAGGCTCGAGGTGACGAACAACAGGCGATGCATGGAACCCTCCGAAATTGTCAGCGATCAGGCCCCGGTTATTTGGTGGATTGCATCGATCGGTCCAATCGGCCAAATTTCGATCGTATCCATCGGTTAGACCGATACATGCTCGACCGGTTGACCCTCGATCAGCTCCGCATCCTGGTGGCCGTGGCGGACTCCGGCAGCTTTTCCGCTGCGGCGCGGCGGCTCGGACGGGTGCAGTCGGCCATCAGCCAATCGGTGCAGTCGCTGGAAGCCACATTGCGGGTCAGCCTGTTCGACCGCGGCGCCAAGACGCCCGTGCTGACCGAGGCCGGCCGCGTGCTGCTGGACGATGCGCGGCATCTGCTGCGCGGGGTGGAGACGCTGCGGGCGCGGGCCGAGACCATCGCCGCCGACGTCGAGCCGGACCTGACCCTGGCGGTCGACCCGGTGTTTCCCAATCCGGTGCTGATGGCCAGCCTGCGCGCCCTGCGCGACGCCTTTCCGCATCTGCCGGTGACGCTATTCACCGAGGGGCTCGGCGGCGCCGAGCAGCGCCTGCGTGAAGGCTCGGCGCGGCTGGGGATATTTCCACCGCTGCCGAATGCGGCGGCCGACCTGGAGATGCGATTCCTTACCGGCATCCCGGCGCTACCGGTGGTCGCGGCTGGCCATCCGCTCGCCCGCGAATCCGAGCCGCTGTCCCGCGAAGTGCTGGAGCGCCATCTTCAGCTCGTCCTTACCGACCGCACGCCGCTGAGCGCCGGGTTCAGCGGCAGCGTCATCAGCGCGCAGATCTGGCGCTTTGCCGACCAGGGCAGCCGGCTGGAATACCTGCTCGGCGGCTTCGGCTGGTGCAACATGCCGCGCCACCTAGTGGACCGGCATATTGCGGCGGGGCGGCTGAAACGCCTGGATATCGCGGAACAGCGCGGTCTCGGCTTCAGCTTTGCGGTGCATGTCGTGCACCTGCGCGGCCGTCCACCGGGCCGCGCCGGCCAATGGCTCGTCCAGGACCTCTCGCACCGGCTGCATAGCGACGCGACCACGCCAACGTGAACCGGTGACGCGGGGCAATCGCATTTGGGGTCCTCCGCTGCGACCGTCCTCGCGTCATGGCGCGCGAAGGTGCGCCATCCACGACTATGGCGCATCCTCCCGCAGGAAAGTTGTGGATGGCGGGCCTTCGCGCAGCATGACGGATGGACCGGTGCGGCCGAATGCGATCGCCCTGAGCAGTGATACGGGCTGACGCCTCGCTTCGCATCTGCTAGACGCGCGCTCCCCATCTCGGGCAGCGGATTCGCGGAGGTATGGACTTGCTTGACATCAAACAACAACCGAATCGTCGCGCAGCGTGGGTTGCACTCGCGCTGGTCGGCGCGGTGTTGCAAGGCTGCGCGGAGAAGCCGCCATCGCCACCGCCGGCGCAGTCTCACGCGCGGCTGTTCGCCTCCGACTTCGAAGGTGGCGCAAGGAATTGCGACGTGCCGAAACTCAAGCTGGATGCCGGCAAGGAATTCTCGGCCAGCATGCAAGTGGGCAATGACGGCGGCTGGTGCGGCATCACCGTGACGCAGGGCGGCAAGCCGTATGATGCGGGGCTGCTGACCCAGGCGCCCGAGCATGGCTCGGTGTATATCCACCCGGTCGGCGACGACACGCGCATCGACTACACGCCGGAACCCGGCTTCAGCGGTGCCGATTCGTTCGTTGTCAAGCTGCTGCCGGGCAGTCCGGTGCTCCGCGTGAATGTGACCGTGGCGCCGCATTAGGCAACGGGGATCGGGCGAGCCGATCACCCTCGTCGCCTCGCACCTCGACCTCTCCCGCTTTGGCGGGAGGGGTCGTTCAGTGATGCTTGCTGGCGACGCGGCGGGGCGGTTCGGCCTGCGCAGTTTCCTCGGCGCACACGTCCAGCGACGCCGGAACCAGGTTCTGGCCTGCCGCGAACGGCGGCAGTTCGCCGGCGTCTTGCAGCGCCATCACCCCCTGAAAGATCATCGCATTATGCGGGCAGAAATCGCTGCCCAGCTTGGTCCCAGCGCTCGACTGCGCATTCGCCAGGTCGGTGACGAAGCGATCATGCTCGCTCTGCGCGCGCTTGCCGAATTTCCGCTTGAACCAGGCGTCGATGTCCCGCTCGTTGGCCTGCAATTCCGGCCGGTAGCGCGTGATGAAGGCGTTGTACTGCGTGTCGTCGGCACATCCCGTCGCCAGAACCATCATTTCGCTGCGCAGCGCCTGCACGTCGAACGCTGCCCGCTCGGCCGGCGACATACAGTGCAATTGCGCCGCCGCCGGCTGGCAGATCAGCGTGCCGACGACGGCAAGGCTCACGATAGTACGGCGCATAGGCGTCTCCCCGTTGGTCAGGCGGCTCTGTATCCGGCATAAGGCCCGTGTCGGGCAAGCGGCGTTTCATCGCATCCCCCGGCTGACGCCGGCGGCCGGGTTTGCTAGAGCCGGCAGACACAGCAGGGGCCCCGGGAGCGTGGCACGCGGCGAGCGCATCGCGATCGGCAGCATCGGCATCGGCTGTCTGGTGCTGGGCCTGAAGGGCGCCGCCTGGTGGGTCACCGGCAGCGTGGCGCTGTATTCCGATGCGTTGGAAAGCACGGTGAACGTCGCGGCCAGCCTGCTGGCCCTCGGCGCGCTGCACTTCGCCGCCATCCCGGCCGACGCCAACCACCCCTATGGCCATGATAAGGCCGAGTTTTTCGCCGCCGTCATCGAGGGCGTGCTGATCGTCATCGCCGCCCTGTCGATCTTCGACCAGGCCTGGAATACCTGGCGCAATCCGCACCCCCTCGACATGCCGGTCGAGGGCATCGGCCTGAACGCCATCGCCACCCTGCTCAACGGTGCCTGGTCGTTCCTGCTGCTGCGCACCGGCCGGGTTCTGCGCTCCCCGGTGCTGGAGGCCGACGGCCGGCACCTGCTGGCCGACGTGGTCACCTCGGTCGGCATCGCGCTCGGCGTCACCCTGGCCGTGGTAACCGGCCGCCTGGTGCTCGATCCGCTGCTGGCGGTGGCGACCGGCGTCTATGTGCTGTGGTCCGGCATGGCGATGATTTTCAGCTCCGTGGGGGGGCTGATGGACGCCGCGCCGGAGCCGGCGGTGATCGCCCGCATCCGCGAACTGGTGGCCGAAAGCGCCGTCGGAGCGCTGGAAGCGCACGATCTGCGCACCCGCCATGCCGGCCGGCTGACCTTCCTGGAGTTCCACCTCGTCGTTCCCGGCAGCATGACGGTTGCCGAGTCGCACGCGATCTGCGACCGCATCGAGGAGACGCTACAGCGGGAGATGGAACAGCTTGTCGTGACCATCCATGTCGAGCCGCCGGAGAAGGCGAAGCACCACGGCGTGCCGGTGCTGTGACGGTGGCGTCGCGAGTGATCGCCGCGTGGCAGAATCCTCCCCCTCCCCTCGTGGGAGGGGGCTGGGGGGAGGGGTGCGTACAACCGCTGATCTCGGTCGTTCGCA
>JBEKNT010000032.1:0-27217 GCA_049522565.1 Acetobacteraceae bacterium
CCGACCTTCGTCGGCATGACGGGGTGATGGCGGCGCCACCAAACGCTCGCCGTTTTCATCCCTGGTGGCGCATCGAGCTGGCTGATGCGGGGCGTCTCTCCCGCCAAGCGCGGGAGAGGGAATAATGGCGGCATGCTGATCCTCGCCCTCGATTCCGCATTGGCGCGCTGCGCGGCCGGCCTGGTGGCCGACGGGGTCCTGCGCGCCGGCCGCCAGCAGGAGGCCGGACGCGGCCAGGCCGCGCTGCTGCCGGTCATGGTGGTGGCGGTGCTTGACGAGGCCGGGGTGGCAGCGATCGACCTCGACCTTATCGCCGTCACCGTCGGGCCGGGCAGCTTCACCGGGATCCGCGCGGGGCTGGCCCTGGCGCACGGCATCGCGCTCGGCGCCGGGGTGCCGATCGTCGGCGTGACTGTCGGCGAGGCGCTGGCCGACGCTCTGCCGCATCTCGGCGGGCGGCAACTATGGTCGGCGATCGACAGCCGGCGCGGCCGCGTCTTCCTGGAGCGGAACGGGTCGGTCCTGGCCTGCGCGCTGGACAGCCTGCCGCGGGCCGCGGGCCCGGTCGCCGTGGCCGGCGACGCGGCGGTTGCGGTTGCCGCCTGGCTGGCGGCGCGCGACACCGACGTGATGCTGACCGACGCCAGGCTGCCGACCGCGCGCCACGTCGCCATGGTGGGCACCCGCCGCCTGGCCGGCGCGCTGCCGCCGCTTCCGGCCCAGCCGCTGTATGTCGATCCGCCCGAGGCGCGGCTGCCGCAAGGCGGCTTGCGCCCGGCTCCCGTGGCATGACCGCGGCGCTGCAACGCGCCACGCGGGCGCAAGTCGCACCGCTGGCGGCGATCCATGCCGACGCCTTCCCGCCGCGCGAAGCCTGGGGCGAGGACGCGATCGCGCTGCAACTCGCCATGCCCGGCGTGTTCGGCCTGTTGCATCCGCTCGGCGGCATGATCCTGGCGCGCGTCACCGAGGACGAAGCGGAGGTGCTGACGCTGGCGGTCGCCCCGGAGGTGCGCCGGCAGGGCGTGGCGGGCGCCTTGCTGGCCGCCGCGATGGCCACCGCGCGCGAGCAAGCGGCGCGCACGATGGTGCTGGAGGTCGCCATCGGCAATGCCGCCGCGCGCGCGCTGTATGAACGCGCCGGGTTTGTCGAGGCCGGCCGCCGGCCACGCTACTATGCCGATGGCGGCGATGCGCTGATCCTGCGGGCGCGTCTCGCGTAGTGCTCTGGCACCGCCGCGTTGCGCAGAGCGTCGCCGCCGTCATTGCCAGCGACGCGCAGCAATCTCCCGTGGGCGCCGGTATCTCGGGGAGATTGCTGCGCTTCGCTGGCGATGACAGCGTTGGCCGGGGGACCGCACCGTCAGGATCATCATACCGGCTTGCCGCGGCCACCGCCCGGGAACACGTAGGCTTGCGCGGGACCCGCGGTCCCGGGCGCAGGCCCATGTATGGTTGTGCAGGATGGGACTGGATGGATGCACGGAACAGCGGCACCGGCCACGCGGCCAACCGATCACTTCGACGGCGAGCGGTTCTTCAACCCGCACGCTCCGCACGGCAAGAGCCTCCAGGACGTGCGTCGCTGGCGGCAAGAGCGCCGGAAGGAGCCGTGGCCAGAGCGCGTGGAGGATCCACCCTTCCCACCCCCTGGCCGTGCCGCGCCCGACCGCATCTCGGCGACCTTCATTGGCCACTCGACCTTCCTGGTGCAGCTCGGCGGCGTTTGCGTGCTGACCGACCCGATCTGGTCGCGGCGATGCAGCCCGGTTTGGTTCGCCGGTCCGCGCCGGGCGCGGCGGCCCGGACAGAAACTGGGTGCGCTGCCCGGCGTCGATCTGCTGCTGGTCACGCACAACCATTACGACCACATGGATCTGCCGACGTTGCGCCGCGTGCGGCGGCGTTGGCGGCCGGCGACGGCGACCGGCCTCGGCAATGCGCGGCACCTTGCGAAGGCGGGCCTCCGCTCGGCGATCGAGCTCGACTGGTGGCAGAGCGCCGAACTCGCGGGTGCTCGGGTCACCTACGTGCCTGCCCAGCATTTTTCGTCCCGCACGCTGCATGACCGGAACCGCTGCCTGTGGGGCGGGTTCGTCGTCGAGGCAGGTACGGCGGTCGTCTATTTCGCCGGCGATTCCGGCTACTGTCCGCATTTCGCCGAGATCGCGCGGCGGTTCCCGCGCATCGATCTCGCCCTGCTGCCGATCGGGGCCTACGAGCCACGCTGGTTCATGCGCCAACAACACGTCGATCCGGAGGAAGCGGTGCGCGCCCACCTCGACCTGCGGCCCCGTCGCAGTCTGGGAATGCATTTCGGAACGTTCCAGTTGACCGACGAAGCCATCGACGCGCCGGTGCATGCGTTGCGGGAGGCGCGGGCCCGGGCGGGAGTCGCGGAAGCGGAGTTCGACGTTCTCGGGTTCGGGGAAACCCGCGATTTCAGCGTCACGTGAGGCGGCCGGTGCGACCTGCTGACGGGCGGAATGGCGTCACCGATACCCGACGCGGTTTACCAACCAGCGCAACGACGATCGATCGACTGCACCTGGCAGCAAGCAGGATTCCTTGACATGCCAGTGCTCGATGCGTGCCGCGGCGGATCCGACCCGGGTGCCCGGTCAAATGCGATCATCCCGATCGATCTGGCGCCTGATCGCGCGATACTGTTGGATAGCGCGTCACCGACAGGCCACATCCTATGTCCGACCCCATCTTCGATCCCGACGCCGGCGAGGAACTCGCCCTGTCCCGTGCCCAGGCGGGCCAGCCGCCGGTGCCGGAAGCCACCGGGCGCGATCGCGGCATCGGGCCGTTCGCACGGCTGGTGCTGCGCGGCGCCACGGTCATCGACGGCACCGGCGCCCCGCCGATCGGGCCGATCGACATCGTCGTCGAGAACGGCCGGATCGTTGAGCTGCGCAAGGTGGCGCCGGCCAAGCTGCCGATCAAACCGGAACGCCGCCCGGCCGCGGGGGATCACGAGATCGATTGCCACGGCAAGTGGGTGACCCCGGGGTTCATCGACTGCCATGCCCATGCCGGCGTGCCATATCACGCCGCCAACGGCTGGGTGCCGCCGGTCGATTACGTCTACAAACTCTGGCTCGCGCACGGCGTGACCACGGTGCGCGAAATGGGTTCGATGAACGGCCTCGCCTGGATGCTGCGCCAGAAGGAACGTTCCGCCGCCAACGTCATCGCCGCGCCGCATATCGTCGCCTTCACGTATTTCCCCGCCGTCAACGACATGCTGAAGGTGATCCACAGTCCCGAGCAAGGCCGCGCCTGGCTGCGGCGGGTGAAGGCGCGCGGGGCCGACGGGATAAAGTTCTTCGGCGCCCCGCCCGCGATCATGGAAGCGGCGCTGGACGAATGCCGCAAGCTCGGCCTGCGCAGCGGCTGCCACCATGCGCAAATGGCGGTCACGCGGATGAACGCGCTGACCTCCGCGCGCTGGGGCCTGACCAGTGCGGAACACTATTACGGCCTGCCGGAGGCGCTGTTCGAGAACCGCGTGGTGCAGGCCTATCCTACCGACTACGACTACAACGACGAGTATTTCCGCTTCGCGTATGCCGGCCAGACGTTCGTGCAAGGCGCCGAGCCGGGCAGCGCGAAGTGGCGCGAGGTGATGGACGCGTTCCTGGCACTCGACTTCACCTTCGTGCCGACCTTCGGCATCTACGACGCCAATCGCGACCTGATGCGCGCGCGCCAGGCCGACTGGCAGCGTGATTACGCCTGGAAGAGCCTGTGGCAATACTTCCAGCCGCAGCGCGGTGGCCACGGTTCCTACTGGGTGCGCTGGACCACCACCAACGAGATCGAGTGGAAGCAGAACTACCGCATCTGGATGCAGTTCATCAACGAATACAAGAACCGCGGCGGCCGCGTGTGCGCCGGTAGCGATTCAGGCTTCATCTACCAGATCTTCGGCTTCGGCTTCATCCGCGAGCTGGAGCTGTTGCAGGAAGCCGGCTTCCACCCGCTGGAGGTGCTGCGCGCCGCCACCGTGCAGGGCGCGGGCCTGCTGGGGATCGACGACGAAACCGGCAGTGTGGAGGTGGGGAAACGCGCCGACCTGCTGGTGCACGACCACAATCCGCTGACCGATTTCAAATTGCTCTACGGCACCGGCGCGCTGCGGCTGAACGACACGACCAACACCACGGAATGGCATCGCGCCTTGCGCTACACGATCAAGGGCGGGATGATTTTCGACGTCGCAGAATTGCTTGCCGACGTGCGCGCGCTGGTGGTGCAGAGCTACGCGGACGACGACGCGGTGCGTCCGCTTCCGGCACGGTCCTGACCGCCCTGTTCGACTTCGTGGTCCTCACCGGCTTTCTCGGCAGCGGCAAGACCACGCTGCTGCGCGATTTCCTCATGATGCCGGAGGCCGCCGAAACCGCGGTGATTGTCAACGAAGTCGGCGAGATCGGACTGGACGGCGCGATCCTCGCGGAAACTACGGGCGGGCTGCGGATGGCAATGCTGTCCAATGGCTGCGTGTGCTGCATGCTCGGCAGCGACCTCGCCACCACCGTCGAGCAACTCGTGGACAGCCGCCGCGCGCCGTTGCGTCGCATCGTGCTGGAGACCAGCGGCTTGGCCAAACCGGGCCCGATCCTGCGCGGGCTCGCGAGCCTGGCCGCGCTGTCCCTGCGGGTAAGCGTGGTCGCCACGTTCGATTGCCTGCGCGGTGCAGACGTCGCTGGGTTCGAGGAAGCGGCGGCGCAATGGGCCGGCGCGCAGGCTCTGGCGCTGACCAAGCGCGACCTCGCCACGCCGGCACAGGTGGCAGCGGCGCGCGCGATGGCGAGCGGCCTCAATCCGCTGGCCGACATCATCGATTCCGACGACCGCCGCACCTGCATTCGTGCCGCCTTCGCCCCGCGCCCGCCCGCGCCATCCATCGTGCCGGACGCCGCCGGCCTGCCGCATCCGCGCATCGCGGTCCTGCTTGTCCGCTGGCCCACAAAACCGGCGTGGGATGACCTTGCCGCCTGGCTCGATAATCTCGCCGGGCTGCTGGGCGAGCGGCTGCTGCGCGTCAAAGGCGTCGTGGCCGTGGCGGAGTCAGAGCGCCCGTTGCTCGTGCAGTCGGTCGGCACGATGTTCAGCGCACCGCGCCCCTTCGCCGGTCCGGTGGGCGCATCGTTCCTTGTGGTGATTGCACGCGACGCCTCTCCGGACGAGTTCGCACAGCTTACGCCAGTGTTGCCGATCACCATCAGCCGGCTCGGCACGACCGACCCCTTTGCACGACGGGCGACGGCGCCGTTGCGGGCGGTCTAGGGCGGGTTCGCAGCCCCGTTGTCAGCGGCAGGGCAACGCGTGCGGCACGGACCTGCGTGGCAAACAGAGGCCGGGCTGCGGACGACGCGGATCGGCGGTTGCGCTTCGCTCCCGGACCGGGCAGCGGTGTGTTTCCTCCGTCCTGGCCACATCGGCCCGCCGATTGGCCCGTCCTTTGCTCTGCCATCAGCGAACGACTGGCCGAGCGACCCACGCACCCGTGAAGATCCTGCTTGCCGACGACGATGCCGACCGCGCCCGTTACCTCATGCGGTTGCTCGCCCGCGACTCCTCGGTGCAGGTAGCCGCCATCGAACCGGGCATGCTGCTGGCCGACGCCGTTGTCGCCCACATGCCCGATGTGGTGCTGGTGGACATGACCCGGCCGGACCGCGACGCGCTCGAGGGCCTGCGCCAGCTCTCCGCCACCCGGCCGCATCCCGTCGTATTGTTCGTCGACGAGGATGACCCCGGCTTCATGCAGGAAGCGATCGACGCCGGCGTGTGCTCCTACAATGTCGGCTCGGTCACGCCGGCCGAGGTCAAGCCGGTGCTGCGCGCCGCGGTCGCCTTGTTCCGTCGCCACCTGCAAACCCACCAGGCTCTGACAGCGGCCGAGAGCAGGCTGCGTGAGCGCGATGTGGTCGACCGTGCCAAGGCGATCCTGATCCGCACGCGCAAGCTATCCGAGCCGGAGGCTTATCGCTGGCTGCGCCGCGAGGCGATGGCCAGCGCCCGCCGCATCCCGGAGATTGCCTTGACGGTGGTGCAGGCCCACGCGAAGGAAACGCCATGACCAGTCCCGTGCGGCTAGGGCTGCTGCGCCTGACCGACAGCGCGCCCGCGGTGCTGGCGGATGCCGAGGGCTTGTACGCCGCCGCCGGATTGGATGTCGCGCTACAGGTCGAACCGTCCTGGGCCAATGTCGCCGACAAGCTGGCCTGGGGCAAACTGGATGCCGCGATCATGCTGCCGCCGCTGGCGCTTGCAGCGGCGGCCGGGCTGCGCGGGATGCGCACAAGGCTGCACGTGACCATGGGCATCAGCCAGGGCGGCAACGCCGTGGTGGTGGGCCGGGCCGCTGCTGCTGCCCTGCCGGCCACACCGCTCGATGCGGCCGCCGCGGGTCGGGCGCTCGGGGTCTGGCTGCGCGACCAAGCCTCGCCGCCGCGCTTCGCCGTGGTGCACGTGTTCTCCACCCATAACCTGCTGTTGCGGCACTGGCTGGCCGCATGCGGGGTCGATCCTGACCGCGACATTGAAACGGTGGTGGTGCCGCCCGAACGCGTGGTGGCGGCGTTGGAAGCCGGGCAGATCGCCGGGTTTTGCGCCGGCGCTCCCTGGGGTGATTACGCTGCCGAGACCGGCGCCGGGCGGGTGCTGCTGGGCAGTTCCGCCATCCGTCCGCGGCACCCGGAAAAATGCCTGGCCGTGTCGGCCGCATGGGCCGGGCAGCGGCCGGAAGCGGCCAAGGCCCTGACCGTGGCGCTGTACCGGGCGCAACATCTGTGTGACCGACCGGATCGCGCGCCGGCGCTGGCTGCCCTGATGGCAAGCCGCCTCGGGCTGCCCGAGAGCGCCACGCGGGCGGCCCTGCCCGGCGGCAGCGGCCCGGAGCAAATCGGTTTTGCCGTCGCGGCCCGACTGGACCCGACGGATGCACTGTGGTTTTTGCGGGAAATGCGGCGCTGGGGCTGGCTTGATGCCGGTCAGGATATTGCCGCACTGGCCGCGGAGACCTATCGGCCCGCCACCCTGTTGGAGGCTTGATCACGCACGTATCAAGCCGGGCGGCAGGTCGTCGCTCAGATCAAATTGCCTAATTATGTATCATATTTTGAGAAACGAAAATCTATTGCCGTAAATTCGTGCAATCTTGCAGCGCACCATGCCTGATGTAGCGCCATCGCGCACTGGCACGTCGCTTGCGTTAGCCAACCCGCCGGGCACACCCATCCGCCCGGGAGCGGCTGCTCAACGGCGGGCAGCACGCTGCACCGGGGCTTTCTCGCCCGCGATGACATCTGACGGGTCAACGAAGACCCGTCCCGCCGGAGCTGTCCCCCCATGCACAAGGGTTTTCTCAAGGCTGGGCACCTGCCCACCCTGTTCGCCGCTTTCCTGTATTTCGACATGAGCTTTGCAACCTGGGTCCTGCTCGGCCCGCTCGGCGTCGCCGTCGCCCGCGACCTGCATATCAATGCCGGCCAGAAGGGCCTGATGGTCGCCGTCCCCGTGCTGGCCGGAGCCTTGCTCCGCGTGCCGCTGGGGTTGCTGGGCGATCGCTACAAGCCGAAATGGGTCGGCGCCGGCGCCCAGGTCGTGGTGATCCTCGGCCTCGCATTGGCCTGGACCCTGGGCATCCATAGCTACGCCGGAACGCTGCTGCTGGGGATCGTGCTGGGGCTGGCGGGCGCTTCCTTCGCCGTCGCGCTGCCGCTGGCTTCCGCCTGGTATCCGCCGGAGCACCAGGGCGCAGCGCTTGGGCTCGCCGGCGCGGGCAATTCCGGCACCGTCCTCGCCGCCCTGTTCGCGCCCAGCCTCGCCATCGCCTTTGGCTGGCAGAACGTGGTCGGACTTGCCGCCATCCCGCTCACCATCACGCTCGCGATCTACTGCATCCTCGCCAAGGACAGCCCGCTTCCGCCGGTGCGGAACTCGCTCGCCGATTACCTCCGGCTGCTGCGCATCGGCGACACCTGGTGGTTCATGTTCTTCTATTCCGTCACCTTCGGTGGCTTCGTCGGCCTGTCCTCGTCGCTGACCATCTACTTCAACGACCAGTACGGCCTGCCCGCGGTGACCGCCGGCTTCTGCACCGCCGGCGTGGTCTTCGTCGGCTCGCTGGTGCGGCCGGTCGGCGGCGCGGTGGCCGACCGCGTCGGCGGCGTGCGCGCGCTGACCGTGCTCTACGCCCTGGCCGTGGCCGCCTTCGCCACCATTGCCGCCGGCCTGTCCACGATCTGGCTCGCCATGCCGGTCTTCATACTCGGCATGCTGGCGCTCGGCATGGGCAACGGCGCGGTGTTCCAACTCGTGCCGCAACGCTTCGCCCGCCAGATGGGCATCATGACCGGGATCGTCGGCATGAGCGGGGGTATCGGCGGTTTCTACCTCGCCTCAAGCCTCGGCTACTCCAAGCAGCTCACCGGCAGCTACGGCCCCGGCTTCCTGGTGTTCTCCCTGCTGGCCGCCACCGCGCTGGTCGGCATCAGCGGCGTCGCCCGGCGCTGGCGCACCACATGGCGTGAGGCTCACGGCGCGGCGCGGGTCTGAGGCGCCGCATCATGAACATGCTCGTCCCGCAGCGGCGGCGCCTCGTTATCGTCGGCAACGGCATGGCGGGGATCCGCACCCTGGAGGAAATCCTCGCCCGCGCCCCGCAGGATTTCACCATCACCGTGTTCGGCGCGGAGCCGCACGGCAACTACAACCGCATCATGCTGTCGCCGGTGCTGGCGGGGGAGAAAACCTTCGCCGACATCGTCACGCATGACCGCGCCTGGTACGCCGACCGCGCCATCGAACTGATCGCCGGCGAGGCGGTGGTGGAAATCGACCGCACCGCCCGCATGGTGCGCGGCGAGCATGGCACCACGCGCCCGTACGACGTGCTGCTGCTGGCCACCGGCTCGGATCCGATCATGCTGCCGCTACCGGGGGCCAAACTGCCGGGTGTGGTCGGCTTCCGCGGCATCGCCGACGTGGAGACCATGCTCTCGTACTGTCGCCCGGATGGCCGCCCCGGTGGCCAGCCGGAGAGCCGCTCGGATGACCGCCCCGGCGGCAACGCCGTGGTCATCGGCGGCGGCTTGCTCGGCCTGGAGGCAGCGCACGGCCTCTCCCGCAACGGCATGGCGGTGACCGTGCTGCACCTGATGCCCACGCTGATGGAACGCCAGCTCGATCCGGTATCGGCCGGCCTGCTGCGCGCCGATCTGCAAGCGCGCGGCATCGCCGTGCTGACCGAGGTCAACACCAGGGCGATCCTCGGCGAGGACCACGTGACCGGCGTGGCCCTGGCCGACGGACGCGAATTGCCGGCCGACCTGGCGGTGATGGCGGTCGGCATCCGTCCCAGCATTTTCCTCCCGCGCGCCGCCGGCCTTGCGGTCGGCCGCGGCGTGCGGGTGGACGACGCGATGCGCACCAGCGATCCGGCGATCTACGCGGTCGGCGAGTGCGTGGAGCACCGCGGTGCGGTGTTCGGCCTGGTCGCGCCGATCTGGGGCATGGCGAAGATCTGCGCCGACAACATCACCCTGACTGCCGATGCCGCCTATGTGCCCGCCGTCAGTGGCACACGATTGAAAGTCACGGGCATCGACATGTTCTCCGCCGGCGATTTTTCCGGCGACGGCGCCGAGGCGATCGTGTTCCGCGACGACGCGCGCGGCGTGCACAAGCGACTGGTGCTGCGCGACAACAAGCTCGCCGGCGTGGTGCTGTACGGCGACGCCGCCGACAGCGGCTGGTATTTCGATCTGCTGAAGACCGGCGCGGATGTTGCCGCGCTACGCGACGAACTGATCTTCGGTCCGGCGGTCGCCGGCGGCACCGGTGGCGTCGAGGCACTGCCCGACACGGCGGAAATCTGCGGCTGCAACGGCGTGTCGAAGGGCAAAATCCTGACGGCCATCGCCGAACATGGCCTCACCACGCTGGATGCGGTGCGCGCACGCACCAAGGCGTCGTCGTCCTGCGGGTCCTGCACCTGCCAGGTCGAGGCGCTGCTGCGCTACGCCGCCGGCGCCGACTACGACGCCACGCCGAAGGTCAAGCCGATGTGCCAATGCACGTCGGAAGGCCATGACGCGGTGCGCGCGGCGATCCGCGATCGCCGGCTGAAATCCATCCCGGCGGTGATGCACGCGCTGGGCTGGGCCACGCCAGATGGCTGCGCGAGTTGCCGCCCCGCCCTCAACTACTACCTGCTTTGCGCCTGGCCGGGCGAATACCGCGACGACGCGCAGGCGCGCTTCGTCAACGAGCGGATGCACGCCAATATCCAGAAGGACGGCACGTTCTCGGTGGTCCCGCGCATGTGGGGCGGGGTCACCAGCGCCGCCGAGCTGCGCGCCATCGCCGACGTGGTCGAGCGCTATGACATCCCGACCGTGAAGGTCACCGGCGGCCAGCGCATCGACATGCTCGGCGTCACCCGTGAGCAACTGCCGCACGTCTGGCGCGACCTGAACGCGGCGGGGCTGGTCTCCGGCCACGCCTACGGCAAGGCGCTGCGCACGGTAAAGACCTGCGTCGGCTCCGAATGGTGCCGTTTCGGCACGCAGGACTCCACCGCGATGGGCATCGCCCTGGAGAAGATGTGCTGGGGTGCCTGGACGCCGCACAAGGTGAAGCTCGCGGTGTCGGGCTGCCCGCGCAATTGCGCCGAAGCGACGATCAAGGATTTCGGCGTGGTCGCGGTGGACAGCGGTTGGGAACTGCACGTGGCCGGCAACGGCGGCATCAAGGTGCGCGTCACCGACCTGCTGGCCAAGGTCGCCACCGAAGCCGAGGTGCTGGAATATTGCGGTGCCTATCTGCAGCTTTATCGCGAGGAGGCACGCTACCTCGAACGCACCGCGCACTGGGTCGAGCGTGTCGGCATCGAATCCGTGCGCGCGCGCGTGGTCGATGACGCTGCCAACCGTGCCGCGCTGCACGAGCGTTTCCTGTTCGCGCAAAGTTTTGCCCAGGACGATCCCTGGGCACGCGAGGCCGCCGCCAAGCAGAGCCGCTTCGCCGACCTGGCCACGGTGGAGTGACGCCGATGGACAATGTGAGCCGTAACCCCAGCACCGTCATGGCCGGCGAAGACCCGCCATCCTCGACTGTCCTTACGGCGTGCGGCAAAAGCGCGGATGGCGATCCTCCACCCGCGATGACGCAGGCGGCCTGGCAGGATGTCGGGATGCTGGACGAGATCCCGCGCCAGGGCGCCCGCACCGTCGCCACGCCGCACGGGGCCGTCGCGGTGTTCCGCACCCAGGACGATCAGGTGTTCGCCCTGGCCGACCGCTGCCCGCACAAGGGGGGAACACTGTCGCACGGCATCGTGCACGGGCACGCCGTCACCTGCCCGCTGCACAACTGGGTCATCGACTTGGCCGACGGCCGAGCCGCCGAACCGGACGAAGGCTGCGTGCGCCACTTTGCCGTCCGGCTGGACGGACGGCGCATCCAGCTTGCGGTGCCGGCATGAGCGCGGTCGCCACCACCTGTCCGTATTGCGGCGTCGGTTGCGGCATCATTGCCGAGGGCGGCAAGCTGCGCGGCGATCCGGCACACCCGGCCAATCGCGGCCGGCTCTGCGCCAAGGGAGCCAACCTCGCACGCACGCTGGACGACACGGACCGGCTGCTTGAGCCCAGCATCGCCGGCCAGCCGGCAAGCTGGGATACCGCACTGGACCTGATCGCACGGCGGTTCCGAGACGCCATCGCCGAGCATGGTCCCGACAGCGTCGCGTTCTACGTGTCGGGGCAGTTTCTCACCGAGGACTACTACGTCGCCAACAAGCTGATGAAGGGCTTCCTCGGCAGCGGCAACATCGACACCAATTCGCGGCTGTGCATGGCATCGGCGGTCGCCGGCCATGTCCGCGCGTTCGGCGAGGACGTGGTGCCAGGCGTCTATGACGACTGGGAGCAGGCGGATCTGGTCGTTCTGGTGGGGAGCAACGCGGCGTGGTGCCATCCGGTGCTGCACCAACGCCTGACCGCGGCGCGCGCGGCGCGCGGCACGAAGGTGGTGGTGATCGATCCGCGCCGCACCGCCACGGCCGAAATGGCCGACCTGCACCTGCCGTTGGCCTCCGGCACCGACGTGGTCTTGTTCCAGGGGCTGCTGGCCTACCTCGCCGACGCCGGCAAGGTCGATGCGACCTGGGCCGCGCGACACACCACCGGGCTGGAGGCGGCGCTCGCCGCCGCCCGCGCCGATGCACCCGATCTTGAGGCTGTTGCCGCCGAATGCGGCATCGATCCGGAGATGCTGGAGACGTTCTACGGCTGGTTCGCCGCCACCGAGTGCGTGGTGACCGGCTTCTCGCAGGGGGTGAACCAGGCGGCAGACGGCACCGATCGGGTGAACGCCGTGATCAACTGCCACCTGGCAACCGGGCGGATCGGCCGGCCCGGCATGGGGCCGTTCTCGCTGACGGGCCAGCCCAACGCCATGGGCGGACGCGAGGTCGGCGGCCTGGCCAACCAGCTTGCCGCGCATCTCCGCTTCGACCGGCCGGAGGACGTCGCGGCGCTGCGCCGGTTCTGGGGCGCTCCCGACCTGACGGCCCGACCGGGGCTGAAAGCCGTGGAGTTGTTCGATGCCGTGGCGGATGGGCGGGTGAAAGCATTGTGGATCGCCGCCACCAACCCGGCGGCGTCGATGCCGCGCGCGCAGCACGTGCAGGCTGCACTGGAGCGCTGCCCGTTCGTGGTGGTGTCGGATTGCTGGCCCACCGACACCACCGCGTTTGCCGACGTTCTGCTGCCGGCCGCCGGCTGGGGCGAGAAGGACGGCACCACGACCAACTCCGAGCGCCGCATCGCGCGGCAGCGCGCCTTCCGCCCGGCCCCGGGGTTGGCGCGGCCGGACTGGTGGATGTTTGCGGAGGTTGCCCGTCGGATGGGTTTCGCCGAGGCGTTCGCCTGGGACGGTCCGACGGCGATCTTCCGAGAGCATGCCGCGCTGACCGCCGTCGCCAATAACGGCAGCCGCATGCTCGATCTCGGCGCACTGGCAACGCTGGAGGATGCCGAATACGCCAACCTCAAGCCGATCCGCTGGCCGCTGCCGGCGGACGCGCCCGGCGAAGGCGGCCGATTGTTCGCCGCCGGCGGCTTCCCCACGGACGACGGCCGCGCACGCTTGGTGACAGTGCGCGCGCAAGCTGCGCCGGCTCCCCCCAACGTCGCTTCGCTTGGCGGCCCAAGCGCGCAAAAACAGGGGGCGCAGCCTGCGCGCTGCGTCGCGCCACACAGCCTCACGCTCAACACCGGGCGGGTGCGCGACCAGTGGCACACCATGACCCGAACCGGCCGTGTCCCGGAACTCGCCAGCCACACCTCGGAGCCGATGTTGGCGATCAATCCGGCCGACGCCGCGGCACGCGACCTTGCTCCGGGCGCGCTCGCCCGGGTGGAGACCGCATTCGGCGCGATGCTGCTGCGAACCGCGCCGGACCACGCCCAGCGGCGCGGCGAGATCTTCGTGCCGATGCACTGGAGCAGGCAGTTCGCATCGGCTGGGCCGGTGGCACAGACCGTCCACGCCGCGCGCGATCCGTGGTCCGGGCAGCCGGCGCTGAAGTCCACGCCCGCGCGTGTCACCAGGGTTGCGACACAATATCATGGCCTGCTGTTGCGGCGTTCCGCGGGAGCGCCGCCGTCTGGGGTGCACTGGATCCGCATCGCCGTGCCGCGGGGCGAAATGTTTCGCCTCACCGGATTGGATCCGCTGCCGGTCGGCGCGGCGCTGGAGCGCTTTGCCGCCGCTCTGCTGCCAGTCCCCGGCGCCGAATGGATGGAGATGGCCGATCCGGCACGCTCCATCCTGCGGCGCGCGGCGTTGCGCGACGGTGTGCTGGAGGGGTGCCTGATGCTCGCTCCCAGCGACACCGCACTGCCCGCCGAGGCCAGCTTTGCCGCGTTGCTCGGTGGCCCCGTCGTGCCCGCTGCGCGGGTCCGTTTGCTGGCCGGCAAGGCCGACACGGGGGAAGACGGAACCCGTGTCTGCGCCTGCCTGGGAGTCACCGAGGCCGCGATCCGCCATGCCTGTGTCTCCCATCGGCTGCGCAGCCCGTCCGAACTGGGCGCTCTGCTCGGCGCCGGCACCAATTGCGGTTCCTGTCTCCCCGAACTGGAAAGAATCCTCCGAGATGTCCGAGCGCCCGCAGACTGATCCCGGCCTTTTCCCAGTGGTTCTGCGGCTCGAGGCCGCGCGAGTACTGGTGGTGGGTGGCGGTGCGACCGCCGTCGCGCAGGTGCGGGGATTGCTGTCGTCGCGCGCCGCAGTCGTGGTGGTGAACGCTGCCCCCTGCGCCGCGCTGATACGGCTTGCGGCGGCCGGTAACGTGGTCCTGCTCCGGCGCGATTTTCGCCCGGACGATCTTGCTGGTGCGCGGCTTTGCATCGTCGCGTTGGCCGATCGGGCGGCGGCCGACGCGGTTGCCGCGGAGGCGGACGCACGTGGTGTGCTGGTCAGCGTATCGAATCCTCCTCCCGCTCCCCTCGTGGGTCGGGGGGAGGGGGGCGTACCGCCACGGTCCGTGTTGGTACGCACTGCTGCCCCCGACCTGCCAGGGGAGGCGGGCAAGACTGCGACCACACCACCCGGGCGCGCCACATTGGTGGGGGCCGGGCCGGGTGACCCCGAGCTGCTGACCCTCCGTGCGCTGCATGCGTTGGAGAGCGCCGACGTGGTGCTGTACGACGCGCTGATCGACCCGACGATCCTCGATCTGGCGCCGCGCGGCGCGCGCCGTATCGATGTTGGCAAGCGCTGCGGGCGCCACGCGATGAACCAAGCGGCGATCAACCGCCTGATCCTGCAACACGCGCAAGCCGGCGCGCATGTGGTGCGCCTGAAGGGGGGCGATCCGTTCGTGTTCGGCCGCGGCGGCGAGGAGCTCGATTGCCTGCGCTCTGCCGGCGTGCCGGTGGAGGTCGTGCCCGGTGTCACCGCGGCTTGTGCCGCGGCGGCCAGCCTTGGCGTGCCGCTGACGCATCGCGGCCTGGCGCGCTCGCTGCATTTCGTCACGGGCCACGGCGCGGATGGCACGGTCCTCGCGCACGACTGGGCCGCCCTGGCGCGCACCGGCGGCACGATCGCCGCCTATATGGCGTCCCGCACGCTGGCGACCGTAGCGGCGCGGCTCATGGAAACTGGATTGTCCGGATCGACGCCGGCCGTAGCGGTAGAGCATGCCAGCCGGCCCCAGCAACGGCATTTGTTCGGCACCCTCGCCGCTTTGCCGGGCCTGTTGGCCGCGCAGGATTTCGCCGGACCGACCCTGGTGCTGATCGGCGAGGTCGTGGCGCTGGCGGCTGCGCAGCAGCCGGCGCTGGCCCGTGCCGCCTGAGGATTTCTCGCGGTTCATTGCGGCGCTCGGCCGCGGCCCGGGCCGCTCGCGCGCCCTCACCCGCGACGAGGCACGCGAAGCTTTCACCGCCATACTGGCCGGCGCGATCGATCCGCACCAGGTCGGCGCCTTCCTGATGCTGTTGCGCTATCGCGGAGAGGACGCCGCCGAAGTCACCGGCCTGGTCGAAGCGGCCCGGGCCCGTCTGCCGTCCCTGCCCAGCGTCGCACTCGACTGGCCCAGCTACGGCGCCGGACGGACCCGGAGCGCACCGTGGTTCCTGCTGGCGGCACTGGCCCTGGGGCAGGCCGGCATCCGCGTGCTGATGCACGGTTCGAATACCTTCGGCGCGGCGATGCCGGTCGCCGCGGCGCTGGCCACGCTCGGCCTGGCGCCGGCACGCGACGCCGACGACGCGGCGCGGACGCTGGACCGCATCGGCTTCGCTTACCTGCCGATCGCGCAACTCTCCCCCGAGATCGCGCATCTGTTGGAATTGCGCCGATTGTTCGGGCTGCGCTCGCCGGTCAATACGGTTGCGCGGTTGCTCGATCCGGCGGGCGCCCCAGCCGGCGTCGGCGGGGTATTTCATCCGGGCTACATCGATGTGCATCTTGGCGTGGCGCAGTTGCTGGGTAGGCCACGCCTGCTGGTGCTGAAGGGTGGTGGCGGGGAGGCGGAACGCGTACCGAGCAAGCCGGCAACGGCGCATCTTTGGGCAATGGGCGTTGGCCGGACAGAGATCGCGCTGCCACCGATTGCCGGCATGGCCCCGCGTCATGGCGACATCGCGGCCGAGCCGGATCGTTTCGCAAAGGTCTGGCGCGGCGACGCGGCGCCGGAGCGCGAACTCGCCACCATCCAGGCAACCATCGCATTGGCGCTCCTGGCGGTTGGGCGCATGGTCGAAGCCGAAGCGGCATATAACGCCGCCACGCGCATCTGGGCTGCGCGGCGTCCTGTTCCCCGTCGACTGCATCAGCCATGACGCGGCGCACGCGGTCAAACTGCTGTGCCGTCAGGCGGGCAAGCGCTTTTGCCGCTCCGCTCGGCCTGCGTCACCGCGCTGCTGGCCGCCCTTCAGCGGCCGGAGGCGCGCAGCTTGGCGGATGCGGCCGATTGATCAGACGCCGACCATCACGTCGGACGCCTTGATCACCGCGAAGGCCTGCATGCCGGGCTGCAGCCCCAGCTCCTCGGCAGCCTCGTTGGTGATCGATGCGGTGATGGTCAGCGTGGGCGAGACCTCGATGGTCACATGGGTGGTCGTTGCACCGAGCTTCACCGCCTTGATGGTTCCGGCGATCTGGTTACGGGCGGAGAGCTTCATGACGCTATGTCCTTCTGGGGCCGTGGGTCACTTGTTGGCGCAGGCACGGTTAAGCGCCAATAAATGTTTGCGGGCCGCCAGCGCCGTGTCCACTTCAATAGCACGATAACGCTCGATGACGGCCTTGCCGGCCCGCGTGAGCACCGCGCCTCCGCCCCCGCTGCCGCCGGCGGCGGTTTCGACCACGGGCGTGCCCAGGCTGCGATTGAGTTCCTCGACCAGTTCCCAGGTGCGCCGGTAGGACATGCGCAAGGCCCGTCCCGCCGCGGAAATCGATCCCGACCGGGCGATTTCCTCTAGCACGGCGACCTTGCCGGGCCCGATCCTGGCGCCGATCGCGAGGTCGAGCCGGATGCTCAGCCGATCGCCGCCGCTCGCCGTGTCCGCCGATTTTGGTTTCCGCTTTCCCATCACGGCGGTAACCAAACACGCTTGGCCGTTGCGATCAATTCTGCGTTCGCACGGCGTTCGTCAGACCCACGGAAGCTGTCGCCTGGCTGATGACACGCAACTCCGGCTGCCCCTGAACCAACAACAGTTGCTCCAGCGCCCGGAACGCGCCGAGAACCTTGTACCCATGCGGCGTCAGGCGCGTGCCGCCGCCTTTGGTGCCGCCACGTGCGGCCGCGACAATCGGCGGCGAAAACCGGTCATTCATCGCCGCCACCAGCTTCCACACATGAGCGCAGGTCGCACCCAGCCGTTTCTGCGCCCCGGAAATCGAACCGCAGTCGCGGATCCCCTCCAGCACCGCGGCCTGAATTGACCCGACGGCTACCGTGCCGTTCACCGCAACGCGCAGTTCAACGTTCAGCTCGGGCTTGGGGTGACGGCAGCTCTGCGCCATCCGGCAGATACCCGCAACGCGTGTTGCCGCTATAGTCAGATAGATATATCGTCGGAAGCAACGGGGAATGGCATGCCTGGTCGGTTGCTCCTGATTGTGCTGCTGTTGTGGTCGAACCTCACGCTGGCGGGGCAGGTCACCGATGCCACCGGCCGCGCGGTGCAGGTGCCGGACCAGATCGCGCGCGTGCTTCCGGCTGGTCCGCCGGCCGCGGTGCTGCTGGCGGCCGTCGCGCCCGATTTGATGCTGGGTTGGCCGTCGCCGCTGTCGGACGACGCACGCGCGTTGCTGTCACCGGCCGCCGGAAAACTGCCGCAAATCCCCCGGCTGACCGGGCGTGAGGACGTGACCGGCAAGGTCCTGGCCCTCAAACCGGACCTGATCCTCGACTACGGCACCGTGTCGCCGCGCTATGCCGATCTGGCGCAGAAGACCCAGCAACGCACTGGCATCCCCACCATCCTGCTCGATGGATCCCTGACCGAAATACCGCAGGTTTTCCGGCTGCTCGGCGGCATCCTGCATCGCGAGGGCCGCGCGGAAACGCTGGCGATGTTGGCGGAGACCCTGCTGGCTCTGCCGGTGACACAACATGCCCATCCGCGCGTCCTCTACGCACGTGGCGCTGACGGCCTGACGGTCGCCGCGCCCGGAACCGACGTCACGGAGGTCTTCACCCGCCTCGGCTGGCAGGTGCTCGCACCGGACGGCCAGGGATCATTCCGCGCGTCCAGCGTCGATGCGATCCGCGCGCTCGACCCGGATATCCTGATCTTCTCCGATCCGGCCATGCGCGACACCGTCATGCACGACGGTTCATGGCGAACTGTGCGAGCGGTGCGTGACGGACAGGTGTTCGTCGCGCCGAGCCTGCCGTTCGGCTGGGTCGAAGAACCGCCCTCGATCAACCGATTGCTCGGTCTTGCCTGGCTCGAGGGCCGCGACCCGGTAGCACTCGCGGCCATGTTCAACGCGGTGGTGTACGGTCGCGCGCTGTCGCCGGCGCAACGCGATGGCGTGCTCGCCGGCGTCCATTCACTGCAACCCTGAGAGGTCCGATCCATGCGTATCCTGCTGTTCCTTTGTGTATTGCTCGTGCCCTTGGCGGCGCGTGCGCAGGAACTGACGGTGTTCGCCGCCGCCAGCCTGACCGACGCCATGAAGGACATCACCACACAATGGGTGCAGGCAGGCCATCAGCCGTTGCGCATGTCGTTCGGTTCAAGCTCGACGTTGGCGCGCCAGATCGAGGCCGGCGCTCCGGCAAATCTGTTTGCCTCGGCCGATGAGAATTGGATGGACTACCTGGCGCAAAAGAACCTGATCGCCGCGGACACCCGCAAGGACCTGCTGGGCAACGACCTCGTCCTGGTGGTCCCGGCCGACAAGCCGCTGCACGTCACGCTTGGGCCGGGCTTCAACCTGCTGGCCTTGCTCGGGCCCAGCGGCCGGCTGGCCGTGGGCGATCCGGCGCATGTGCCCGTCGGCATCTATGCCGAGCAAGCATTGAAGAAGCTCGGCTGGTGGGACAGCGTTGCGCCGCGGCTGGCACCAACGGCCGACGTGCGGGCCGGCCTGCTGCTGGTCGAGCGCGGCGATGCGCCGGCCGGCATCGTCTACGCCACCGACGCCGCCGCGTCGAAAGCCGTGATGGTGGCAGGAACTTTCCCCCCCGACAGCCACGATCCGGTGGCGTATCCGTTCGCCGCAGTCAAGGCGGGCGACACGCCGGAAGCCCGCGCCCTGTTGACGTTCCTGGAAGGCCCACAGGCGCGCGCGGTGTTCGTGCAGCGCGGCTTCAAGGTCGAATAGCCTGGGCCTGTCGCCCGAGGAGTGGGTCGCCGTCCGGCTGACGCTGGAAGTCGCGGCGCGCGCGGTCGGCTGCGGCCTGCCGCTTGCCGTCCTGACCGCCTGGTTGCTGGCGCGCTACCGCTTCCCCGGCCGCCCGCTGCTGAACGCGCTGGTGCATCTGCCCCTCGTGCTGCCGCCCGTGGTTACCGGCTGGCTGCTGCTGATCATCTTCGGCATTCGCGGGCCGATCGGCTCGTTGCTGTACGACTGGCTGGGTATCCGATTGGCGTTCACCACCGCCGGCGCGAGCCTTGCCGCCGGGGTCATGACCTTCCCGGTCATGGTGCGCGCCGTCCGCCTGTCGCTGGAAGCGGCCGATCTCGGGCTTGAGCAAGCGGCATGCACGCTGGGCGCGGGCCGGCTGGACCGGCTGTTCAACATCACGCTGCCGTTGGCCTCGCCCGGTATCCTGGTCGGCGGGATCGTCGCCTATGCCACCTGCCTCGGCGAGTTCGGTGCGATCATCACGTTTGCCGCCAACATTCCGGGCCAGACGCAGACATTGCCGCTGGCGATCTATACCGCGCTGCAGGTGCCGGGCGGCGAGGCGACGGCTGCGAAACTGTCGCTGGTTTCGCTGACGCTCGCATTGATCGGGCTGCTGCTGTCGGAATGGATCGGCAAGCGACTGAACGCGGCGCTGGGCCGATGAGCCTGGCGATCCGGCTGCGCCACCGGTTTCCGTCCGTGCAGATGGATGTGGCATTTGAAACTCCCACGCCGGGGGTGACCGTGTTGTTCGGACCGTCGGGCGCCGGCAAGTCCACGATCATCGCTGCCGCCGCCGGTTTACTGCGCCCGGACGAATGTCGCGTCGTGGTCGATGGCCAGGTGCTGGCCGACACCGAAGCCGGCATCTGGCTGCCGCCGGAACGCCGTCGTGTCGGCCTGGTGTTCCAGGATGCACGCCTGTTCCCGCACATGTCGGTTGCCACCAATTTGCGCTTTGGCCTACGCCGGGCCGCGCCGGGGACGGTGCGGTTCGACGAGGTGGTCGAATTGCTGGGCATTGGTGCATTGCTGCTGCGCCGCCCGCACACGCTGTCCGGCGGCGAGCGCCAGCGCGTGGCGATCGGCCGGGCGCTGCTGGCGCAGCCGCGCCTGCTGCTGATGGACGAGCCGCTGGCCAGTTTGGATGCCGGGCGCAAGGCGGAGATCCTGCCCTACCTGACGCGGCTGAAAACCGCGCTGCGCTTGCCGGTCATCTATGTGACGCACGCTCTGGACGAAGTGATCCAGCTCGCCGATTCTATGGTGCTGATCGAGGCGGGGCGGGTGATTGCCAGCGGGCCTCTGTCCGACGTCGCTTCGCGCGCGGATCTGCCGTTGGCACAACGCGACGATGCCGGCGCTCTGCTGCTGTGCCGCGTGGCAGAGCATGATGCTGGCCGCGAACTGACCCGTCTCGAGGGCGGCGGCGCCAGCTTCTGGGTGCCGCTGTTGGACGCGCCGTTGCTGAGCGACTGCCGTGTCCGCATCCCCGCGCGCGAGGTGATCCTGGCCGGCAAGCCGCCCGACGCGATCAGCCTGCACAACGTCGTGCCGGGGACCGTGCGCCGGATCGCCGCACAAGCGGAGCGGCGTTCGGTGCTGGTGGAGATCGCCCTGCCGAGCGGCGCCTTGCTCGCCCGCGTCACGCCCGACGCCATCATTCGATTGCGGCTGTCGCCGGGCGCCCCGGTGCTGGCGCTGATCAAGTCCACCTCGATCGAGGTGCTCGGCGCCTGAGCCAGGCCGGCGCAGGGTTGCGCTTCTTCGCTATATCCTATTGGATACGGCGTAGGTGACGCGGCGGCGCAATCCCGCCAGTCAGCTCCCGGACGCCGGCTTGCCCACGGTTACCGGCGTGTCCTGTCGGTTCTCCGGCAACAATTTCTGCAGGCTGCGCACCTTGGGGATGTCGTAGGTGGCGATATACGGCGCATCCAGGTGAAGCGTCAGGTAGTCCCGATGATACGCCTCAGCGGGGTAGAATGGACCGGCCGCATCGATGCGCGTGGCGATCGGACGGCTGAACACCTGCGTCGCTTCGCGTTGCGGGCGCGGTTCGATCGCATCTTCCGCCGCCGGGTTTTCGCGCAGTCTGCCAGGCTAATCCAACAGTGGTCGGGACGTTACCTCTGAGGAAGCTCTCGGTCGAGAGCGATGGTGCCAATGCAAGTGCTGCATTGACCGCGACCCACGTGACAGCGGCCTCACGATCTCCGCGCACACAGGCAGCCATGGTCCGGCGGGGTTGCAACGCCGGAAAATGCTCGTTCGGCGGCAACGCTGCTCCGGTCGTGACCGGTATGGCCGTAGGAGGGGCCTGCCGGCCCGTCGAGCGCGATCATCAATCCAATCCCACAACCGAAGTTGCCGCCGGGCCGCCCCGGGGCCTGGTGTCTTCATTGGCACGGCGGGGCCCCGCCAAGCACGACTGTGCCGCGCACACGATGAAAAGTCATGTATGGCGGGCCTTCGCCCACCACGACGGGCGGCGAGTTTGGGCTGACCCGCAACCTGTGGCACCCTCGCGGCAATGAGCGATGATCCCCCGAACCCCGCGCTGTTGCCCGCCGGCCTGCGCGACCTGTTGCCGCCCGACGCCGAGACCGAGGCTGCCGCGGTCGAGGCGCTGATGGACGTGTTCGCCGCGCACGGCTACCAGCGCGTCAAGCCGCCATTGCGCGAATTCGAGGACAGCCTGCTGGCCGGCTCCGGTGCCGCAGTGCCGGACCAGACGTCCAAGAAGCGCTGATGGCACGCCTTGCTCGCCGGTCGGCTGGCTCTGGGGCGTCAGCGAAACCTGCCAGGGAGTCCTTGGAACGGTCGAAACCGCGCCTGGCATGAGGCCGAGCGCAACATGGACCGGCCGAAGGCGCGCGACATTTTGCACGTCCCCGGGCCAGTGATATCCTGGTTCATAGTCGCGAATCGCGGCTGTGAGACAGGCGTCCCGACAGATTGACCGATGCAACATTCCATTCATTTCATCTCCGGCCTGCCGCGCTCCGGCTCCACGCTGTTGGCAGCATTGCTGCGGCAGAACCCTCGATTTTTGGCCGGCATGACCAGCCCGGTCGGGAGCTTGTTCAACGCCATGCTCGGCGTGACCAGCGCGCGCAACGAGGGCGCGGTGTTCATCGACGACGACAAACGCCAGCGCCTGCTGCGCGCCGTGTTCGATGCGTATTACGCGGACATCGCGCCGGACCAGGTCGTGTTCGACACCAACCGGCAGTGGACCACGAAGCTGCCCGCGCTGACGCAGTTGTTCCCCGCGGCGCAGGTCATCTGCTGCGTGCGCAATCCGGCCTGGATCATCGACAGCATCGAGAACCTGATCCGTCGCAATGCCTTCGAACTCTCCGGTATTTTCAATTTCGAACCTGGCGGCACGGTGTATTCCCGCGTCGAGGGTCTGAGCAAAGGCGACGGCATGGCCGGCTTCGCCTGGCATGCGCTGCGGGAGGCGGTGTATGGCCCGCAGGCGGACCGGCTACTGCTCGTCCGCTATGAGACGCTGACAACCAACCCGCTGGGCACCCTGGCGGCGATTTACCACGCCATCGGCGAGAAGCTGTTCGCCCACGACCCCGAGCATATCGAGCCGGCCTACGACATGATCGAGTTCGACATCCGGCTGGGCACTCCCGGCCTGCACCATGTCGGTTCCGCGGTACGCCCGGAGAAACGTCCGACCGTGCTGCCGCCCGACCTGTTCGCGAAGTTCGCGCAGGACGCATTCTGGGATGACCCGGCACAGCTTCCCACATCGGTGCGCGTCATCTGATTTTGGCAGGGCAATTTCGAGGTTGCCGCCTGTCGGGCCGCGGCGATCGCGACAGGAACCAGGCCACCATGCCGATCGACTGAAGCGGGTGGTTACACCCCGGTGCGGCCGGCCCGGAGCCGTCAGCTCCGCCGTCGCCGCGCCCAGCCGAACCCCAACAGTGCGGTAGCGAGCAGGCTTGCCGTCGCCGGCTCGGGCGCGGGCAGGGCCGAGATCGAGACGTACCCGTTGCCGCTGTTGATCCCCGCGGTCAGGTAGCTGCCGAGCGCGTTGAACGTCGAGGCGAGGTAGGAACCGCCGCCGCCGCCGCCGCCGCCGAAAAGATAGCCCGAGCCGCCGCCGCCGCCCGAGAACCCGCCGCCGCCGCCACCGCCGGTATTACCGCCGCCGCCGCCGCCGCCGAAACCGCCGTTATTCCCGAGGTAGCCCGCGCCGCCGGCAAACGAGGTCGGGCCCGTGCCTCCGGCCCCCGATCTGAGGTGCGCGCCGGAGGTTCCGTTGCCCGCCCAACCGGCGCCGCCGCCGCCGTTGTTGCCCCCACCGTCGAAACTATGGAAGTAAGTGCCGCCGCCGCCGCCACTCCCACCGGTACCGCCGAGACCGTCGTTCTGGTGGCTCGGTGACCCGCCGGACGACTGCGCACGGCCGCTGTAACCGCCGCTGCCATGGTAACTGCCGCCGCCGCCGCCGCCCGCAACGGCCAGCAGCGTCTTGCCCACTGTGGTGTACAGGAAGCTGCCGCCGCCGCCGCCGCCGCCGCCCGCGCCGTTGCCGCTGTAAATGCCCGCACCACCCGCGACGATCGACAAGCTCGTCCCCGCCGTCAGGAAGACGTCGCCGCCGACCTTTGCCCCAAGGCCTCCGGCGGACACCTGACCTCGGGCGCCTTGCGCACCGGCCATGACGATGTCGTACTCGCCGGTGGTCGGAACAACGTAGGAATCGACGGTGCCATCATAGCTGAACAGCGTCGCTTGCGCCGATCCCGCGGCCGCCACCGCAATCGCAATGGCCGACACGCCGGCGAGCAGTACTCTCCTCATGCGATTCTCCGATTCCCCTTGGGTCCCCGCGCCGATCAGGCACGGCGGCGACGATCGAGTCAATCCCCAAACGATTACATTTTCACTCTGGTCGATATTTCTGGATGCATTCGGCATACGATGGTGGGAAACGATGCAAGCTTCGCCAACTTCGACATCGGCCGCGCAACAGCCGGCTGCTCGTGTAGCGCAGGGTCTTCTCCAGGGGTGGGATGCAGCGCCAACCTGTGGCACCCTCGCGCCAATGAGCGACGATCCCCCCAACCCCGCGCTGCTCCCCGCCGGCCTGCGCGACCTGTTGCCGCCCGACGCCGAGACCGAGGCTTCCGCGGTCGAGGCGCTGATGGACGTGTTCGCCGCGCACGGCTACCAGCGCGTCAAGCCGCCATTGCTCGAATTCGAGGACAGCCTGCTGGCCGGCTCCGGTGCCGCGGTGGCGGACCAGACGTTCCGTCTGATGGACCCGGACAGCCAGCGGATGATGGGACTGCGCGCCGACACCACGCCGCAGGTGGCGCGCATCGCCACCACCCGCCTGGCCGGTGCCCCGCGTCCGTTGCGGCTGTCTTATGCCGGGCAATGCCTGCGCGTCCGCGGCACCCAGTTGGCGCCGGACCGGCAGATCGCCCAGTCCGGCATCGAGCTGATCGGCATCGACAGCCCCGACGCCGACGCTGAAATCGTGTTGGTGGCGGCCGAAGCGCTGGCGGTGCTCGGCCTGACCCGGGTCAGCTTCGACCTGACCTTGCCGATGCTGACGCCCACCCTGCTGGACGAGGCCGGCATGACCGGCTCGGCGCGCTCGGCGCTGGCCCGCGCGCTGGACCGCAAGGACGCCGCCGCGGTGGCGCGCCATGGCGGCGTGCTGGCTCCGGTGCTGACCGAGTTGCTGCTCGCCGCCGGACCGGCGGATCGCGCGCTGGCCGCGTTGGCGGCTGCGCGCCTGCCCAACTCCGCGGGTGGCCTGGCAGCGCGGCTCGCCGAGGCGGTGGCCGCCATCCGCGCCCGCGCGCCGCACTTGCGCCTCACCATCGATCCGGTGGAATTCCGTGGCTTCCGCTATGAAACCGGCGTGTCGGTGACGGTGTACGCGCCGGGCCGCCACGAGGAGCTGGGCCGCGGCGGCCGCTATCTGTGTGGCGAGACCGAACCCGCGACCGGCCTGACGCTGTTTCCCGACGCCGTGTTGCGCGTTGCCCCGAAACGCGCGGCCCGTGCTCGGGTGCTCGTCCCGCCCGGTGCCAGCCAGGAGGTGGCCGCGGCTCTGCGTGCCCGCGGCTTTGCGACGGTCGCCGCGCTGGCGCCGGCATCGGACGAGAACGCCGAGGCGCGCCGGCTCGATTGCAGCCACGTGCTGCGTGGCAGCGATGCAGTGCCGCTGGCTGGCGCGCCGTGATGGTGCGGACGAGACTTCCCTTCTCGCCGTCCCCTTGCGGGAGGGGGTAGCGGAGGCGTGCGTTCATCCGGTGGCCGGCGGCTGGACGCATCCCTCGCCCTACCCCGTCCCTCAAGGGGAGGCGGAGAGAAACCTGCGGAGAATGCACGATGGCGAATGTCGCGGTGATCGGCGCCCAGTGGGGCGACGAGGGCAAGGGCAAGGTGGTGGACTGGCTGGCCAGCCGGGCCGACATCGTCGTGCGCTTCCAGGGCGGCCATAACGCCGGCCACACGCTGGTGGTGGGCAACGAGACCTACAAGCTGTCGCTGCTGCCCTCCGGCCTGGTGCGCGGCAAGCTCGGCATCATCGGCAACGGCGTGGTGGTGGACCCCGAGGCGCTGCTGGCCGAGATCGACAAGGTGCGCGCGCAGGGCCTGACGGTGACGCCCGACACGTTGCGCATCGCCGAGAACGTCACGCTGATCCTGCCGCTGCACTCGGCGATCGATCGGGCGCGGGAGACGGCACGGGGCGACCGCAAGATCGGCACCACCGGTCGGGGGATCGGTCCGGCTTACGAGGACAAGGTGGCGCGTCGCGCCATCCGTCTGGCCGACCTGGCCGAACCGGAGACCGTCGCCGCGAAGCTGGACGAGCTGCTGCTGCATCACAACACGCTGCTGGCCGGGCTGGGTGCGCCGATTTTCGCCAAGCAGGCGCTGCTGGACCGTCTGATGGCGCTGGCGCCGCTGGTCCTGCCCTTCGCCGAGCCGATCTGGGAGCGGCTGGATGAGGCGCGCCGCGCCGGCAAGCGCATTCTGTTCGAGGGCGCCCAGGCGGTGATGCTGGATGTCGATCACGGGACGTACCCGTACGTCACGTCCTCCAACACCGTCGCTGCCACCGCCGCCGCCGGTTCCGGGATGGGGCCGTCCTCGGTGGGGTTCGTGCTTGGCATCGCCAAGGCATATTGCACGCGGGTCGGTTCCGGCCCGTTCCCCACCGAACTGACCGATGCCACCGGGCAATTGCTCGGCGATCGCGGGGCGGAGTTCGGCACGGTCACCGGCCGCCGCCGCCGCTGCGGCTGGTTCGACGCGGTGCTGGTGCGCCAGGCAGTCAAGGTCGGCGGTATCCACGGGCTGGCGCTGACCAAGCTCGACGTGCTGGACGGACTGCCGGAGTTGAAGATCTGCACCGGCTACCGCATCCGTGGCGAGCGCTTCCGCCACCTGCCCGCCGCGCCGGGTGCCCAGGCCGCCGCGCAACCGGAATACGAAACGCTGGAGGGCTGGTCTGGCTCGACCCGCGGCGCACGATCCTCGGCGGACCTGCCCGCGCAGGCGGTGAAATACGTGCGCCGGATCGAGGAATTGGTCGAGGCCCCGGTGACGTTGCTGTCCACCAGCCCGGAGCGGGACGACACCATCCTGATGAAGGACCCGTTCGAGGGCCCCTGAACCTCGCCCACGACGCGGGAGAGGTCGAGGCGCGAAGCGGCGAGGGTGAGCGACTGTCCGGTTGTGCGTAACACGGCGGCAGCCGGTTCCATGACTCACCCGCGGCTGCGACCTGAGGGTGTGCGGGCGCCGGCCGCCGCGCGCTGGG